>JALQUR010000524.1 GCA_023260695.1 Planctomycetaceae bacterium
CCGTGATCCAGATTGCATCCGGGTATCGATGCAGCACTTCGCTGAAATTCTGGAACAACTGATGCATCTCAGCTGCGGTGAAATACAGCAACAGGCCTTCTGTTACCAGGGCAAATGATGATTCGTCGTCAATGACCGAAATACAGTTCTGGATGCTGTTGGAATCCAGTACGTCTGCGCCGCAGCAGTGCAGAAATCCCTGTAGCTGCCGTTTCTGAATCAGCAGCGAATTGTGAATCAGCCGCGATTTATGCGACATCAGTTGTGGCAGATCGGATTCCACAAATATGGTTCCGCGACTGCTGCCGGCCCATTGCAGGCCTCGCGGAGATATTCCAGCGGCAAATTCGATGATCTGGGGCGGCTGATTCCGAGCCAGCATCGCGTTGATTGCGTGGTAGCGACTTTGAAACAGCACTGCCAGGCTGGAGTGTGTCCTGGGATTCTGAATCTGAAGGTCATCCAGCAACTGTTTCCCTTCGTGGCGAAATGTTGTGGCGTGGTCCAGGTTGAGCGTCTGGTCCAGACCCCGAAGATAGCCCACGATTTTTGCCGTGGGGCTGACGGGATCAAAGCGACGCATCTCTGCCGGAGGATCGTAGCGGAGTGACGGTTCGATCGTGAAATGGAGCTGCCGCGTTCTCTGCTGGACCTGAAAGGGAGTGGCCGTGTACTGGGGCATGACGCTGTTCTGCGCATCCAAGTTGTCGCTGCGATCGCTTTCGCCGAAAGATGATCCATCCGAAGTGCCGCGGCGTTGCACCAGATATTGCAGATGCTTCAGTGCATGCAGACGCTCATTCGCATCCGCCAGGCTCAGCTGTTCATTTTCTGGAACGGAAGCAAGGTCATGCAGCTGGATCTCAAACCACACCTTGAGCGGATCATCAGGTGACAGCGCGAGAACGTCCGGCAGAATCAGACGTGCCAGCGATTGCAGTTCGTCAAGCAGATCCAGACGAGACATTGTTGACGGCTTTATGGAACAAGGAAAGACAGTTGATCGCCGCATTATTGCTCTGACGCTCTGGATTCGCCACCGCACTTTGGACTGCTGCTGAAGGCCTGTCACAAGTTTTGCCGTGGGGGATTCACCAATGAGCATTCGGAAAGTCTGGAAGACACGCGATATTCTGCCGACCCCACACAGTCGTATCCGCCGCCCCCACCGTCAACGATGGATGCCGCCGTCGGATTGCGGCAGAGGATCGAGAGCAAGGGCGATCATGTATCAGCATGCCACTTTTTATTGCAGGCCGGACCAGGGAACGCAGTGCCGCGAGCGCCTGTAGGCCGGACCGGGGAGCGCAGCGACGCTTTGCCGGATCTTCGCTTTCGCTCGGCCCGGGCAACCGGATCGGTTGCATCCGGTCCGCCTGCGGCGGTGGTTGGAGGATGCAATTCGCCTCGCTGGGCGAATGGATGTGGTGAACGATGCATGGGCAACCGACGATACTCCGTCATCCTGGCGCACGCGGGGATCCAGTCGCTCCTGCTGCAGGTGCAGGCCGGACCAGGGAGCGCAGTGCCGC
>JALQUR010000562.1 GCA_023260695.1 Planctomycetaceae bacterium
GTCGTGCACGCCGATGTCCCGGGATCGCTCGAATCACTCTACCAGGAGATCGGCAGAGCAGGGCGGGATGGCCTGCCCTCAGAATGTGTCCTGCTTTATGACGAACGAGATCTGAATACTCAGATGGAATTCATTCGCTGGTCCAATCCCGATGCGGAGTTCTTTCAGCGTGCCTGGCACCTGCTCACACACAGCACCGAACAGGTCCGCGCCTTCGGGATCGACTGGCTGCGGGAACGACTCTGCGATCGCAATCGCCATGACCGCCGCATTGAGACTGTGCTTTCCCTGCTGCAGCGCTACGGAGTCATCGAGGATGAACACAATCTTGAGACACTGGAGCTTGCGGGAGATCTGCCCGCACCACTGGCTGATCAGGAACTCCGCGCTGCCCAGTTGCTGAATGACCAGAAACGGCTGTACGCCCTCGTGCAGTACATTCACAGCGACGACCGCCGCCAGTTCCTGAGGACCTACTTCGGAGTCGACCCGACAGACGACTGAGCGCAAGCTTGTTGATTCGACAATGCGTCACAGCTGGCCGAAACACCGTCAGCAGATGCGATGACAGTCGTGCGTCGAGTGGCCACACGCCCCGCTGCGGACCGGCTGCGGCTCAGAATCAGCCGCCGAGGACCGGGAAAGAACTGCTCCTTCCCGGTCACAGGCAGCGATGATTCTCAGGAACGTCCAAGTGGCATGGTGACCGTCTTGAGCTCGGTGTAGGACGCCAGTCCCGCCTCACCCAGTTCCCGCCCCAGACCACTCATCTTGAAGCCACCAAACGGAGCTGCTGCGTCGAACACGTCGTAGCAGTTGATCCAGACAGTCCCGGCACGCAGATCATGAGCCAGTCGGTGAGCACGACCGACGTCTCCCGTCCATACCGCAGCCGCCAGCCCATAATTTGTGTTGTTGGCACGCTGCAGCACCTCAGCTTCGTCCCGGAATTTCAGAATACTCATCACCGGACCAAAGATTTCATCCTGAGCAATATCCATGTCGTCCTGCACGCCGGTGAACACGGTCGGCTCAACAAAGTAGCCCTTGTCTCCGTACCGACCGCCACCGGTCAGACAGCTGGCCCCCTGTTCGCTGCCACGCGCGATATAGCCAAGAATCTTGTCAAACTGCGCCTTGTCGACCTGCGGCCCCTGGCTGGTATTGCGATCGAAGGGGTTTCCCAGACGACGCTGCTTCGCCTGAGCGACTACCTTTTCAACAAATTCATCGTGCACGGACTCTTCCACAAACAGGCGGCTGCCGGCACAACAGCACTGGCCCTGATTGAAGAACAGACCAAATTCCGCACCAGCCACTGCAGCATCCAGATCCGCATCAGCAAAGACGATGTTCGGACTCTTGCCGCCCAGTTCAAACGTCACTCGCTTCAGCGTCTTTGCCGCCTCTGCCATGATGATCTGAGCCGTTGTTCCCTCGCCCGTAAAGGCAATCTTGTCCACCAGCGGATGTCGCACCAGAGCAGCCCCGGCCGTGGGACCGTAGCCGGGAACTACGTTGATGACACCAGGCGGAAATCCGGCTTCCAGAGCCAGCTCTGCCATTCGCAGGCAGGTCAGCGGTGTCTGCTCCGCCGGCTTCATTACAATTGTATTCCCTGCCGCCAGAGCAGGGCCCCACTTCCATGCCACCATCAGCATCGGAAAGTTCCACGGAATGATCTGACCGCAGACCCCCACCGGCTCCCGACGCGTGTAACAGAAATTGTCGCCCCGGATCGGAATTGTCTGGCCCTGAATCTTGTCGGCCCAGCCACCGTAGTAGCGCAGGCAGTCGATCACCAGCGGCAGATCCGCAGCCCGGGCATCAGCAATCGGCTTGCCGTTATCGAGTGTTTCCAGAGCAGTCAGCTCATCAAAGTTGGCTTCCAGCAGATCGGCCAGACGGATCAGCAGCAGGCCTCGATCTCGCGCGTCCATCCGAGACCACGGCCCGCTGTCAAATGCCTGTCGAGCAGCACGAACGGCCAGATCAACATCTTCGGCATCACCCTCGGCCACTTCACAGATCACTTCTTCCGTCGCCGGGTTGACCGTTGCAAAGGTCTTACCGCTTACTGATGACCGAAACTCATCACCGACCAGAATCCCCGTCTGACGAATCTGTGGGGTTTCCACGACACTGCTTTCCGCTATCGCCATCTTGCTTCTCCCTTATTTGCAGATCTGAGTGGAGGTCTCTGAATGAATGGTGCAGACCTTTGGGTTCTGAATTACCTGTCCGGCCCCTCCCCTGGTGTGCTCGGAACTCAGCAGACTGTTCAGTGCAACTGAACAGATCCGCAAATAATGACAAAGTCGGCCGCTGCCTGCGACCATAACGATGTGCTTCAGCCATCAAAAAACCCGACGAATTGCTTCGTCGGGTTCATGTCAGATCTGGCTGAAGTGACCTCAGTTGGTGCTTTCCAGCAGATAGATCTCAAAGATCAGTACTTCATTCGGGCCAATCGCCCCTCGGCTGCCGCGTTCCCCATAAGCCAGTTCACTGGGGATGAACAGACGATAGTGAGCACCTGGCTTCATCAGCTGCAGCGCTTCCGTCCAGCCGCGGATCACCTGAGTCACACCAAAGCCAACCGGCTCGTCCGCATCAGTTGGCTCCTTGCCGTCGTAAGACTGATCAAACACTGTGCCGTCGAGCAGTTTGCCGCGATAGTGCGTCTTGACGTTGCTGCTGGTCGTGGGAGATTCTCCCTTGCCTTCCTTGATGACCAGATACTGCAGTCCGGAATCAGTGACCTTGACACCTTCCTTCTTCGCATTCTCTGCCAGATAGGCCTTGTTGTCGTCCAGCTTCTTTGCCGCTTTCATCTCTGCCAGTTCCTGCATGGCGGCCTGAACGATTTCCGGAGTCAGTGCCGGCTCTTCACCATTCATCGCGGCGGCAATGCCCGCAGCCAGAATCTTCAGATCCAGATCAAGACCTTCACGCTTGATGCTGGAGCCGATATTGAAGCCGATGCCGTAGCTTGCCTTTGCCTTTGTACTTTCCAGCTTCAGCGGCGCTTCGCCATCCTGCGCCTGTCCGGGCACAGCCTGCAGAAACAAAACCGCTAACGTCAGAACCGCTACCCGGCGATCACAGAAACTCATGTCAGATTCCTGAAGGAGTCCCCGGACTGACAGCGAAGACCGCACGAACAGCCGGGACAGGTTGGATGGGATGGAGCTGATGCTGCTCCTGAAAATTGCCGTGCAGATTGCGGCTTCCCGGATCAGCTCGTGGCCCGGCAGCTGCAGTTCGATGACACAGCGACTCGCCGGACTATGACGGATTCCACAGCGATTGAGAATTCACCCACCACGGAATTCCTCAGGGATTCCGCACTTGTGATTCTGTTTCGGGAGCGTTCTCTCGCTTTCGGTGATGGACCTGTTTATCCCCATTCCACCTCAGTCGCACAGCTGCACAAGGCCGAAAGCTCTGCTAACATCCAGGGTTCAGGTACTGCGCAGAGATGGCGAAACCTGCTTCAGCAGCTTCGCGATGCTTCCGGGAAATTCGCTCGAACAGCATGTGCAGCCCAACCCGGATCGCAGGCCTGGTCTGCCACCATCTGGCCCCGAATCTCTGGTCTTGAACGCTGAATCTCTCGTCTTGAACACTGAATCACTGGTTTCACGGGCACGGTCTGGCGTTGCTCGATTCAGCCTGCTTGTCCAATGAAGTTTCTGCTGGAAAGAACAATCTGACATGTCTGAATTTTTCCCTGAAGTCGGCCGCATCGGTTACGAAGGCCCGCAATCCACCAATCCACTCGCCTTCCGCCATTACAACCCGGAAGAAGTTATCGAAGGCCGCTCCATGCAGGACTGGCTTCGATTTGCTGTCTGCTACTGGCATACCTTCCGCGGCGACGGGACCGACCCGTTCGGTGCTGCCACACTGCAGCGTCCCTGGGATGACGGATCCAACTCCGTCGACAACGCTCTCAAACGAGTGGACGTTGCATTCGAATTCATGTCCAAGCTGGGAGCTCCCTTCTACTGCTTCCACGATCGTGACGTCGCTCCGGAAGGCTCCTCGCTCGCCGAGACCAACCGCAATCTTGACGCCATCGTCGCTCGACTGAAGGAAGCCCAGAACGCAACCGGAATTCGCCTGCTCTGGGGAACAGCAAACCTGTTCACCAACCCACGCTTCATGCATGGGGCTGCCACCAGCCCGAATGCTGATGTCTTCGCCTTCGCGGCGGCACAGGTCAAGAAGGCAATCGAAGTCACCCATGAACTGGGCGGTGAAAACTATGTCTTCTGGGGTGGCCGTGAAGGTTACATGAACCTTTACAACACCAACATGAAACGCGAACTGGATCACCTCGCGGCCTTCATGCACATGGCAAAGGATTATGCGAAGTCCATCGGCTTCGACGGCCAGTTCCTCTTCGAACCAAAGCCGAAGGAACCAACCAAGCATCAGTACGACTTCGACGCTGCAGCCTGCCTCAACTTTGTTCGCCAGTATGGCCTTGAAGGCATTGTCAAACTCAACATCGAGACCAATCATGCCACCCTGGCAGGACACTCGATGATGCATGAACTGGAATATGCCTCCATTCAGGGCGCACTGGGAAGCATCGACGCCAACACCGGTGACCTGCTGCTCGGATGGGACACAGACCAGTTCCCGACCGATATCTACCTCTGTACTCAGATCATGCTGGTGATCATGAAGCAGGGTGGTCTGCAGCCCGGCGGCACGAACTTTGACGCCAAGGTTCGTCGCGAAAGTATCGATCCCATCGATCTGTTCCACGCTCACATCGGCGGTATGGACGCATTCGCTCGCGGACTGCGCACTGCCGCAGCAATCCGAAAGGATGGCATCCTCTCTGACTTCGTTCAGCAGCGTTACAGCAGCTACGATTCCGGAATCGGCGAAAAGATCGAAAACGGCAGCGTCGGATTCGCAGAACTCGAAGCTTATATGCTCGAAAAAGGCGATGCCGATGCCAACAGCAGTGGCCGTCAGGAAATGCTCGAAAACCTGATCAATCGCTACATCTGATCTGTCTGCCGGGGCACTCCGACAGTAACAACCTGCACAGGCCTCGCTCAACAGAGCGGGGCCTTTTTTCTATCATCCCGCAGTGCTCGTCCCCATCCCCGGCGATTCCCCGGCTCGCCCGTCACAGGAAACAATACCATGTCTGCAGAAGTCCCCGATACGATCACACTCCAGATGATGCGGGAGGTACTCAGCGTACCATTGCTCTGTGACGCCCTCGATGGGGTGGGACGAACCCATCAGTCGCCCCGACTGCCGTTGCAGCCGCTCACAATGCCTCACACGCTGCTCATCGGGCGTTGCCGTACCACGCTCTGGGCAGACATGGCACATTCCGATCCCGCACCCTACGAACTGGAATTGCAGGCGGTTGACAACTGCCGCACAGATGATGTGCTGGTCTGCAGTGCAGGCGGGTCCATGCGATCCGGAATCTGGGGAGAACTGCTCACCACCGCTTCGCGAAATGCAGGATGCATCGGAGTCGTTGTGGACGGGGCGGTGCGTGACCTCGGTCGCATGCGGGACATGCAATTCCCCGTCTTTGCTCGTGGCGTTTCCCCTTACGACAGTCGTGATCGCCAGCGGGTGATCGATGTCGATGTCCCGGTGGAACTTGACGGAGTCACCTGTTCCCCCGGCGACCTGATCGCCGCAGATGAAGATGGCATCGTCATCGTGCCTCAGGATGTGGAGCAGCAGGTGGTGCGTGATGCATGGATCAAGGCTCATGCGGAAAATCGCGTCCGCGATGCCATTCGTGGAGGAATGTCGGCCACCGCAGCCTTCGACACCTGGGGCATCCTCTGACATCACGCCTGTGGTTCACACGAGGCCTGGAGTTCACACGAGGCCAGCGGTCAGACAGGACCTCAGCGGTCGACAGGAAGCCAGCGGTCAGACGCCGCAGGCCTGTTCCACCGCCTGCTGAAACACGGTTCGCGGCTGCAACTGTCCGTCTGCCGTAAATTCAGCCAACGCCAGCAGGTGCTGGCGATCTTCAGAAATCAGAGCCACAGTCGCATCCGCTGACAGTCCGGCTGCCTGATCTGCCGCAGGGATGATGCGACGACCGCAACGCAGCTCAGTTAATGCGTCGCCATCGCAGAAATGCTGCGGCAGATTTTCAACCAGCCGTACCGGGGGAATCAATGCGGCAGTCAACCGCTCGCGATCCAGCTCTTCACAATCCAGAGCCTGATCAATGCGGAATTCCCCGATCGCAGTTCTCTGCAGACTGCTCATCAGCCCCCCACAGCCAAGGCGAAGTCCCAGATCGCGAGCAATCGAACGAATGTAAGTTCCGGAACCGCAGCGAATTCGCAGAGTCAGCGCAGGCCACTCCCAGTGATGCACCGTGATCTCATGGACTTCCACAGATCTGGCATCCGGAATCACAGCCTGCCCCTGCCGGGCCAGATCGTAGGCGCGACGGCCCTCGATGTGCACGGCTGAGTACGCCGGTGGGTGCTGACGAATCCGCCCGGTGAATTCCTGCAGCATCGTTGTGATCGCAGCCAGATCGGGAATGCCTGCCGGAGCCGGATGTCGTGTGACCGTTCCCGTGATGTCGTCTGTGTCACTGCTGCAGCCCAGCTCAAAGACTGACTCGTAGACCTTCTCTCGCTGCT
>JALQUR010000656.1 GCA_023260695.1 Planctomycetaceae bacterium
GTGCTGACGCCGGTGGCAAAGGCTGTGCTGACGCCGGTGGCGAAGGCTGTGCTGACGCCGGTGGCGAAGGCTGCGCTGACGCCGGTGGCGAAGGCTGCGCTGACGCCGGTGGCAACGGCTGTGCTGACGGTTGCGGAGAGAACGGCAAACCCTATAAGCCCGGCTTCCTTGCTCGTCTGCGTAAGGCACTTGGCGGACGTGATAAATCCGATTGCGGTGAAAACTGCGGAGACGGTAATGGTGAAGGATGCAATGGCGCAGATGAAGGTGCAGCTCCTGTACCTCCGTCGGCCACTGCCGGACATGTTTACTATCACTACTGATCTGTTTGTCGTGAAACAGTAATCAGGAATATGGTGTTGATGCTCTTCATGCTTCCGAAGGGGGTCAATTCCTTGATCTGCAACAGGGATGATGCCCACCCGGCATCATCCCTGTTTTTTTTTGACGGTGTTGCGGTGTGGCCTGCGGGCAGTGCTCACTGCGGGTGCACAGTACAGAACAATGCCGAGCAGTCCGGCCACCGCAGTATGCATTTCAGGCAATCGTTCCGGGAATGCTGATGTTTGCCGAGACGGCGCATGTCAGTGGGGCGCAATTTCCCCAGTGGTTGTGCGCAGAACATCTGCAGAGATGCAGGTGATGCACCCTGTGAGCATGCGGCTGCATGTTCTGAGCTCGCTGTGTACCATGTGTAATGACTGAGCATTTGTGGAATTAAGGGAAGGTTCATGTTAGAATCATGATCCCTCCTGTACGCCCGCCTTTTTCCTGAAGTCTGCACGGTGTGTTCAAACTGTAGTGCTCCGGTTGCCCGTGCAAGCTGGATCACGTTGCATCGGGCTGACAGTGTTTGTGGATGTTTCGGTGACGATTGCGCCGTCGCTTGCCGTGAGCAGTTCAAGGCCTGCCTGGAATCCCGCCTTCCATTTTTTTTGAGGTTTGTCCCCATGCGTGTTCATCCTTCCCTGGCCCTTGTATTGATCCTGCTCGCCCCGACACTGCGGAGTTTTGCGGACGAGCGATCAGTACCCGTGGAAGCGGGTGGCGTCAGTGAATTACCGGCTGGTCTGCGGGGCTTCAACGGGATGCTTGTGGGAGAGATTCGCACACGCGATGCAGAGACGGGGCGATTTACGATTCTGGTGCAGGCTGTTCCGCGAGTCTGGCGCAACAGCCAGGCCGAAGATCCCGGCAGCGTTGTCGGGAAGACCGTCGAGATCAGCGGAGTTTTCGGCAGGTTCCTCGATGTACTGGTCGTGACCAGACCGGGTGATACGGTGGAGTTTGAGTGCAAGCATGACGGGGACAAACTTGTTTTTCCTGGCGAATTACTACGCAAGGTTGCTCCCTATGATCCAGCTGATTATCCGGTATTGCCTGAAGGGTTTCGAGGGTTTCAGGGGCGTGTGGTCGCGGACATTGTCAAGAAGGATCCGGAAACATTTGAACTGATCCTGAAGGTGCAGCAGGTCGAATCCGTCAGCGATGAAAGTGCGGCTCGTGAGCCGAAGAGCATTGAGGGCCGCAGCCTGATGCTGGCTGGTTTCTGGAATCGAAAGGACGCCTATCACGAGCTGAAACCCGGCTCCCGCGTGCTGGTGGGGTTGAAGCATATCGGGGTTCGCAGTGAGCATCTGACGGTGACGGACAACCCGCGTGTGCTCGCAGCAGACGCTCAAATGGAAATGAAGGCAGCGACTGCGCGGGTGAATCTGAGTGAGGACGGTGGGCTGCCGGCTGAGCTGCGTGGCTTCC
Organism: Planctomycetaceae bacterium; assembly: GCA_023260695.1. GTDB lineage: Bacteria > Planctomycetota > Planctomycetia > Planctomycetales > Planctomycetaceae > SXXK01. Next base: position 1,759 of record JALQUR010000656.1, read on the forward strand.
GTGGCATGCTGGTCGGGCGGATGGTTGAGAAGGACCCGGAGACCGGCAGCTTCTCTGTGATCGTTGACGCGATTCCTCGCGTGTGGAAGAACAACGAAGCTCGTAACCCGCGTGCGTTTGCCGGAAGCACCGTGCACATCGCCGGGATTTCCGGTCGACTGATTGACACGCTGGTCACGACGCGCAAGGGTGAGACTCTGGAGTTCGGGGCCATTCATGATGGCGGCAGCACAATGCGAGTTATTGAGGAGCTTCGCAAGGTGGCACCGGTGCAACCCGGTGATTATCCCGTTCTGCCGGATGCATTCCGAGGATTCCGTGGTGCTCTGCAGGCGAAAGTTGTGAGCAAGGGGCAGGAACGGTGGGACCTGATCGTTGAAGTGACTCAGGTGCAGGAATCGGGGGAAGGCAGCACGGCCAGAAATGCTCAGGCGGTGATCGGTCAGAAAATCATGCTGGCCGGGTTCTGGAATCGCAAGGAGCTGTACAGCCAGTTCGAGGTCGGGGAAACGATCGGCTGCACTGTTGAGCACCCGCATCCGCTCACGGATCACCTGGTTGTACTGAATGACGTCAGACGCGTGGGCCGGGATCAGGCAGACAGATGATGTGCTCATTGCCAGTCCAGTCGTTTCGGTATCCGGAGTCTGTTGCAGGTCTGCGTCAGCGTTTGCGTTATCTGCTGCGCTGCGTGATTGTCTGTGGAGTTTGTCTGCCTGTCAGTGCAGCTGCGGAGGATGTCCAGCGTTCGGTTGAATTGCGCTATGCAGAACCAGGTACAGGCGAGGTGCCCGACTTTCAGAAACACGTCAGTCCCTTGCTGGGCCGTGTGGGGTGTAACGGGCGGAACTGTCACGGCTCCTTTCAGGGCAAGGGCGGGCTGCGTTTGTCCCTGTTTGGCTATGATTTTCAGATGGATCTGCAGGGGCTGGCAGCAGATGCTCAGTCTCGTGCGGGGAAGCGAATCGATCGTCAGCATCCGCAGCAGAGTCTGATTCTGCAGAAGCCGCTGGAGCAGGTGGATCACGAAGGCGGTCAGCGATTTGCTGTCGGCTCCTGGCAGCAGCATCTGCTCCTGAGCTGGATTGAGGGTGGTGCGCGGGGCACAAGTCAGCCAGCGGTGCTGCAGGAGTTACGGGTAGAACCTGCCGAGATCGTGTTTGCAGCAGCGGACGCTGTTGTGCCGCTGCGAGTGACTGCGGTCTGGTCAGATGGTGAGCAGGAAGACGTGACCCCGCTGTGCAGATTTCGGACGAACGACGATTCTGTGGCAACGGTCAGTGAGGACGGTGTGGTGTCGACGGTCGGGCCGGGCGATACGCACATTATTACGTTTTACGACAACGGGATTCTGGCAGTGCCGGTGCTGCGACCATTTCCGTCAGCGGCAGCCGGCCTGATTGCAAATGATGCTGCTCCGGATCGTCCGCAGGAGCCATCTGCGGAAATCGACCGGCTGATCATGCAAAAGCTGGCAAAGCTGAATCTGCCGGTCTCTCCGGTGTGTTCTGATGCCGAATTTCTGCGTCGGGCCAGTCTGGATCTGACCGGGACGTTACCGAGTCCGACGGAGGTGCAGGAGTTTCTGAATGACCCGGGGCTGGACCGTCGGGAGCGCAAGGTTGATGAGCTTCTGCAGCGGCCCGCCTGGGCAGCCTGGTGGGCAACTCGACTGTGCGACTTCACCGGCTGCAATCCGGCTCAGCAGGCCGAGCTGGGGCAGGAAGTGTCGGTGCAGTGGTACACCTGGTTCTACGAGCGGCTGCGCCAGAATCGTCCGTATGACGAGATTGTTTCCGGTGTTGTGCTGGCACGAAGTCGGGAGGCGGGACAGTCGTGGCTGGACTATACGGCGGAGATGTCCGCCGCCTATCGTGATCAGGAGGCATCAGCGTTTTCAGATCGGGAAACCATGCCGCATTACTGGACGCGTCGCAGCATGCAGAAGCCGGATGCGGCGGCGCAGGCATTTGCTCAGAATTTTCTGGGGATCCGTCTGCAGTGTGCGGAATGTCACAAGCATCCGTTCGCGCCATGGACTCAGGGTGATTATCAGGAGTTTGCTCGATTCTTCGAGACGCTTCGATACGGAGTTGCTCCGGACGCTCGCGGTGAATATCAGCGGCTGGCCTCAGCAACGGGAGTCCGCAGCAATGGAGATGATGGTGGCCCAGTGACTCCGGAAGTGCTCCGCCGGGCACGGCAGGGCGAGATCATTCCCTGGCGGGAGTTGTATCTGACGGACCGAGAATCGTCGCGGACAGTGCGTCTGTTGCGCAGCCGTGATGTGGTGCTGCAGGGATCTGCAGACCCGCGGGAGCCGATCATGGAGTGGATGCTGGAAGAACAGAATCCGTGGTTTGTGAGAGCGTTTGTGAATCGTGTCTGGGCCAGCTGCTTTCACGTGGGGCTTGTTGATCCGCCGGATGACCTGAATCCTGCCAATCCACCTTCGAATGAGGCGTTGCTGAGCTGGCTGGAGCAGTTTTTTCGAGAGAACCGGATGGATATTCGCAGCCTGCAGCGTGCGATTGTGCTCAGCGAGACATGGCAGCGGAGCTGGAAGCCGGTCGCTGGAAATGCTGCTGATGATCGGAATTTCAGTCGAATGATTCCCCGCAGGATGCCGGCAGAAGTGATTTACGACAGCGTCAAGCAGGCGGTGGCAGCGAGTGATCGAACTGACGAGGTGCGGACGGACCTCGATCGCCGGGCGACGGGGCATCTGTCAATGCGACTTGCCGGCACTTATGCGATGCAGGTATTTGGCAAGCCGGAGCGAGCCGTGAACTGTGACTGTGAACGCGACAACAAATCGACATTGCTGCAGACCGTGTTTCTGCAGAATGATCCACTGCTGATCGATCGTCTGCTGGAGAGTGGCTGGCTGGCGGAACTGCAGGGGCGTGATTCTGTCACTGATTATCCGGGGTTGATTCAGGAGGCGTGGCTGAGGACGCTCAGTCGACCGCCTTCTGCGTCGGAACAGCAACGAGCTCTGGAGCACATGCAGTCGGCGGGTAATCCGACTGAGGGCCTGCGTGATCTGCTCTGGGCATTGATCAATACAAAAGAGTTCCTGTTGATTCATTAGGTTTCGCGTCTTTCAATGCTCCGGCACAATGTGTGCAACGCTACTGGCAGGATGTGATGACATGGCAGTTTCCCGACGAGAGATGTTTCGCCGCAGTGCGCTGCAGGTGGGGACCCTGGGCAGTACGCTTTCGCTCAGTCAGTGCCTGCGTGCGGAAGCGGAGCATGGCAATCGCTCCGAACGTTCAGCGGTGTTTGTGTTTCTCGGCGGTGGACCGGCGCATCAGGATACGTTTGATCTGAAACCGGATGCCCCGGCGGAATATCGCGGCCAGTTTCGTCCGATTCAGACCAGCGCAGCGGGTGTCGAAATCTGCGAGCATCTGCCCCGGCTGGCTCGACGAGCCGACCGGTACGCTCTGATTCGAGGCATTACACATTCGCTGGCTGATCACGGACTGGGGACGCGTTATGTGATGACCGGAAATCTGCCGACGCCGGTAATCAGCTATCCCATGTTTGGTTGTGTGGTAAGCAAGGAACTGCCGGCGGCAGCGGACCTGCCATCGTTTGTGTCGATTGACCGGCCGGTTGAAGGCCCGGGTTATCTGGGGCCTGAATTCGGGCCATTATCCACCGGGGAAAAGCCGCGCTTCGGTCAGCCGTTCCGGGTTCGCGGGATCACGCTGGATGACACGCTGACCCTCGGCAAATACCGCTCGCGGTTTCAGCTGCGAAATGATCTCGACATCGCCTTTGATCAGTACGAGCAGCTGGATGAAGCGGTTCGCGGTCTGGATCGATTTTCAGAACAGGCGTATCAGATCATCAGCTCTGTTCGCTCGCGGGAGGCATTTGACCTGACACTGGAATCCGGCCGGGAAGTGGATCGATTCGGGAGGCACGATTTTGGTCAGAGCATGTTGCTGGCGACTCGGCTGATCGAGGCGGGCGTGCGATTCGTGACCGTGCTGCTGGAGGGCTGGGATACTCATCAGGATAACTTCAACACACTGGGGCGACAGCTGCTGCCGGATCTGGACCAGAGCCTGTCAGCGATGATGGATCGGCTGGGTGAGGCCGGGCGAATGGAGTCGACGGCGATCCTGGTGACCGGCGAATTCGGCAGAACACCCAAAGTGAATGGGAATGCTGGCCGGGATCACTGGTCGCGTGCGATGTCTTCGCTCATGCTGGGCGGATCGGTGCGTGGTGGTCAGGTTCTGGGGGCAACGGATGCTCGAGCCGAGGGACCGGCGGATCAGGGCTATACGCCGGACGATCTTGCCGCATCGTTCCTGCAGAACATCGGCATCGATCCACAAACTGAATATCAGGCCAGCGTCGGTCGTCCGATTACATTGATTCGCAATGGCGAACCGATTGCCGGTCTGCTGTAATAGCGGCCTGGTGCAGCAGCCCGGGTATAGCGGATCCGGCTGCACCCCACTGATGAATTCACCTGATTCAACCGCCGTCCTGTCTGGTCACAGCAGCAGCTCAGCTGGAATGCTATGACCAGCGGCTGCAGGACGGTCAGACCGGACCTGAACTATGCAATATCTGTCCGTTTCGCTGGCTGCTGCCGGATTGTCGCTGCTGCTGACTGTCTGTACGTCGGATGCAGTTCAGGCCGATGAGATTTCCTTCGCGCAGGATATTCTGCCGATTCTGTCGGACAAGTGTTTTGTCTGCCATGGGCCGGACGGAACTGATCGCGAAGTGGTCCAGCTTGATTCCCCGGAACAGGCCACTCGCCTGCGTGAGAATGGCCGAGCCATTGACCGCGAGAATCCCGGGCAGAGCACTTTGCTCAGGAGAATTCATTCCGCGGACGATCCGATGCCGCCAGCTGATGCAGAGAAACAGCTGACCGTGGCGGAACGCGATCTGCTCTCACGCTGGGTGCAGGCAGGGGCGGATTGGGAAACGCACTGGTCGTTTATTCCGCCTCGCAAAGTGACGCCACATGTTGCAGCGGCGACGACACCGCAAGTGATTGATGCTTATGTCAGCGACCAGCTGGCTGCACGTAACGTGAAGCTGGCTGCAGCAGCCGATGATCGGACTCTGGCGCGACGAGCGGCCCTGGTACTCACCGGACTGCCACCGGAACCAGCACAGCTGCAGAAGTTTCTGCAGGACAAATCAGATACGGCGTGGAGCAGTTATCTGGACGAGCTGCTCAGCAGTCCGCGATTCGGCGAACATCAGGCGCGATACTGGCTGGATGCTGTTCGCTACGGCGATACGCACGGGCTGCATCTGGACAACAAGCGAGGAATCTTTCCATGGCGAGACTGGCTTGTGCATGCGCTCAATCGCAATCAGCCACTGGACGAGTTTCTGGTCTGGCAGCTGGCCGGTGACCTGCTTCCCGATGCGACGCTGGAGCAGCAGGTGGCGACGGGCTTCGTGCGGATGAACCCGAGCACGGCGGAAGGCGGAGTGATTCCGGAAGAATTCCAGGCGAAGAACAATTTCGACCGCGTGGAGACACTGGGAACTGTGCTGCTGGGGATGTCGATGACTTGTGCGCGTTGTCATAACCACAAGTACGATCCGATTACTCAGCAGGAGTATTACGGGCTGCTGGCCTTCTTCAACAGTACAGCAGAGGGGCCGCTGGACGGCAACAAGTACGAGTATGCTCCTGTGCTGCAGGCCCCGGCTTCGGTGTCAGCCTGGGGCAACTGGCAGCAGTTGCAGGAGCAGCGGTCGCAGTTGCTCCAGCAGGCTCAGGAACTTGTCGGTGGACAATCTCCACAGCAGCAGGAGCAGTGGCAGCAGGCGGCAGGTGCAGCTCGACTGCAGCTGCTGGCCGCAGTGGACGGAGCGTTCGCTGGTACTCCGCTGCAGGAGCAGGCGGCACAGCTGCAGCAGCGGCTGACGGATCTGGAAGCCAGCTATTCCACTACTCTGGTCGCAAAGGAACTTGACCAGCCACGACTAACACACCTGCTGCGTCGCGGGGAGTACGATCTGCCGTCCGGTGATCCACTGCAGCCGGAAGTGCCGGCGGTGATGGGGCGATTCCCGGAGGATCAGCCGCGAAACCGTCTGGGGCTGGCTCGCTGGCTGGTGTCTCGTGAGCATCCGCTGGTCGCGCGGGTGCTGGTGAATCAGATCTGGCAACGGGTGTTCGGGGAAGGACTGGTCAGGACGCCGGAGGATTTCGGGCTGCAGGGGCAGCAACCAACACATCCGGAGCTGCTGGACTGGCTGGCGGTAGAGCTGCAGGATTCCGGCTGGAACCTGAAGGGGATGCTCAGGCAGATGCTCATGTCACAGACGTTTCGACAGAGTTCCGCATGGCGTGGTGATCTTTCCGATCCGGAAAACCGCCTGTTGGGACGTGGCCCGCGATATCGCCTGGACGCAGAGGTGATTCGCGATATTGGACTGTGGTCAAGCGGACTGCTGGCGGATGCGATGGGGGGAGAGGGCAGCAAGCCATATCAGCCAGCGGGACTCTGGTCGGCGTTGATGCACCCGGCGAGTAATACAAAGAACTACGAGCAGGATTCCGGGCAGAAGCTGTATCAGCGGAGTCTGTATATGTACTGGAAGCGGACCTGTCCGCATCCGATGCTGACACTGTTCGATGCGCCCAGCCGTGAATCCAGCTGCATTCGTCGATCACGCACCAACACTGCTCTGCAGTCACTGGGGCTGCTCAACGAAACACAGCGGATTGAAATGGGTCGGGAGCTGGCTGTGCGTCTGCTGAAATCGTTGCCGTCAGACGACGCCCGGATCAATCTGCTCTTCGAACTGCTGGCATGTCGCGAGGCATCTGCTGCGGAACGACAGGCCTGTCAGACACTGATCGACGAGATGCGTCAGCGATTCATGCAGTCGTCAGAGGATGCTCAGGCGGTGTTGTCTGCCGGCGAATCGAGGGCAGCAGCAGATCTGCCGCAGGCGGAGCTGGCGGCGTGGACGCAGCTGACAGTGACAGTACTGGCAAGTGATGCGGCGTTGCTGCTGTATTAGGCATCAGTGTCCGTTGTTGGAATGAGAATCTGCAATTCTGGAATTCTGTCGGAAGACAATCCCCGGAGTGAACAATGAGTGCCCCCGCATCGCTGCGAGAATTTGAACTGAATCAGACACGTCGGCAGTTGTTTGGACGATCGGCGCTTGGTGTCGGGACTGCTGCGCTGGCCGGGCTGCTGCAGCAGGACCTGTCGGCTGCAGAGCGAACCGGAGTGGAGGGGCTGCACCACATTCCCAGAGCGAAGCGGGTGATCTATCTGTTCATGAGCGGTGGTCCCAGCCACCACGATCTGTGGGACTACAAACCGAAGATGAAGGAGATGTTCGGCCAGCCGCTGCCGGACGAGGTTCGCGACGGTCAGCGGATCACGGGTATGACGGCCGGCCAGCAGATATTGCCGATCTGTCCCAGCAAGTACCGTTTCACAAAGCAGCAGAACAATGACCAGGGGGTCTGGGTGAGTGAGCTGCTGCCACACACGGCGAAGGTGGCTCATGAGCTGTGTGTGGTATACAGCACCTACACGGAAGCGATTAATCACGATCCGGCGATTACTTATATTCAGACTGGCAGTCAGATTCCCGGTCGCCCCAGTCTGGGAGCGTGGCTCAGTTACGGGCTGGGCAGCACGAATGAGAATCTGCCCAGTTACGTGGTGATGCATGCCCGCAGTAATCACGCGGAGCAGAGTCTGTTCAGCCGCTTGTGGGGAACCGGGTTTCTGCCAGCGGATCATCAGGGCGTACTGTTGCGAAGCAGCGGTGATCCGGTGCTGTATCTGAACAACCCGGCGGGCGTATCGCGGAATGATCGCCGTGCTCAGCTGGATGCTCTGTCAGTACTCAATCAGGCTCACTACCAGCAGTACGGCGATCCGGAAGTGCTGGCACGGATACGTCAGCATGAGATGGCATATCGGATGCAGAGTTCGGTCCCGGAGCTGATGGACCTGTCACAGGAAACTGATGAGACATTTCAGCTGTACGGAGACGATGCCAGAACCCCAGGGACATTCGCCGCCTGTTGCCTGAATGCGCGGCGACTTGCCGAGCGAGGTGTTCGCAATATTCAGATTTTCCATCGTGGCTGGGATGCGCACGGAAATCTGCCCGGCGAGCATGAATCACAGTGCCGTGATATTGATCAGGGTTGTGCTGCACTCATCAGTGACCTGCGTCGGCGTGGTATGCTGGACGACACACTGGTGGTCTGGGGCGGTGAATTCGGACGCACGTCGTACTGCCAGGGACGGCTCACTCGGGAGAGTTACGGCCGCGATCATCATCCACGATGTTTCACCGTCTGGATGGCTGGCGGCGGTGTCAAGCCGGGGATTACATATGGGCGTACCGACGACTTCGCTTACAACATCGCGGATGAATTCGGGAATCCGCTGCGTCCACAGCCGGCGAAGGAGACATGGACCCCCGGCACCATGCACATCCACGACCTGAACGCGACGATCCTGCATCTGCTGGGGATTGATCACCGCCGCCTGACTTATCGCTATCAGGGCCGTGATTTCCGTCTGACTGATATCGACGGACATGTTGTGCGTGACATTCTGGTATAGATGTCAGCTGCGTTCCGGAATGAGGGCGAGGCATGTCGGGCGAGGTGAATTTCCGCCGCGGCGCGAGTGTCGGCAGCTGTGCGTCGTCACAGACGCTGATCGTGCACTCGTGCTGCAGCGAAAGTGGCAACGCTGCGTTTTCCTGATCGATGTTTTTGCCTGAGCGGTGCCTGTGCCTGAGCGGTATCTTCCTGCTGCCTGCCGGGCTTTTCTTATTCTGCGGCTGGAGTTCGGGTCGGGATTTCATTGAGCGTGTAATACGCGCTGGTGTGCAGCAGGGGCAGACCTGCAGCGGATCGCAGCGGTGCAGCATCAAACTCGTGGACGTGTCCTTTCACCAGTCCGTCCACGGTCAGATGGACTCGCAGACCATCCTCGGAGACGACTGCCTGCGTGACGACCGGCACCGTCTGATCCACTTCCGGGCTGCCATAGCCCTGCTGGTAGATGTGGGTGAATGTCCCCAGCGTCCATGTCTGCGGGTCTGATGCCGTCTGCGGATCGACAGGCAGAGTGAGCTGCACGTCAAAGCCATCCGGGGCAGCGGTGATTTTCAG
>JALQUR010000005.1 GCA_023260695.1 Planctomycetaceae bacterium
TGCTCAACGAAATAGTCCAGCACTCCCCAGCCCATGTAACCAAACCACGTCGGCTCGGTATAGCCGAGCATCTGTCGCACCCCGGCCGCATTCATCCACGCCAGTGCCATCGCATCCGGTCCGTCAATATCGCCCATCAGGCAGTTGCCGATCGGCAGATACACCTTCGGATTCGGTGACTCAATCTCGATTCGACGCTCGGCTGTATCCACCCCGAACGTCTGCCCGGCCTGCGATCGAAAAAAGCCGCTGCGGAAACGAAAGCCAATCTGCCAGCCGCGCTGCGTGGCATGCCCGGAAGTGATCATCAGATCCGGCTCATACTCATTCACCAGACGGACCAGCGACTCCGTCGTATCGTCAGGCCCATGCAGCTCTTCCGCCACACTCCCGGCCAGTTTGCGAACATGGCGATTCTGCACCAGTTCATCGTACCACTGCCCCTCAGTGACCATCTCCGTCGCAAACTCAGTTCCGGATGCCACCCTCTCAATCGTCAGGGGCTCGCTGCAGCGAGCTGTCTGCAGTGCGTTCCGGGCATCGTACCCTGTCAGAATGGCCCAGAATGTGTCCGTGTATGGATCCTCATCCAGCCGCACCACCAGCCGATGAATCGTGGCCACAAAGTCTCCACCAGCATCTGCCGGCTTGCTCACAAAACAGGTATAGCGAGGAAACTGCCGCCGCAGTTCAGGCAGCACTTCTTCCAGTGAATCCCGCCATGTGATCACCGCAGCGGAATGCTTTTCCTGCAACGCCATCACAACCGGCTGCCATGCTGCGTCCTGCAAAGTTGCTTCCTGCACAACGACGGCATACGACCGATCAGCGGCTGATCCCCACGGCGAATTTGTTGATGGCTCTGCCCCGCCAACAAACCGCATCATCAGGATCGCCATCAACCCTGTCAGTATCAGTCCCCGCATCTGCTCTTCCCCCCGCTTTGCATTGCCATTTGCAGGCAGCATCCAGCCACAACTCACTCAGCCCGAACACCTGCGGCCGCTTCGATACAGATCAGCTGCCGAATCGTGTGAGCATATAAACGACCTGCTGAATAACTCAGGCTTGCCCTCGTCCACGTCGGCCCCGCGGGACCAAGATCACTGATCCCCAGCACCGCGTCTTCCCGCAGCTGCGGAGCATTCCAGCGTATGCAGTACACCGTTCCCGACAGTGTCGGCAGATACAGGTGATCGCCGACCACCGTCATGATCGGTGATGCATGATGCCCCCACGTGTGCGTTCGTGATCGCTTGTCACCCATCACAACATGGCCGTCGTTATTCGTCATGTCGGCAGCAATGAATGCATCATCCTGCAGATCCCAGACATATCCATCAGCCTGATCCGGCTGCCGAATAAGCTGTACGGGCAACTGCAGATATTCCACACGTCCCGTTGTCAGCTGCACTCGCCCCAGATACGGATGTTTGTACGCCCGAAAATAATGATAGTCGCCGACCTGCAGATTGGACTGCTGAGTAATCGCGCGACCCTTTCCCTGCGGATATGCAAACGTCTCCACCGCATCCCAGGCCCCATCAGACCCCTGACGACGAACTGCAACGTCGCGACAGAAATTCACACGCCGCACAACCTGCCCGGAAAGATCCACCCACAAGTGCTCCGGCCCGTGAAATACCAGTGCACAGTCATCAACAACCGGGTACGTCTGAGTCGACATGAAATTGTCCAGCGGTAACGTCCAGATCGTCTGCCCGTTGGCTGCATCAACCATCGACACACCCTCTGGACGCTCCGGCGGTGAATGTCCACCGCCACGCCCCACCACAATCACCTGCCGCCCATCGGACAATCGCTGCGGTACAGGAATCGCCCCCATGTTCACACCACACTCAGAACTCCAGGCTGGCTTCCCCGTCTGCAGATCCAGAGCCTCCAGCTGAGTCCACTGATCATGCGGTGCATCCTTGTATTCATGCCCGAAGTTGCCCTGAACGGGTGGATAAATCTGCCGCGTATAAACCACTCGGCCATCCACCAGAAAGGGCTGAGATCGCCCCACCGCCATTGTCTGCCGCAGCCACAACTGCCGCCCGCTGAAATCAAAACACGCAGCAGTTCCGGATGCATTGAAGAAACACACCCGCTGCCCGTCAGTCACAGCCGGCGGCGAGGTGCTGTCCGAAAAACACCCGCTGAGTCGCAATGGATGCTCCGCCCGGATCGTCTGCTCCCACAACACCTGACCTGTCTCTGAGTCGGCACAGCAGGCGACGATGTCGGAGGCAATTTCAGCAGGTGCCCCCAGACGCGCATAACGCGTGTAGAACAGTCTGCCGCCGGAAATCACAACCGTACTCTGGCCCGTTTCCGGCAGAGGCTGCGTCCACACAATGTTTCTGTTCTGCACTACACTCCACTCAGCGGCCGCCACACCGGGCACCACATAATCGCCTGCGGGACCGCCGCCCTGTGGCCATCCCTGCGCAAACCCGGACGCAGCCAGACCTGCCCCGATCAGCATCTGCAGCAACATTCGCATGCGTTTCTTTCTTTCCCTTATCTGCTTCACGCCAGAATATCTGAAAACTCGCCGGTGCTGTCCGCAAACCGTTCCGTCGGAATCTGCAGGCGATCCAGCAGGGTCAGGAACAGATTGGACAGTCGCATCTGCTGCTCGTTGTAACGCAGATACTGCCCGTGCCTGATCCCCAGCCCACGACCGCCCGACAGCAACAGTGGATAATCATGATTGTTGTGCGTGCGACTGTTACTTGATCCGTACAGCACCACTGTACGATCCAGCAGCGCTCCGTCGCCCTCCTGAGTCTCTGCCAGACGCTGCAGGAATCGCGCATGATTCTGAGCCAGGAACTGATCGAACCGCCCCAGTTTTTCTGCACCGCCGGGCTTCCCGGCACCATGTGCCAGCCCATGCCAGTTGCCCGGCAGCCCCAGCGCGGCAGGAAAGGCATTGGCGATCGTCGTCGCTCCGGCAACCTGACCGATCATGTATGTTGCCACCCGAGTTGAATCGGTCTGGAATGCCAGAAACATCAGGTCGTAAATTGCCTGAATATATTCCTTCGGTGCTTCCTGGCTGGCCTCCAGATTTACTGCCCCCGGAGCAATCTGCGGCTTCGGTACTTCCAGCCAGGCCTGAGCTCGATCAACCCGCTGCTCTACCGATCGAACCGCCTCCAGATACTCATCCAGCTTTCTGCGATCCTGTTCGCCTAGTGTTCTGCCAAGTGATCGCGAATGCTCAAGAACTCGGTCCAGCATACTGGTCGCGTTTCCCAGTCGCCGCCGCTGCACCGCTGCAGCAACACCCGCTTCCTCACCAAACAGGCGATCAAAGATCTGCCGCGGACTGGAGATTGCCGGGATCGGACGTCCCTCGCGGGAATAGGACAAAGTGCACGCCCGAGTTGGCTCTCCCACACCGCCGTCGCTGGACAACGTAAGCGAACTGAAGCGCGTGTCACTTCCGAGCACTTCCGCTGCCCGCTGATCGAGTGAAATGGAATTGAGATACGAACCGCTGCGATACGACGCACCCGTCAGAAACACATCCCCCGTATCATGCCCCCCCATGGACCAGCCGTTCGGGTGCGAAATCCCGCCCACAACTGTCACTTCGGAACGCAATGGTTCCAGTGCTGACAGCACGTCCGTAAACTGAAAGTCCTTCCCAGCACCCGTCGGAAACCAGCCCCAGTTCCGATCCTCAGCATCGTCCGCCGGCATCGCCACGCCAAACGGCCAGTACACCGCACAAAAACGACGCGGTAGTTCCGCAGTCGGTTTCTGCCGACCAGCCATGCACTCCAGCCATGGCAGGGCCATTGATACCCCACTGCCCTGCAGCAGCGCCCGCCTGTTGAGATGCCAGGATCCGTTGCTCATGATTTCTGTTCCCTGTGTTCAATGTGGCCCGTCAACACAGTCCACTATCGACTGCGGAAGACGTCCGTCTGCACGATCGCCACAATCAGATCACCCAATCGATAACCATTGGCCTGAAAGCCACTCACCAGCTGATCCACAACCGGACCATCCTCAAGTACCAGTGAGCGACCAAGCCCATAGGCCAGCAGCTTTGTGACAACAGACCTCGCAAATCGATCTGTCTCATGCCGCAGCAGGTGCTGCTGTAATCCCGCCACACCACTGACCGTCGTTCCGCCCGGCAGCACCGCCTCATCTTCCAGAGGCCCATTCACACGGCGACCGCCGACCTTCCGCAACACCGTGTCCCGCCGGCGCCCAACCGCATCAAACGACTCCAGCACAATGCCCCAGGGATCAATTCCCTGATGACAATCATTGCAGGCTTCTCGAGTTCTGTGCTGCTCCAGTTGCTTGCGCATGGGCAGTGCGGCAAGGTCCGCCTGCTCAGAATTGAGCTCCGGTACGTCAGGCGGTGGAGGTGCAGGAGGACTTCCCAGTAACCGATCCAGAATCCATACCGCCCGCCGAATCGGATGCGAATCCTCACCGGTCGAATTCCGCAGGAGAAAACTGCCCTGAGTCAACAGACCGCCTCGACCGCTCTCAGCCGGAAGTCTCACCAGTTCAAAATCACCACCGACGGGACTGCCCGATAACTCGGCCAGCCCATAATGCTCTGCCAGCGGTCCATTCAGCATCGTGAAATCCGAATCCAGAAAACTGAGCGCACTCAGATCGCGGCGGAGCACCTCCGCAAAAAACAGCTGCGTCTGCTGCCGCAGCATCGGTTTGAGTTCATCCCTGAAGTCCGGGTAGTACTCCGGGTTTACAGCGACCCTGTCGATCCCCGCCAGATCCAGCCACTGATCAGTGAAGTGCCGCACGAATTGCTCAGACCGAGAATCCGCCAGCATTCGCTGCACCGTCTGCCGCAATGTGTGCGGCTGCCCCAGAACACCCCGATCCGCAAGCTGAAGCAATTCTGCGTCCGGCATCGTCGACCAGAGGAAATAAGACAACCGCGAAGCCAGCTCATACTCCGTCAATGCCCGCCTGCCCTGCTCGGCGTGTGGCTCCACCAGATACAGAAACTCCGGAGCAATCAGGATCAGCGCCAGAGACTCCCGCATGGCCTCCTCGAAAGACGCCGACGCAGGTCGGACTTCGGTGAAGAACGAAACTACAGACTCCACTTCAGCAGCTGTGACCGGACGTCGCCACGCGCGAGCCATAAATGCGGAGATGGCGTTGCGAGCACGTTCCGATTCCGGCTGAGCCGACGGGGGAAGCAGTCGAGTATGACTTTCAGGAGGCCACGCGGAATACACCGGTCCGACAAACTCCAGAGACTCCACCACCAGCACGGAACGAGCCACCTGCCCTCCCTCTTCCGCGACCAGCTCTTTTGTACGACGGTCAATGACCGGAAGATCCTGAAACGCCGCCAGCACGCCTGCACGATCCGCCAGCAGTTCAGAATTCAACTCCTGATAGGAACGCCAGAATTCCTCCGCATCCGTCTGCAATTCCTGGACAGCGAACTGCTGCACCAGCTGCTGTTCCTTCTGCACCGCCTCCTGAATATCAAATAACCGATACGCCAGATCGGTTCGATTCCGATCCTGCGGGGACAACAAGCGAAGCTCCTCAATCAGCTTCTGCAGCCGATCAGCCTGCCGCCGGAATCCGGTTGCCAGACTCTTTCCCGATGTCTTTCCCTCCCCAGCCGGAAGCTGAACGGAACGCTGGCGGACCGCCTCATTCACCTGCTGCTTCTGCTTTGCATTGAATGAGATCGCCTTGTATCGCGGCGTTTCTGCTATCCCCAGTCCATCGTCATAACAATTGCTGACCGTGATCGTCACTCCCGGAAACTTGGGATTCTTTCCGGGCAGCGGAAACTCCTCCATGCGACCTCGAAATTCAAAAACCTGAAGATCAGCCTCGGAATTGCGTACGTCCACCTCACCAATCAATTCCGCCGGACTCAACGTATCCGAACGCAGGCCCATGGTGAGCCGCATTCTGGGGACACCCATGCCTTCCGGAATCACTGCACCCGCTCGGACGCGAACAACAAATTCCCCACTCTCCGGATACTCCATCATCGTCGCCGGAAAACGACCGTGAGGCGGCATACGATTCCCAAGGGGACCACCCTGCTGACGCTGTAATGGCTCAGATGAAGTCTGCTAACCCAAATGACTTCTTCGCTCGTAACGCGTCGCTACGTGGAGACGGTCGTATGGTTCACGACATGCTTCTTGTAGAGATCAAAGATCCTGCAAATCGTAAATCTGAAGATGACATCTACGACATCGTAAAAGTTATCCCAGGTAACGAAGCTTACAACCCAATGAACCCAGAGTGTGATTTCTCTGCTAAGTAATTGCGGTTAAATAAAGGGGGAGTGCTTGGCGCTCCCCATCTTTCAGTTTGAGATCGGTAATAGCATGTTCGATATCAATATTATGGCGTTAAGCGGGCAACTGC
>JALQUR010000051.1 GCA_023260695.1 Planctomycetaceae bacterium
AGCCCGTAGCTCAGCCACGCTCCGAAGCTGGGCCGTCCAGGGAATTGTGAACCGGTCTGCATGTGCGTCACGCCGGGACCGTGATTGATTGCTTCCGTGTGCATGGAACGAACAACACACAGCTCATCGGCGATCGCAGCCGTGTGCGGCAGCAGTTCACTGAACCACTGTCCGCCCTGACCGTGCTGTTCAAATCGGAATGGTGTTCCTGCCAGTGGCAGACTCGACTGATTGCCGCTCATCCCTGTCAGCCGCTGCCCGGCTCGAATTGACTCCGGCAGCTGCTCCCCATGGCGTTCGTTGAGCACAGGGCGGTAATCCAGCAGGTCCAGCTGAGACGGCGCGCCGGCCTGAAACAGGAAGATCACCCGCTTTGCCTTCGGGGTGTGGTGGACCGCCAGCGGTGCTTCACCGGCAGCAGACTGTTGTGGATTGAGCAGCGTGGCCAGTGCCATGCTGCCGATTCCGTAACCACTTCCCGCCAGCAGTGATCGTCGAGTTGCCAGTGCCGAGTCAGGGTGTTGCGAGTTGTTCAGCATCAGATTGCTTTCGAAAGCTGGTTCAGCTGGCTGCAGATTCCGGTCAGTATTCAGAACAGCGGGCGTCGCCCCGCAGATCTTCAGCGGCGAATTGCACACTCGTCATAGCTGAAGAGTGTGCTGGCCACGACAGTGAATGCCGCGACCCGGGGGACAGACAGGTCGGCCACTGCTTCCCTGGCACCCACTTTGAGCAGGCTGGCGGCTCGATCCGGTGCCGCTGTGAAATCTTCCAGCTGTCGCTGCTGCAGTGACTGCAGGACAGCCAGTTCCTTGTCATCGGGTTCGCGGCTGGTCAGCGATCGGAACATGGTCCGCAGGATCTGTGCATCGTCATCGCCATGCTGCTGCAGCAGTTGTTCCGCCAGCACGCGGCTGGCCTCGACAAACTGTGTGCCATTGAGCATGACAAACGCCTGCAGTGGTGATGATGTGCGTTCGCGGCGTGGCTGACACACGTCCCGCCTGGATGCATCCAGCGTCATCATCATCGGAGCGGGAGCAGTGCGTTTCCAGAAGGTGTAGACGCTGCGGCGATACAGCCCTTCGCCGGTATCCGGCTGGATGGGTTTGAACGATACTTCCAGATCGTAGGGACGTGCCGGGGGACCGCCGATCCGGCGACTCAGCAGGCCGCTGGCTGCCAGGGCATTGTCACGCAGCATTTCTGCGTCCATGCGGTAGGCATTCATCCGGGCCAGCAGCCGGTTCTCCGGATCGCGTTGCCGGAGTTCCGGGGAAACACGGGAGGCACGGCGATACGTGGCTGATGTCACCAGTTGTTTCAGCAGCCGCCGCACGTCCCAGCCGTGTTCAATAAAGTCGCGGGCCAGCCAGTCCAGCAGCTGGGGATGGGATGGCAACTGTCCCTGACTGCCGAAGTCTTCCGGTGTACGGACCAGACCGTATCCAAACATCTGCTGCCAGAATCGATTCACAGCCACGCGCGCTGTGAGCGGATGCTGAGGGTCTGTCATCCAGCGTGCCAGCCCAAGGCGATTCTGCGGCAGGCCTTCGTGCATCGCCGGTAACGCAGCCGGTGTCTGCGACTGTACGGCATCGCCCGGCTTGTCGTATGCTCCCCGTTGCAGCAGATACGTCTGCCGTGGCTGCTGCATTTCCTGCATCACCATGATTTCACGAACCGGATCCCAGGCGTTGCTGCGTTCCTCCCGCAGAGTCTTCAGCGCGTCCAGTTGCGTTCTGTACGCTGCATTCACATTGCTCAGGTAATAGTCGAACAGCATGGCTCGCTGTGCTTCATTCAGTTCGGCCACAGGTGTCTGCAGGAGTTTCTGCAGAGTGCTGCCATCGGCCAGCTGAGCAACTTCAGCGGGCACCAGTTCGCGGGAGTAAACCTGAAACTCATCCACGCCGCCGTTGGTGAAACCTCGGTCGCGGAAGCGTTCGCCAATCGTGATGTGATCTCCACCGCCACCGGTGATGTTCTTGTACAGGTTGTCGCGGACGACTTCGGAAGCGGCCGCCTGACCATTGACGTACAACCGCAGTCCGGCGGCGCGGCTGGAACCGTCGTACGTCACACACACGTGCTGCCACTGCTGCAGTGCAAGTGGCTCCGTCGCCTGCACACGCAACGCATTGCCCGGATAGAAGTGAATCAGCGCTGCGCTCAGACGACCATCCTCCAGCAGCAGTTCATAGCCGCGACTGCCGGCGTCGGTCCACGCGCGTGACCGATGAAAGATGACCGCACGGTCCATGTGCGTGGTCGGCCGCACCCACAAACTGATGCTGAACGGATCGAAGCGACGAAAGTTGCCCACCTGGGTACCAACGGCATTGTCGCCGGTGAGTTCAATGGCCTTGCCGATCGCGCCGTCGATCTGGCGATTGGGTGCGGCTGGTGCCGCTTCAAAATCCAGGATCAGCTGCTGGTCCGGGATCAGCTTGTCCGCTGCAGTGTCCGAGGCTGTCTGCAGCCACTCTGCAAAGCCCGCCTGCTGCTGTGCACGAAGTTCCTGCAGGGCCGATTCCGCAGCGGTGATCTGCTGCTGAATGTCCCGCTGTTTCTGCTTCGTGGCATCGTCCGCAAGCATCAACGCAGGGGTGGGAACTGACGGAGTGAAGTACGAGTACAGTCCGGCTTCGTCGATGTTGTCGAAGAAGGAAAACAT
>JALQUR010000150.1 GCA_023260695.1 Planctomycetaceae bacterium
GGAATGCGATGTTTCCGAATGGGCGATGAGGGACTCGAACCCCCGACTTCATCCTTGTAAGGGATGCACTCTAGCCGACTGAGTTAATCGCCCGGTGAAGGTCTGCAATCCGTTTTCGACCTTCAGCGGCCGGATTATGAACATTTCTGACAATCTTGCAAGCCGCTTGATCGCTTCGATGCCATTTCTTCCGGTCACGTTTTCTCTTCAACACGATTCGTCAATGGAATGATCCTGCTGAATCGCCAGCTGCTCTTCCGCTCGCTGCCGCAGATACTCTTCCATCGCACCGGCATCCACCGGATTACGCTTCGACGCCCGCCAGAAGGCGACGCCAAATCCCGCAAAAATCGCGGCTGGCATCGCCAGCATAAACAGAATACTGGCCATGTATGCCTGAGGACGTCGATCGTCAGATTCATTCGCTGATTTGCAGCTGGGACACGCCTGCGCAATTCCGGAAATCCCAAAGACAACGCAGAATACCACTGCGGTCGCAAGGCTTCGCATTCGCTTTGTCATCGCACTTTTTTCCCGTTCAAACCCGCAATGTCTGCTCTTCCACCTGACTCGGCAACTGCCAGTCGAAGTGAACCCGCAACGCTGATGCTTCCGGACCAGCCGCTGGAGCAATCGTACTCCACGGCCAGTGATACAGCATCACATAAATCAGTACACCACTTATCGACACAAACATCCAGATCGGAAAGGTGATCCGCGCCAGACTGCGGTGCTTTTCCCATTGCTGCTTCCACGCCAGCCAGAAAACTCGCAATGCGAGCACAGGCACCGCAGCGGCAAGGATCACATGCGGAATCAGAATCGCATAATACAACCATTTCGCCAGAGCAGACCCGACAAAAGCTCGGCCACGCTCACCTGTGTAACGAAACAACATCTCGTGGTAGGTCAAATAGCTGATGAGGAACACCACAGACACGACAAACGCTGAGATCATCAGCTTCTGATGCTGCTGCTTTTCAGATCGTCGAATCGCCATCAGGCCCAGCGACAATAACGCGATACAACAACTGTTGAGCAGAGCATTCAGCGTCGGCAGTACACCCACCCAGTCCGGCAGAGTCTGGTCAATCTTGCGATTCCGATCTGCACCCGTCTCGGTCACCAGGGCCGCCCCTGAATGATCGGCTGCTGCTTCAGAACCTGCGAATTCCGCCACGCCTTCCGGATCCACATCTTCGTTTACTGCCGCTTCAGCAACCGACCTGCCATCGCTCGGATCGGCAGTTGGTGACAAACCTTCCCCCGCTGCAGCGTCCTGGTCACCTGCAGCATCCGGCACTGAATCCTGTTCGTCCGCCTGTCCCACCAACAGACCTGTGAGCAGATATCTGCCCGGGAAGGTCGATAAACTGGGTCCCTGAGTTCCAGAGCCTGTTGCAGACTGTGCAGCCTCCTCTTCCGTAACAGCTGCGGGATCCTCCCCAGTGGCATTGGAGTCCCGCGACAATTCCCGTTCGTTGCTGTCTTCACCTTCCGATTCAGGAACAGCAGGTTCCGCGGAATCCTGTGAGCCACCGTCCCCAGTCGCCGGGAGCAGGTTGAACTGAATTGGTGGATTCTCGCCAGTTGCCTCATCCTGCAACAATGGCCCCGCCTCCGGAAACTCATCCCGACCGTCAATGACCCGACGCAGCTTCACGACGTCTTCCGGAACAGTCATCAGATAAGTGGCAACCGGGAACCCTTCTTCGTTGACCAGAACAGCACGGTTACTATGAGCGACCTCAAAACCGGGTTTACGGTTTTCACCAAGGTTCGGAGCCACGTACAACGCAAATCCGCGTCGAATGAGATCGTGCATCGCTTCTTCTTCACCGCTGAGAAACTTCCAGCGGTCGTGGTCCGCCTGAAATGTCTCAGCGTACTGCTTCAGCACTTCCGGGCGATCGTGGTCGGGATCCACGGAAAATGTCACAAACTGGAAATCCGGATTCGCATCCGCCACCTGACGGTGCAACTCTGAAATGTCCCGTGTCATCAACGGACACGGACCAGCACAACGGGTGAACACGAAATTGGCCAGCCAGCGTTTTCCCAGCAAACTCTCTCGAGTAACCACCCCGCCCAGACACTCCTGAAGCTCGAATTCCGGCAGCTGCCGAGTCGGGAAACCAATTTTAACGGTGCGAGTCGATGCAATCACCGGGTCCGCAATCGGAGTTTCATCGCCCGTGCTGACACTGCCCCCGACAGAACTGTCCGGGTCCACAACCGCTGCCGAAAGATCCCCCCCGGCCCGCACCGGATCGGAATTCTGAATCCCATCTCGCTGAGGCAGCAAGAGCACGACGAAGACGGTGATCCAGAGCAGACTGCCGGTGATGAATGCCAGACGAGACATCCCGGAACGCACATCTGGCGCAGCAGCTGTTGCCTGTTCCGATCTCTCTGATCTCATCAGATTCGCCCCCGTTTTACCCGCCGAAATCACTGCTCTTGAATGAGTCGAACCACGTCTGTAACCAGCAGCACATCACACTTCCCGAAATCCCACATTCCCGGGGATGCCAGCAGAAAGCTGACCGGAAGGCAAACTGTTCCGCAGCAGTCACCCCGGAATATACGAGCTTTCTGCTCACATTATTAGCCACAAGGTCTGAGTTGCCACGAATCAATCCGCACTGACAGCAAATCGAGAATCTGATCCCTGTCCCGGGAAATCACTGCTGATCAGCCCCTTTTTCGGGACTGATCAGCTCGTCGTCGAAGTAATTCGTGCCCATTCCGGCATCAATCACGATGCCCTGAGAGTTGATTCCGGAGGAGCGTGGGCTGAGCAGAAAGGCGACCGTGGACGCGACTTCATCCGTTCTGACAGCAGCCTTTCGCAATGTCGCTTTCTCTGCGAACAGATAACTGTCCACGTACCCCGGAATTCCAGCCGATGCCGATGTCTTGAGCAATCCCGGGCATACAGCGTTGAATCGCACAGCCGAAAACTTCGAAAACGACTTGGCCAGAAAACACAGCGACGAATCCAGAGCCGCCTTCACGGGAGCCATATACCCGTAGTTCTCCGCCGCCATTCGTGTCGTCGAAATCGAAATTGTCACCACGCTGCCAGTTTCCGGATCAAGCAGTGACTGCACCGCACGAGACAACGCCACCAGCGAGAAGCAGGAAATATCCACCGCCTGCAGAAATGCAGCTCGAGGCGTTTCGTGGAAGGGCAACCAGCCTGCGGAATAATCCGCGAAGGCTATCGAATGCACCACACCGTGCAGCACCGCTGTCAGCTCTCCCACTCGCTTCGCCAGCAGATCGATCTGATCCTGATGCTCAAAATCACAGATCAGCACCGGGACATCCGGAAACAGCTTCTGCACCGATTCAGCGCGAGCCTCACTGCGAACCGAAAGAATCAGATTTGCCCCCGCCTCCTGAAGAATTCGGGCGCTATGGAATGCCACACTCTTGCGATTTGCAATCCCTGTGACCAGCACCCATTTCCCCGACAGCTGCAGGAAATCCATCACTCTCTCCTTCAGTTCAGCACCTGCCGCTGCGGCAGAACATCAACCGCGTCGCAAAATCCTCAGCCAGCGCGGCAACCAGCAACTGCCCACGAAGTCTGATCCACGTCAGCGGGTGAGCGGTTTGAAGCGTCCCTTCGGACGATCCTCATCATCGCCCAGTCGCTCCCTCCGCTGCTGCTCGTAAATGCGATAATTCCCCTCACACCAGACCACCTGTCCTTCACCCTCAAAGGAAAGAATGTGAGTCGCGATGCGGTCCAGAAACCAACGATCGTGGCTGACAACCACAGCGCAGCCGCCATACGATTCCAGGCCCTCTTCCAGAGCGCGGAGCGTATCGACGTCGAGATCATTCGTAGGTTCGTCAAGAAGCAGCAGATTGCCACCGGAACGCAGCAGCTTGGCGAAATGCACTCGATTGCGTTCCCCTCCGGACAACTGCCCGACCTTCTTCTGCTGATCAGAACCCTTGAAGTTGAAGCGACCGCAGTATGCGCGGGCATGAATCTTTGCCTTGCCGACTTCGAGCAGATCATGGCCACCCGAAATCTCTTCATACACAGTCTTGCTGTCGTCCAGCGAATCTCGTGACTGATCCACATACGAAATATCCACCGTCTCGCCGATGGTCAGCTTTCCGGAATCCTGCTGCTCCTGTCCGGTAATGAGCCGAAACAGAGTGGTTTTCCCGGCGCCATTGGCACCGATCACGCCCACAATCCCGCCCGGTGGCAGGTCGAAGTTCAGCCCCTCAAACAGAAGCCGGTCGCCAAATGACTTGCTCAGACCTTCCGCTTTGACAACCAGCTGACCCAGCTTTCGAGTCGTAGGAATCTGAATCTGAGCAGCATCGTCGCGGACGTCGTACTCCTGAGCTGCCAGTTCGTTGTACCGCTGCAGTCGAGCCTTGTTCTTGGTCGCCCGCGCCTTGGGCGACATCCGCACCCAGTCGAGTTCACGTTTGAGTTCCCGCTGACGGCGCGTTTCACGACGCTCCTCCAGCTCCAGTCGCTTCTGCTTCTGCTCCAGCCACG
>JALQUR010000071.1 GCA_023260695.1 Planctomycetaceae bacterium
GTACTTCCGAGCCAGAACCAGGCTTCGGTGTGCTGTTCTGCATGCGGAGACTGCAGCCGTATTTCACGTCGAACATACAGCCCTGCATCTGTTCCTTCGGCATCATCCAGCAGTTGCAGAGTTTCCTCACTGACCTCATAGAGTTCACCGCGTACAGCAAGCCCATCCGGCCATTCCACCAGCCCTGGATACTCGCCGAGGCTGAACATGCGGTACAGCGGCGCGGTGACCGCAGTGCCGAGGAATCGACTGCTGGCCAGCAGATGATGCAGTTCCAGTCCCTGCTTCAGTGATCCGTATACAAAGACTCTCACAGTGTGTTCTCCAGCGGAACCGGGGAGCAGAAGCGGTGTCAACGAATTGGAATGCAGTGTGGGGGCTGTTTTTTTGCGGCAGCTGACGCGTCAGAAAAAAATAATTCAGCTGCGCATCAGCAGTGTTATGCCGCCTGCGGCCATATTTGTAGCGGAAAATTGCTGCTGCAGCCCTGTCCCGTTGGCTGAGGAAGACAATAATCAGGAGCCGGGCGTGGATTCTGTTCCCTGCCAGTCCGGATGTTCAGATGCCCCACGCAGAAGAATTGCACTCCATGAATTCAAATGGCCGACCGGAAACGCTTGCTGCACTCAGAAGTTCAGGCTGGGAATCCAGAACCGTGCGGCAGGAAATCAGTCTCAACTTCCAGCGCAGTCTTGCAGACGGGACCGCTCTGTTTCCCGGCATCATTGGCTACGAGAACACGGTTGTGCCGGAAATCAGTCTGGCGCTGCTGGCTGGGCACGACATGCTGTTCCTCGGAGAAAAGGGTCAGGGCAAAAGCCGCATGATGCGGTTGTTGCCGCAGTTTCTGGATGAGGCGATCCCGTTTCTCGACCTGCCCGGCTGTCCGGTTCACGAAGATCCACTGAACCCGATTACGCGTCAGGGGAAGGATTATCTGGCAGAGCATTCTGAGGAGCAGGTGAAGATTGCCTGGTGGCCGCGGGAGCAGCGTTATGCAGAACGACTGGCACCGGGGACGCGGTTTGCCGACATCATCGGCGAAATCGACCCGGCGAAACTGGCTGCCGGGAGCAGCATGTCGGCGGAAGACGCGCTGCACTTCGGTTTGATTCCACGGATGCATCGTGGCATTTTTGCAATGAACGAGCTTCCTGAACTGGATGAACTGGTTCAGGTCGGCCTGTTCAACATTCTTGAGGAACGCGATGTGCAGATCCGCGGATTTCCCATTCAGTTTGATCTTGATGTGGTCATTCTGTTCTCAGCGAATCCAGCAACCTGGAATCGCAGTGGCAAGGTGATTCCTCAGCTGAAGGACCGCATCGGCAGTCTGATTCGTACGCACTATCCGCAGGATCGCGATGCTGGAATTCAGATTATGGAACAGGAGTGTGAGCTGCCGCTGGACGGAGAATTCCCCGTGGCTGTGCCGTGGTTCATGAAGCAGATCATTGAAGAGATCAGTCGCCAGGCGCGACGCAGCAAGTTTGTGGATCAGCAGTCCGGCGTCAGTGCTCGTTTCAGCATCGCCAACTACCAGACGATGATTGCCAGTGCTCGGCGTCGTGCAGCGCTGCTGAACGAGAAGCCGGCAGTTCCACGCATCAGCGATCTGGGACATCTGTACTCATCATCACTCGGCAAACTGGAAGTGGATCTGATGAGCAGTCATCAGATGAGTGAACAGCAGGTGCTGGATGCGGTGATGGCGGAGGCAATCAGGACGGTGTTTGAAGAGTATGTGGAAGCTCATGGCCTGGATGAGATTTCGCGAATCTTTGCACGAGGTGTGCGGATTGAAGTCGGAGATCTGTTACCCAGTTCCCATTACGCGGAACTGCTGCAGCGAGTACCGCCTGTGTGGGACAGGGCATT
>JALQUR010000082.1 GCA_023260695.1 Planctomycetaceae bacterium
GGCACCACCCCGTGTCCGCCCGGAACTGACCCAACAGGTGCTGGCGATGTTTTTCTGGCGGTATTTGCGACGCTGATTGGTGCAGGCAGTGATACGCACCATGCGACTCGGTGTGCCGTGGCAGAGGCCACACGATCGTTATTTGCGGCAGCACGTCCGGCAGTCGTGTTTTCATCTGCGTTTGTCGAGGGGACTGTGCATGCCGGAATTCGCGCCGCGTCTTGATCAGATGATCACCCAGCATTGTAAGGAGTTCAGCGAACTCTATGGCGAGCTCTGTGAATCACTGTTTCAGACGGATCACATGAAATCCGGTGGTCGATTCCATCAGGGAGCTTTCGGCAGCTTGCGTGAGTATACCTGTGAGCGTCTGCTGCAGCCGTTTACTCCGCGTCGCTTTAAACTGAGATCCGGATTTGTCGTATCTCCCAATGCCACCGACGCACCACCGAAGCAATGCGATCTGTTGATCTGCGATCGGGATGCGACGCCATTTATCGAAAGCATGGAGCTGGGGCCGTTCTTTCCAGTTGAAGCAATTGCCGCAATCGGGGAAGTAAAGTCACGTCTCTATGTCAGTAGTGGAAAGCCACGGTTCGAGGATGCGATCATCCAGGTTTCGGAACAAATCAAGCAATTGGTATCTTCGTGCGAAGACTTGAAGGCTTCTGCGCTCTGGGGCGCCCCGGCTGAGATTGGTACAGGAAGCTCTTTTTTGGAGATTACTGATGTCGCACCGAAACTGGGAAAAATGAGGTTTGATGACTTTTTCAGCTTCTTGATTTGCCAATCTCTTTCGCCCGGCGAAACGGCCCAAACCGATGTCTGGCAAGAGGCGGTTAGCACTGTGAAGGAAAACGACGTGTATTGGCCAGACGCTATTCTTTCAATTCGTGACGGTCTTCTGCTGCGAAATCGTAACGTCAACGAATCGGGTTCCCCCGAGCAGCCATCAGAAACCGTGGCCGTCCTCAACGCCGATAAAAGCCTCTCCCACATAAAGTGTTTTCTTGCTGTGTATCACGGACACTTGAGTCGATGGACGCAAAGAACATTAGCCTTGGAACGCTACCTCCGCTTTGATCTGAAAGATATTTTTGCGTCAACAACACCTGAACAAAAGTAGGGATGACGGAGGAGTGTGAAAGTGAATCCGGCAGAAGTGCGTTCAGAATTGGTCAATACCCTGCAACTGGATCTTGTTGGTCCGCAGAACGGGTTTGGCGATTCGATTGAGCTGCTCGCACAGCATCCCTCACGTTGGTATTTGACGGGATTTTTGGTTCCGTTTGAGGCCGGCGAATCTCAGGCGTCTGACGAAGATGCCGGCGATGAGATCGATGGTGCCGGGGATCACGGCGGAACTGACGATGATGTATCGCCGGAGCGAGCCGCTGCCAGCAGGACACGATTTCCATCCTCAATGGGTCTCAGCGTTCTGCTGTCGCCCACCACGACGCAGCTGCAGGTGACAGTCGATTGGGGCGATTACGGTCCACTTGAACCAGAACCCGGCCAGCCCAATCCGTGGCGCAGAGTTCCGCAGCAGAAGACAATCGTTCTGCCAATTCAGCAGAAGGACCGTTGGCGCGATGAACTGGCTGTTCCCGGGTCGGAGGGGCTGCGGATCAGCGTGACCGGACGCAGTCTGGCATCAATCGGAGATGCTGCAGGAACAGCCACAGGCAGTCAGAGTGTTTCCGTCTTTCTGGTGAATCACCGTGGTGTGCAACCAGATGACACCCGCGATACAGCGTTCGCCTTTCAGGCTCAGCTGACGCTGTCCTGCGGCGAGGGCTTCGTGGCTCGCGTGGATTCGCACGCCGTCAAAAGTACAGACCCGGACCTGCGCATTGCTGACCTGCAGTTTCGCGACTGCTACGAATTCGCGGTCGGCCATAATGTGTCGTCCATCGCGTCAGTGGTGGACGGACAGTGCTTCCTGATCCGTACCTGCTGGATCCCACAGGCTGCCGTTGAGCGTACAACTGTGCCCAGACTTCCCGCCGTGGAATTGAAGATGGCGACGCTGGCAATGCTCAGCGATGCCGAAGCCGCAGATGCTGCGTTGCAGCCATTCGTAACGTCGTATCGCAGCTGGATTATGGAGCAGCGTGCATCGTTGGATGTTCTGCAGGGGCCTCGGCTCGAAACTGCCCAGACGTTGCTGCAGCGGGCCGAGTTTGCAGCCGGTCGAATTCAGCAGGGGATTGCACTGCTTCAGGACGAAACGGTTCTGGAGGCATTTCGTCTGGCGAACCGAGCGATGGCCATGCAGGCTCGCAAGCGACTTAGCCTGTCCGGCGAAAAACTGGAATCAGAAATCGTGCCGGAGTGGCGTCCTTTCCAGCTGGCATTTTTGCTCATGAATCTGCAGGGCGTGGTTGACCCTGCTTCTGAGGATCGCTCCACCGTTGATCTGCTGTTCTTCCCGACGGGCGGTGGCAAGACGGAAGCTTATCTGGGGCTGGCTGCTTTTGCGCTGGTGTACCGCAGGCTGACCCATCCCGGTGTGGAAGCGTGCGGGCTGACGGTGCTGATGCGGTACACCCTGCGGCTGTTGACGCTGGACCAGCTGGGGCGAGCGTCTGCGTTGATCTGTGCCCTGGAGTTACTGCGGGAACGCGATGTTGAAAAGCTGGGGCGCTGGCCGTTCGAGATTGCCCTGTGGGTTGGACAGGCAGCCACACCAAATGTGATGGGACGCAAAGGAGATAACAACAAGAACTCGGCACGGGCGAAGACGATTTCGTACCAGAATGATTCGCGAAAACCGTCACCGATTCCACTGGAAAACTGTCCGTGGTGTAATCGCAAGTTCAATGGGTCCTCGTTTCGGCTGGAGCCCGCAGCTGATGAGCCACGGGATCTGCGGGTCTGCTGCGTCAATCGAGAGTGCGAGTTTTCCGGCGCTAATCGCCGCCGTTTGCCAATCGTTGCCGTCGATGAAGCAATCTATCGCCGCCTGCCATGCTTCATGATTGCCACGGTGGATAAGTTTGCAGCGATGCCGTGGACGGGTGAAGTGGGCGGATTCTTCGGGAATGTTGATCGCTATGACAGCAACGGATTCTATGGGCCGTGTCAGCCGCAGGGCGGCATTCCCATTCCAGCCGGCCGATTGCCTCCCCCAGATCTGATCATTCAGGACGAGTTGCACCTGATTTCTGGTCCGTTGGGCACTGTTGCTGGTCTGTACGAGACAGCGCTGGATCAATTGTGTTCGATTGGCGACGATGCAGATCGCATCCGGCCCAAGATTGTGGCCTCCACGGCAACTGTGCGGCGTGCGGAAAGTCAGATTCGTGCTCTGTTCAATCGCGACCGGGTCGATATTTTCCCGCCCCCCGGGCCCAATCGTCGCGATTCATTTTTTGCTCGCACAGTGTCACCGCAGGAATCGAATGCTCGGCTGTATCTGGGTGTTACAGGACAGGGACGCAGTCCGAAGCGGGTGTTTCTGCGGACCTGTCTGGCACTCATGTCCGCTGCCCAGAAGTTGTACAGTGACCACGAAGAGGAAGCGTCAAATCCTGCCGACCCGTACATGACGTTGCTGGGATATTTCAACAGCCTGCGTGAACTGGGCGGTGCGCGTCGCCTGGTGGAAGATGAGGTAAGTAACTCC
Organism: Planctomycetaceae bacterium; assembly: GCA_023260695.1. Taxonomy (GTDB): domain Bacteria; phylum Planctomycetota; class Planctomycetia; order Planctomycetales; family Planctomycetaceae; genus SXXK01. The sequence goes on from JALQUR010000082.1 coordinate 3,629, forward strand.
CTGGCAGGTTTCGGTGAACGTATGCGGCTGGGAGAGACCAGTGGCCAGTTCCAGAATCGTGGGCCGCTGAAGGAAGTACTGGAGCTGACCAGCCGAGTCAGTACAGACAAGGTGGCGGATACCAAACGTCGGCTGGAAAAGGCCTTCGGGAAGACAGAGAAAGAGGCCGTCGATATTGCGCTGGCGACAAACATGATTTCGGTGGGGCTGGACATCACACGACTGGGGTTGATGGTGATCTATGGGCAGCCCAAGACGAGTTCCGAGTATATTCAGGCCTCCAGCCGCGTCGGACGAGATCACTTCAAGCCGGGGCTGGTTGTCACGATTCTGAATCTGAATCGCCCGCGTGACCGTTCGCATTACGAGCGGTTTGGCGTGTATCACGAATCGTTTTACCGTCATGTGGAGGCCACCAGCGTGACGCCGTTCAGTCCCCGAGCTCTGGACCGAGGACTGGCCGCGACGGTTGTGGCGCTGGCCCGACATGGTCTGTCGCAAATGACACCTGCGAAGGGGGCGACAAATATTCTGCAGACCCGCAGCCAGCTCACGTGGATCTCCAATCTGATGGCGGAGCGTGCGGCGGAGCACAACAAAGACCGCAGCGAGCCGGAGCGCGAGCAGTTGCGGCAGTCGCTGTTCAAGCGGTGTCAGGATCTACTTGATGAGTGGGAACAGATTGCGAATCAGTATCAGCAGACTGGCACAACATTGCAGTATCAGAATGAAGTCGGCGCTGCAAAGCGGTTGCTGTATCAGTTCCTTGATCCGGAGCTGGAGGAAGTCAGCGGCGTGTTCCGCAAGTTTCGGGCCAATCGCTCAATGCGGGACGTCGAGCCTGAAGTGAATCTGTGGCTGCGTACGCTGGATAATATCCCGCTGGAGGTTGGCGAAGATGAGTAAGCATGGCCGCGTCAAGCCGCAGGGACAGATTCGCCGCAGCCAGGTCGTGACAACGTTTGGCCCCGGTGCCATGATGGATCTGCCGGATCATTCGATTCTTGTCAGTGGGCTGGATCAATGGACCGGGGTTACGGAAGAAATTCTTGAGCCACGACTGCTGGAGAAACTGAAGGAGCACCTCGGGCTGGATCAGCTGCGGATGTTTGCGCCACCGCGTGAATCGGGCGAGAACTTTGCCTCGAACAGTGGCATCGTCGGTTGGCAATTCCCGGAGTGGTTCGTCACGCAGAATGTTCAGCACCGAACGTCCGCCACGGGGCATCCCGTTCGCTCTCGGCAGCTTGTTCATCGTACCTCGTTATCGCGCGGAAAGTATCGAGGCGACGATCGCAAACCACAGAATGTTGTCCCGGTGCGTTTCGTTCGTGCCTGTCGTCATGGACACATCGGTGACATCGACTGGTACGCGTTTGTGCATACAGATGGCAAAAAGTGCACAGCTCACTTATGGCTGGATGATGTTGGTACGAGTGGTGACATCACAGAGATTCAGGTTCGTTGCGAATGCGGGCAGACGCGACTGTTAAGTGAAGCGGTAGAGACGGGCGGGCATCACAAAGCCGGTGCTCTGGGGCTTTGTGACGGCAGCCAGCCATGGTTGGGGCCGTATGCGAATACCAGATGTGAACAGCCCAGTCGGTTTCTGATTCGAACTGCCAGCAACGCCTACTTCCCGCAGAAGATCGCTGTGATTTCGCTGCCGCCTCGCAATGAGGCCATTTCGAAGGCGGTCGATCAGGCGTGGATGTTTCTGGAAGCCGCAGAATCGATTGCCGAAGTGCGCTATGAACGCAGGAAAGACCGTGTAGCCACGGTACTGGAAGGGATTTCGAATGAAGAAGTCTGGGCGGAGATTGAGCGGCGGCGTAATCCTGCGGCAGCGGCCAGTTCACGGCTCAAACCGGATGAGCTGCAGACCCTGATCGCCTGTGAGGAGGAACGCAGCGACGATATTCCGGACAGTGATTTCTTTGCCAGGGCCTTGCCGCGAAGCGTCTGGGATGCACCGTGGATGGAATCCATTGAGCAGGTTGTGCTTGTCCACCGATTACGTGAGGTTGTCGCCCAGGCCGGATTTACACGCTTTGAATCTGCAACTACGAACGTGGAAGGGGAACTGGAGATTGGAGTGCAGCCGGCAGCACTTGCTCGCGAGATTTCGTGGGTCCCGGCGATCGAGAATCGCGGCGAGGGCATCTTTCTGCAATTTCGTGAAGAGATGCTGAACCAGTGGATCGCCAAAGCGAGTGTGCAGAGATACGGGAACAGCCTGAACTCCGGATTTGAGGCGTGGAAGTCAGAGCACCGCGGTTCGAAGCGAGAGATGCCTCCGCTGCAGTACTATCTGCTGCATTCGCTGTCGCACATGCTGATCACAACAATTTCACTGGAATGCGGTTACCCGGCCAGTTCCATTCGGGAACGCATCTATGCGTTTGACGACGTGGGTTACGGGATCCTGCTGTATACGGGTTCCCCGGACTCCGAGGGCACGCTTGGCGGACTGGTGCAGGAAGGTCGGCGGATTCACCAGCATCTGCGACAGGCACTGACGCATGCAGAGTTGTGTTCGAATGACCCTGTCTGTGCCCAGCATGAGCCTGCTAACCAGCATGAACGTCGATTTCTGCATGGTGCTGCCTGCCACGGTTGCTTGCTGATCGCAGAAACCTCGTGTGAACAGCAGAACGATTTTCTGGATCGAGCATTGGTTGTGCCAACCGTTCAGAATCGCGGGGTTGAGTTCTTTCGGATGAATGCGGAATGACGTCGATTCTGAATGAACTCAGTGATCGCAGCCTGCGCGGGTTGATCACCGCCCTGGAATCCGGGCGTTTGTCGCCGCCATTCAGCAGCCTGACATTGGCACAGTTGGTGCCGCAGGACCAGGTTGCTGGATTATTGCAGGAACTTCAGAGTCTTGTCGGAAGCAGTTCCACAGCACACTCTGCCGGTGCATGGATTCGAATTCTGTTGCAGCAGCGGGAACGATTGCGTGCGGATGCGGGGACCATTGAACTGGTCATGACAGGACCAGAGCCTCCCGGGACAACCATTCGTGATACAGCCGTGGTTGTCCGGCAGATGTTCAGCCATGCTACCAGGTCGATCTGGATCTGTGGATTCGCGGTGTACCAGGGCAAGGACATCTTTCAGACTCTGGCTCAGCGGATGACAGCGTTGCCCGAGTTGAAAGTCCGCATGTTTCTGAACGTCGAACGAAAGAAGGGTGACAAGTCGACAGACACTGTGCTCCTGCAGAAATTTGTGCAACGGTTCCGCGAAACGCAGTGGCCCGAGGACGTGCGACTGCCGGATGTTTATTTTGATCCAAGAGCGGTGGAATCAGATGAGCATTCCGCGAGTGCGTGTCTGCATGCCAAATTTGTGATCGCTGACGGGCATCAGGTCTTTATTTCTTCAGCGAATTTCACAGCAGCGGCACAGCAGCGAAATATCGAAGCCGGAGTGTCCGCCGAAAATCCACGGCTTGCTGGCGAGATCCAGCAGCACTTTCAGGCACTCATCGATCACGGACATCTGAAACAACTCAGGTGGTGAAGTAATTCCCTCATCCCGGAAGCAGTAACACAACTGGTCTGACCCTGCAGGCCGAAGGAGTCATTCCATTGCTGAAGATTGATCGCGGCGTTTTCTGCGGGGCCGTCCATAGTTGGCTATCTGTTCT
>JALQUR010000083.1 GCA_023260695.1 Planctomycetaceae bacterium
GACAGAGCTTGCTGCCGACAACAGCCGGAAGACCTTCTTCCAGTACCGCGGCAACTATCTTGATCGAGGCGACGAAGTTGCCGCCGGCTTTCCGGCAGCGTTCCCACAACCAGCTCCGGACCAGCCACTGACCCGCCTGACTCTGGCACGGTGGCTGGTGGATGCGGCGAATCCGCTGACGGCGCGAGTAGTTGCCAATCGTTTCTGGGAGGATCTCTTCGGCATCGGCATCGTTTCCTCCAGTGAAGAATTCGGATCGCAGGGCGAACTGCCCTCACACCCGGAACTGCTCGACTGGCTGGCGACTGAACTGACCGAGAATTCCTGGAATACTCGCGAGCTGCTGCGGCTGCTGGTCACGTCATCAGCCTACCAGCAGTCTTCCGTTGTCACACCGCAACTTCTCGAAGCTGACTCGGCCAACCGCTGGCTTGCTCGCGGTCCGCGAGTACGTCTTACGGCAGAGATGGTTCGTGACCAGGCTCTCAGCGTGGCCGGTCTGCTGAGCAGGAAAATGTACGGACCACCGGTGCGGCCACCGCGACCCAGCATGGGCCTGTCGGCCGCCTTTGGAAGCTCGACGGACTGGCAACCAAGTGCCGGTGATGACCGTTATCGCCGTGCGGTTTACACAACGTGGAGAAGGAGTAATCCCTACCCCTCACTGGCAACGTTTGATTCGCCAAACCGTGAAACCTGTACGCTCAGACGTAATCGCACAAATACTCCGCTGCAGGCCCTGGTAACCATGAATGACGAAGTGTACGTGGAAGCTGCTCAGGCATTTGCCCGGCGAATTCTGCAGTCGGCCGATGCACCTGCAGAACAATTCCAGTTTGCCATCCGCACTGCACTTTGTCGCGATGCAGCAGCTGACGAACTGCAGCAACTGCAGCAACTGTATCAGGACTCGTTGCAGGAGTTTGCTGACAGCCCGGAAGCTGCCATGCAGCTGGCCACTATGCCGCTTGGGGCCCTTCCGGAGGGAATGCAGAGTGAATCTGCGGCGGCCATGACGGTCGTGGCCAGCGTGATTCTGAACCTTGACGAAATGCTCATGAAACGCTGAGCGTCAAGTGTACCAATGCAGTCAGGTGACCGTCACACAGACGATCACCCGACGCAATGTTGCCCCGGCGTGGACTGTTCCCCGCAGATGAGGCTGTCTCGGAACAGTCAATCCATCAGAAGCAATGGTAGTGATAGTGCCCATAATGGGGCGTCACATAGACTCGCTGCTGCGGCACATAGTGCAGATGGCTGTGCGAACGGGATGAGAAGGGCAGGCCCCCGGAATAGTAGCTCTGGCTGCGATACGGACTGCTGTAATACGAGCCGCGACCAAAACTGAGCGACACACCACGACCGGTGTTGATTGAAAATCCGAAAGACGATCGATTACGCGAGGAGCGATGGTCGGCGCGGGTCTCTGCACAGACAGCGACCACGCACAACATGGCAACGGAGGCAGCAAGCAGTTTCTTCATGAGAGAATCTCCTGACAGAACATGGAACCGGGAAACCAGCCGTCTGCGTTCCTGCCCGAACAAACACAGACGCAGTGCTGCTCCACACTGAACCGAATCCAGATGTTCAGGATCAGGAGGACGCAGACGGCTGTTGCTGCAGCCGGAAGATCCGAGGGAACACTGCAGCGGTGCATAGTTCTGGCGAGTTGCGTGCCATACCTGGCCGAATTTTCTTAAGCCGTTCTGTTTCCCGGAGTTACTTCTTCGGAAGGGGCCGAGTGCCGCATCCGAACATTCCCCGAAATGTCGTGTGTTCGACGACAGGCGTTATCCATCCGACGTCGGTTGCAGCTGTTTCCGGCGGCTGTTCCGCAAAAGCCCGACGCCTGGCATCCAGAAAACGTCAATTCCCGCACCTGCAGCTTGTAATCTGACCGGTCGCGGTGAGAATCTGCAGGCAGCTGACTGCTTCTCCACATCCAGCAGCCTTACGCACAATTCCTTTTGCGAGACCAGAATTTCGTTCCCATGTCACCAGAATCCAGCGACCCTCTGCAGTTTGTCACCCGTTGCGTTCATGGCGGGGTGCACAAGGACCAGCAGTACAACAGTGTGACGACCCCCATCTATCCAACGTCTACGTTCTACTGGAACTCTCTGGAGACGAATTCGGGATACGACTACACGCGTTCCGCCAACCCGACTCGCAAGGCTCTGGAGGAAAACCTTGCATCGCTCGAAGGCGGTGTGGGATGTGTGGCCACATCAACAGGCATGTCCGCTGTGCATTGTGCGATGGCGCTGTTTTCGCCCGGTGATCACATCATCGCCCCGGCTGATCTTTATGGCGGAACCTTCCGACTGTTTGACCGCTATCTTGCCGAAAAAGGGATGCAGTTTACGTTTGTTGACATGACCAGTCGCTCGGCGGTCGCCGCCGCATTTCGCCCTGAAACAAAAGGCATGTGGATTGAAACCCCCAGTAATCCACTGCTGAAGGTGATCGATCTTCAGGCAATGGTTGAACTTGCCCGAGAGCACAACTGCATCACACTGTGTGACAACACGTTTCTGTCACCCTTCCTGCAGCGTCCGATCGAATTTGGTGTGGATGTCGTGATGCACTCCACCACCAAGTACCTCAATGGTCATTCAGATGTTGTCGGCGGTTGTGTGATCTCAAAGTCAGAAGAGCACGCGAAGCGAATCGCATGGATCTGCAATGCACTCGGTCTGGCCTGTTCCCCGTTTGACGCCTGGCTTGTCCTGCGAGGCGTCAAGACGCTCGCTTGCAGAATGGAAGCGCAGCAGGCGTCCGCCATGAAGATTGCTGCATTCCTTGATCAGCACCCACTCATCGAACACGTCTACTACCCGGGCCTCGAGTCACATCCTCAGCACGAACTTGCCTGCAGGCAGCAGCAGGGCTTCGGCGCGATGTTGTCATTCGACACTGTTGACGGAAGACCCACAGCGGAGCGTGTCTGCATGCAGACCCGGCTGTTCGATGTTGCAGAATCACTCGGCGGAATTGAATCGCTGATTTCATTCCCGGTGACGATGAGTCACGCGTCGATGTCAGCGGAAGCGCGTCAGCAGGCGGGCATTACAGAGAAGACCGTGCGTATCTCAGTCGGCCTTGAGCATACAGACGACCTGATTGCAGACCTTGCCGCGGCGCTGGACGGCTGATGCCGAAATCGCAGCAGGACAAGCCTGCTGCGATCGACAATTCACAGAGATGATTCCCGGCGAGATTCACTCTGATGATCCCCTGCGGATCATTCGCGAGCGCGGCGTCGGCCGCCAGCCCGAACTGACAGCAATCAGGCAGGCCAGATCTGTGAACCGCCGTCAACTCGCAGCACCTGTCCGGTGACGAAGGCACCCAGCGGGCCGGCAAAGAATTCGCAGACGCGAGTCACTTCGTCGACCAGGCCGATGCGATCCAGCGTACCATCGGTCGCCAGTCGTTCTTCCGGAACCGCACGAGTTCCCAGAAAGCGGCCCGTGCGTGTGTCACCAGGGGCGAGCGTATTGACGTTGATATTGTGCGGGCGAAGCTGTTCGGCGAGGCAGCGGGTGTATTCCACAACACCGGCTTTCGCGGTGGCGTAGATGGCACTGTTTGCAATTCCGCGGAATGCCGAAATGGAGCTGATTGTGAGGATCCGCCCCTGTTTCCGAGGCATCATGATTTTTGCGGCTTCCTGGCAGACGAGGATTGTACTGAGCAGGTTGCGGTTGAGCACCGACTGCACGTCTTCCAGTTTGATCGCCACACAATCGTTGGGATTGGGTTTTCCACCAGCAGCCGCGATATCGCCACCGGCATTGTGGATCAGAATATCCACAGCTCCGAGTTGCTCCGTGACTTCCGCAAACACGCGCTGCACCTGTTCCGGGCAGGTGAGATCACCAAGGACTCGGCAGGTTGCTGATTGATGAGTTTCGCCAATTTCAGCGGCGGTCTGAGTGAGTGTTGTGCCTTCGCCGTATTCAGCCGGGCCATTTTCACGCATTCCGTGGACGCCGACACGGCAGCCCAGAGCAGCCAGATGCTCTGCAAACCCGCGACCAAGCCCACGTCCGGCGCCGGTCACCAACGCCACTTTGCCTTCCAGAAGTCGCTCCGCCATATCCTGCTTCACCTTGTGCATGTCAATTGCGACAAAGAACCCCGTATTTGGGCGGAGTATAACGTTGACCGGGACGGTTTCAGTGCGGCGAGGCAGCAGATCCGGCAGTTCGCAGAATTTGCCGGCGTCGGTGAAAACACGAGGATGGCTGAAAAACCACGATGAAACCCCACCGTTCTCAGGAAAGCAGCGACACCGGAGTGTTTCCGGCAGGTGTTCGTCGTAAAATCTGCCTTCACAAACGTGTTTTCGCACCTGAATCCATTCCGCTCTGGTCGAAATTCAGCTGTCACAGCAGCCTGCTTCGATCAGCTCCACTGCCCAGCTTGCTCAGGTGCGGTTCCCATTAAAAGCAGCATTCCCAGAATCCCGGAGCCTGCAATTGAGTGAAATGAATAACATCCTTGCCGGTGGTGCCATTCCTCCGGAAGCTCGTACAGTAGATCAGTCGCGAATTCAGAGTGCAGTACGAGAGATTCTGCTGGCGGTCGGTGAGGATCCGGATCGGGATGGTCTGCAGGAAACGCCTGCTCGAGTCGCCCGGATGTATGCAGAGATCTTTGGTGGCCTGCATCTGGAACCGGGTCGACACCTTGAGAAGGTGTTTGAGGAGGAATACGACGAGCTCGTTCTGGTCCGTGATATCTCTTTCAACAGCATGTGCGAGCATCATCTGCTGCCATTTATGGGGAAAGCTCACGTGGGGTACATCCCCAGCGGACGTGTCACCGGGCTCAGCAAGCTTGCCCGCGTCGTCGACGAAGTTGCTCGCCGTCCACAGGTTCAGGAACGCATGACTCACATGGTGGCAGACCTCGTTGAACAGGTCCTGTCTGCTCGCGGAGTCATCGTGGTCGTGGAGGCTGAGCATACCTGCATGACAATTCGTGGGGTCAAGAAGCCCGGTGCACTCACGGTGACCAGTGCCGTTCGGGGCCAGCTGAAGGACAATCTGGGCAGCCGCGCTGAAGCGATGGCGCTGATCAACGGCAGGTAACACAGGCATGATCGCCGACTTTGTGCTCCGGCTTGTTGCCGGGATTGCCCTGATGTGGATCCTGATGCCGCGAAAGGACGTCGCTGACGGTTTCTTTCGCATTCAGATGCTGCTCATGCTCGGGCTCAGCGTCCTGCTTGTGCTCAGTTTTCAGTCGGCAATCGATCAGCGCAGCCCGGTTTTCTCACCACTGAGTCCGGCTCAGGCTGCAGCTCTGTCGGACCGCGCGCGGTTACTCCAGCAACTGGCGTTTGCCGCTGCCGCAGCTGCCTATCCGGGGCACGTCTTCTGGAAACTTGGTCGACGGATTGCCGGCTCGATCTGCATCGCAGTGATTGCTCTGACGACGCTGGCCGCACTCACCATCACGGCGGTCGCTGACCGCCAGGGAACGGCCATGTGGCTGCAGCTGTTCGCAGATTTCACTTCAGCAGGAGTACTCGGCGCAACCCTCACCGGAATGCTGCTCGGACACTGGTACCTGACTACTCCCTCGATGTCATTGCGTCCACTGGTGTGGTTCTGTCGAATTCTTCTGGCAGCGGCCGTTCTGCGTGGGATTGCGTCAACCTGCGTCTGGCTGCTCGTCTCCGGGCAGTCGCTCCAGCAGCTGCAGTGGATGTGGTTGCTGTTGCGGATTGGTGGAGCCATTCTGGCACCTGCCGCGGCATCGGTCATGTCACTGGTGATCCTGCGACACCGTAATACCCAGTCAACAACCGGAGTCCTGTTCGCCTGTCTCATTCTTGTATTCATGGGAGAGATGTCTGCCGCACTGCTGCAGCAGGACATCGGCATTCCGCTCTGAAAAACGCGGGACCACTCACTTATGGCAGCTCATATTATCTTTCAATGCCCCGCCTGCCAGACCCGGCAGGTCTCGACGCCGGAACCTGATACCGGGCCGGTGCGTTGCGAACATTGCGCCTGGAGCCGTGACGAGGGAGCGGGCGATTTTCAGGATCAGGTCATCTGCAGATGCCGTATCTGTGGCTGTGATGATCTCTGGCGTCAGAAGGATTTCCCTCCGGCACTGGGACTGGCCATTGTCGGCGTGGCCGCCAGCCTCAGCTGCCTTGCCTGGGCCTGGTATCGCCCGGTGACTGCATTGGTTATCCTCCTGATTGCGGCATTTCTTGATATGCTGTTGTTTACGTTCATGGGAGACATGCTGGTTTGTTATCGGTGTGCTTCACGCCATCGTCGCTCTGCCATGAATGAGGAGCATCCGCGGTTCAACCTCGAAGTATCAGAACGTTATCGACAACAGGCGTTGCAGAAAGAACGCATGGCAGACAGATGATCCTGTCTGCAGATTACAGTCAGCCGGAACAGCCCCTCGCTCCGCAGCGATGCGGCTGCTCCGCTGTACTCCTTACCGCTTTCAGTAAACCGTCGAGGCAAACAGTCTGTGGAAGAGCTGAGGCACAGAATCAGTGAGGACCTGGGAGATCTGATCGAGGGAGAAATCCGTATCGACCAGACGGCGGTCTCGCTGTATTCATCAGACGCCAGTCTCTACGAAATCCCGCCGCTGGCTGTTGCCTTCCCTCGATCAGCCGCTGACGTGGAACAACTGGCAGCATGGTCTGCCAGAAATGGTGTCCCCCTCACTCCTCGAGGCAGTGGTTCCGGGCTTGCTGGCGGAGCGCTCGGGCGGGGAATCATCATTGACTTCTCGCGACACATGAATCGGGTCATCAGCATCAGCAGCGATCAGGTTCGCGTGCAGCCGGGGATTACTCGAGATCGTCTGAACGAAGCCCTGCGGCCGCACGGCCGCTACTTTGCACCGGATCCTTCCGGAAGTCGCACAACCACAGTCGGAGGAATGCTGGCCGTCGACGCGGCCGGATCGCACGCTGTCCGCATCGGTTCTGCTCGCGATCACGTAGTGAGTATCGAATGCGTGGTTTCCGGCGGACAACGATTTGAATTCGGTCGTGAGTCAATCACGGCAGCATCCGACACCACTCCCAGATTTGTCGACCATGATCAGGCCGACGTACTGTACGACCGCAGACTGGATCCTGAACAGCTGATTGGCCAGACCCCGGCAACCAGACGCGCTTCCATTATTCAGCAACTTGCAGAGCTGCTCCAGCAGAATCAGGATCTTATTCGCAGACATCAGCCGGCACTGATCAGGAACTGCTGCGGCTATATGCTCCGCAACATCCTGCGGGACGACCATCTTGACCTGCCACGCCTGCTCGCCGGATCAGAAGGAACCCTTGCAGCCTTCACGGAAGCGACGCTGTACACGATGGCTCTTCCAGAACATCGCTCCGCTGCACTGCTGATGTTTTCCAGTCTGGAAAGTGCAATCCTTGCCGTGCAGCTGATTCTGCCCATGGATCCCAGTGCCTGTGACCTGCTGGATCGCCGTCTGCTCAGCCTGGGTCGTGAACGCGATCCTCGCTTCAGTCGCATCATTCTGCCGGATGCAGAGGCGGGACTGATCGTGGAATTCTCCGGCAGCAGTGAACAGGAAGTCGGGCAGCGACTGGACGATCTTCAGAACCAGATCCGACGCAATGGAATCCAGTTCAAGGTGACCCGGATCGCCACTGAATTCGCTGACGTGGAGCTGCTCTGGGCTCTGCCGGCACAGGTGGTTTCACTGCTGGCAACATTTCGAGGTGAATCAAGACCGCTGCCATTCGTGGAAGATATTGCGATTCCCCCGGAAGAACTCACCGGATTTCTGGCTGCGGCACGGAGCGTCTTTCAGAAGTATGAGGTCACTGCCACCCTCTATGCTCACGTGGCATCGGGGCAACTCCACTTTCGTCCGATCATGCCTGTTCCATCACGAAATTCGGCAACGCAGATCGAAGAGATCTCCCGCGATCTTTATCGACAGGTGATCAACTTTGGTGGCAGCATCAGTGGAGAACACGGGGATGGCCTGTCCAGAACCTCCTTCGTCCGTAGTCAGTACGGGCCGCTGTATACCGTCTTTCAGCAGTTGCGCGCGATCTTTGATCCGCTGCAGCTGATGAATCCCGACAAGATCGTAAGCAATGATTCCCGCCTGACAATTCGCTATCTGCGTAATAATCAGGTGTCTGCCCTGACTTCCGGCAGTACTTCTTCTCTCCTGCCGATTATGGAACTGAACTGGAGCGCATCTGAAGCGGCGCAGACGGCCGTAAGCTGCAATGGCTGCGCCAGCTGTCGGGTCCCGGATGAAGCCGGGCGAATGTGTCCGTTTGTGGAAGACCTTTCAGATGAAGAACTGTCACCGCGAGCCAAGGCGAATCTGCTGCGGAGAGCACTCTGTTCCGAGAACTCTTTTGAACTGCTGCAGTACGGATCGGCAAGAAAAGTGGTTGAAAGCTGCTTCAACTGTCGGCAGTGTCAGATTGAATGCCCTTCGGAGGTCAATATCCCGCATGCTGTCACGGAAGCTCGAGCCCACTTCTTTCGCCAGCACGGACATACCCGCACCAGCTGGCTGCTCTCACGCGTGCATACTTACGCTGGCATAGTCTCACGGTTTTCCTTCCCGGGAAATCAGCTGCTCCGCAGTCGACTGATCCGAAAAATGCTGCAGCGATTTATTGGTCTCGCTGCCGATCGCCGATTGCCGGCGTTTGCTCGTCGTGCATTTCTGGACTCACCGCGTGTCCTGCGGGAGGACAATTCAGGGGCTCCCGGAAGTTCGCGACCGACCGTCGTCTATTTCGTTGACTATTTTTCCAATCACCATGACACGGAGCTTGCTGAGGCTTTCGTGCGGGTTCTGGAACATAATGGGTTTCGAGTATTCATTCCTCGTGGACAGACCATCTCCGGAATGAATATGGTCTCCGTGGCTGATCTCCCGGCAGCTCGCAGTGTTGCCGAGCAGAATCTGCGCGAGCTTGCCGAGCCAGCACGAGAAGGCTATCCGATTCTCTGCACAGAACCGTCTGCCGCATTATGTCTGACTCAGGACTATCCTCGAATCACTGACGATGAAGATGCACAGATCGTCGCTGCTCGCACCATGGATGCCGGCAGCTTTCTGCTCAACCTGCACCGTGAGGGAAAACTTCGCACCGACTTCACTCCGCTTTCGCTCCGCGTTGCCTGGCATACACCCTGCCACATTCGTGCACTGACTCGCACGGCAGCAATGCTGGAACTGCTGAAGCTGATTCCCAGGCTGACCGTACTGGAAATCGAGAAGGGCTGCACAGGCATGGCCGGCACATTCGGACTGGCGGCAGAGCATTTCGCACAGTCGCTGCAGATTGGTCAGGAACTGGTCTCAACCATGGAGACAATTGATGCAGACGCTGGTGTGACAGACTGCAGCAGTTGTCGGATGCAGATGGAGCAGCGGGCTGAGATTCCCACACTGCACCCGATCAAGCTGCTGGCACTCTCTTATGGACTGATGCCGCGACTGGCTCAGCAGCTCAAATCAGTACCCTCAGGACTCAGTATGTCCTGATCGGCGAATACCGCTCCGAATCTCATCAAGCGACCGCATTCCGCTCAGGCTCGCCGCCTCTTCAAGGTCCATCAGTTCAACCTGCACCTCGCGAATCCGATCGGCGCATTCGAAGAACGCATCCACAACATCCGGATCAAACTGTGTGCCGCGTCCCTCAGCAATCACTTCCAGACATTTGTTGCGCGGGAACGGATCCTTGTACGGGCGACGACTTGACAGGGCGTCATACACATCGGCCACTGCAACGATGCGTCCTTCAAGAGGAATCTCCTCACCGCTGAGCCCATGCGGGTAACCGCTTCCATCCCAGTGTTCGTGATGATTCTGTGCAATGCTGGCAGCCAGAATCAGCAACCCCGATGATTCGTGGTCCATGAGATGCCGACCGAGCGTTGTGTGGTTCTTGAGAACATCCCGTTCTCTGCCCGAAAGCGGCTCAATGATCTGCCGCCCCAGTGAGCAGTGCTTCTTGATCAGCTCGTATTCCTCTGCTACCAGCCTGCCGGGCTTGAAGAGAATCGAATCAGGAATGCCGATCTTGCCGACGTCGTGCATCTGAGCAGCTTCTTCGAGCATCTTCAGGCGCTCTTCCGGATAACCCATCTGCCTTGCAATGATTGCCGAATAACGCCCGACGCGAACAACGTGGTTGCCGGTCTCGTTGTCACGAAACTCAGCGGCCCGTGCCAGACAGCGAATCAGCTCATTACGACTGACTTCCAGTTCGGCCGTCCGACTTGTCACAAGTTCGAGCAACCGCTGCTGCACCCACCCTTCATTGAGATGACTGCGATGAATCAGGATTGAGTTGCGTACCTTCGGCAGCAGATCTTCCGCCTCGAGTGGCTTGCCGGCGTAGTCGCAGGCGCCCGCCAGCAGTGCTTCGCGTCGAAATGATTCCTGAGAACCGACAACCAGAACCGGTGTCGCACTCAGTTCAGGATCTGCAGCAAGCTGGTCCAGTGTCTGCAGACAGTTTTCGTGACCTTCATCAGCATCGAAGACGATCAGGTCCGGCTGCTCCTTACGCATCATCTGCTTCAGCTCGTCGTTGTCACGAATGACCGACAGGTGCTGATAACCCTGGGCGATCAGCATATCGCAGATGGAGATTCGCTGCGCCAGTGGCATCGATGCCACCAGAATCCTCGACGTCGGATCAATTTGCCGCCAGTTTCCTGAGCTCCGCCGCAGGCACGACAGGATCCCCTGCAGCAGTTCTTCTGTCGACCCGCAGTTACCACTGCCTGCCGACGACATTACTGAGGCAGTAGAATTCCCGCGAGTCGGCTGAAGGGCCGCAAAGGCATCGTCCGCAATATCAAACAAGGTCGTGGAGCCGGTAGAGGAACTATCACGAAGACGCTCACTGGCGGAATCGCTGCTCAGCTCTGAATCTGACAAAGCTGGAAAGAAAGAAACTTTCATCATCGATCCCTGCTGTTCGCTGATTCTGGAAATGCAGTACTACTGCCCGGAAGGGAAAGCTAGGTTCCGGTGAGCCGGCAGCACTGATTCACTCCGCCAAATCAGCCAGCAGGCGACGAACAACGATTCCTGCTGCCACCCAATCGGCAGAATCGCTGCAGAACCACCAGTCGGTAGCAGGAGCAGTTGTTACAACAGTCTCAGCCGGAACCGGCTGGGAGAGGCATGCGGGATGAGAAACCCGGCGAATCAGACGCTCTGCGTGAACGAGGCAGACAACGGGCTTTACACGCTGACGGAATCCGGCCATGATCCTGAGACGGCTGAGACCCCTTTTTCAGACACTGGGACAGCAAGGTCGCAATCCTCAATCTGACCGGCGTCAACCAGCTGATTCAGCTCAGAATTCCTTGATTCATCAGGAACCTTTCCCTTGCGATTTCGGTCACGTGGAACAGGCCGCAGCGAGAATCTGCTCCGCAGAACTCGTCGCGGCACGCTGATCTTTGTTGCTGCAGCAGCTTTGCTTCTGCTCTGGCGACTCCAGCACATGGCCGCCCCCCTGACGCCTGACTCCTCTCTGTCGCGTTCTTCTTCCGCCTCCAGCCTGCTCAGCGATGAATTCCGGGTTGTTCCGGACCCGGCTGCTCCCCGATTTCAGAACCCCGAAAGCATTATCGACTCGCAGGCCGCCACTGCCCTGGAACAGCAGACCACCCCGGCAACTGGCCCCGATGATCTTCCGCTGACACTCACTGCAGGAATCCAGGATGACGTTCTGGGGGTACTGGCTGCCGAAATGGAGGCATTCTTCGGAACACTGAAACTGGCAGATCGAGTCTTCACTGGTCGGCGAAATCAGATGCCGGAAGGGCGTTATGCCGTTCTGATCGATTCACCCGAAAACGCCCGCGGACGCCCGCTGCGACTTCGTGGTCGACTCCGCCGACTCACACCGGCCGTTCTGCCTGAAGAATCCCGCAGCTACGGGATTCGCCAGGCGTGGGATGCATGGATTTCCACTCCTGATTCCGGCAACCAGCTGGTGCATGTGATTGCTCTCTCAGCAGATCCAGGGCTGCCGCTCGGGGATTCTTTCGGCCGGAGCGGACCTGACGTCGAACTCGCAGGCTATCTGTTCAAACGCGAAGGCTATGCAGCAAAAGGCCGGGACGGAAACGGTGAACTCGCACTGGCTCCGCTGATTCTCTCTGATCGAATCACGGCAACGGCTGCAGTCACAGTGGTCACACGAGCCGACGAACTCAATCCGTGGCTCACGTGGCTTGCCGCCATTGTCTTTGCCGGTGTACTGCTGGCAGTCCTCCAGTTCCGACTGGCAGACCGAGCATTTGTGGGAAGCCGCAGCCACCAGCTGACGACACCGCCGGTGCGTCCGTCGTTTGAGGGTGTTGACTCCGTGACAACTCAGCAGATGCTGCAGCAGCTGGAAGAGAGTGCCGGTGACGAAGCTCCGGACGCCTCGCTGCTGTCTTAACTACCTGTCACCGGCGTCACGAGCCCTGACCAGCCTGCTGAGTTCGCGGAACCGTTCGTGTTCCGCAGTACGACACCATTCGAATGCTGCAGATTCTGCAGTCACAGCAACGACACCAGCCTGCTGCATCCGAGCCAGCGCGATGTCATGGTCATGCTGACGACGACAGCCGACAGCATCGGTGACCAGAAAAACGTCCAGGCCGTCCTGAAGCAGCTCGAGGGCTGTCTGCAGCACACAAATGTGAGCCTCAATCCCGCAGAGAACGACTGCGGAGATATTTTCTTCCGCCGCAGCAATCCTCTGACGGACAGCATCGGCGGCGCTGAATGCGAGCTTGTCAGGACGATCCAGATCACTTCGTTTCGATGTCAGCCGAATACTCGCAGGACCAAGTCCCTGCGGATACTGCTCCGTAATCAGAACCGGAACAGCAAAGAGCGCTGCTGCGTCAAGCAGGAATTCGCAACTCCGCAGCACCGACTCTGAATGCAGGATGGCCGGAAGAAGTTTTTCCTGCAGATCGATCAGGACCAGCAAGCTTGCGTTTTGCTGAGGAATCAGTTTCTGGCTCATTGATGACAGACTTTATGCCGCAGTTCTTGATCTGGCGTCCGGAATTCTGCTCAGGCTGCTGCCTGCCGGTCTGCATTGCGGTCAACAGCAGCCCAGGTTTGTTCACCGGAACGGTCAATCTCGCTGACAGCTGCCGCATCGCCAGCAAGGATTCGCTCCGCCAGTTTTTCCAGTCGCTGCATCTCCTCCGCCAGACACTCCATATAGGCAGCAATCTCTTCTCGCTCAGCATCCTGCGGAATGGATACCGGCGTTCCGGCAATCAGTACGGTGCGGGAAAAAGGCTTCGGGATTGTCAGCGTTGTCCAGCTGCCGCGGATTTCCCAGGCATTACTGCATGCCATTCCCGATGGAACAAGGGGCCGTCCGGAACGCGACGCAATAAAGACGACACCATCCTTCAGTTTTCGTCGCGGTCCACGAGGTCCATCCGGAGTCATTGCGAAATGCAGGGTGGGCAGCCTGAGCAGTTCTGCAACCGCCATCGCTCCTCCGCGACTGCTGCTGCCACGAACAGGACGAATTCCGGCAATCCGAGCTGCGTCCGCCACATACCCGCCATCACGGTGTCTACTGATCAGGCCGGAGAGATTCCACGTACGCAGGGAAAAAATTGCCAGAGCAATCTGATCATGCCAGAATGGGAAGGCATACCGCACAGAACCCTCTGGCCTGCTGTAGGGTGTCGCGTCAGGCTCAATACGGTAGTGCTGAACGCGAACAGTCCGAAACAGCACTCGCAGAACCGCTGTCCCTGCCAGAATCAGTCCCAGATACATCCAGTGTTTTATGCGTGTCATGGCATCCATGCCTGCAGTTGATCGAACATTCAGAAACCGGCAACAGGCCGAATCAGCCCAGCACCTGCCCGGTTCACTCATTCCCCTGTCAATGACGGGTTTGCTTCCGCAGGACGGATGATAACAATGAAGATCCTGCATGTTGAGACCAGTCGAGGCTTCGGTTAGAACAGCTGAATCTGCTGCTTCCATTTCTGCCGGGTGAGCAATTCCATGGCCACTCCTCACGCCGATATTCCACACTTTTCACAATCTGCAGCCACTTCACAGCTCCAGGCTTCCCGCCGAGCCCTGCTGTCCGGTGCCGCTGGTGGGTTTGCATCCGTGGCAGCTGCAGCCATGCTTCAAGCCGACGAAGACCATACGTCGGCAGCCGCTGCGGCTTCTGCAGCCGAGCACAAGACAGCAAAGTCGTCCACACATCATCCACCCCGAGTGCGGAGGGTGATTCAGCTGTTCATGACCGGTGGCGTCAGTCCGATGGACACCTTTGACTACAAACCGGCCCTCGAACGGCTGCATGGACAGAACCTCGGGCCGAGTGAAAAACCTGAGGGCTTCACTGCTCCCGCCGGAGCTGTCATGAAGAGCCCCTTCGAATTCGCCCGCTATGGTGAGACCGGACGCTGGGTCAGTTCTCTGTTTCCACACTTCTCCGAAGTCATCGACCAGCCTGCGTTCCTGATGGCGATGTCGGCTGCAACCAATGTTCACGGTCCGGCAACATATCTGATGAATACCGGATTCATGACGCCTGGTTTTCCGTGCTTTGGAGCATGGATCTCCTACGCGCTGGGCCAGCTTTCGGAGGAACTTCCCACATTTGTGGTGCTCCCTGATCCTCGTGGACTGCCTTACAACCAGCGAGGAAACTTCAGTGCAGGTTTCCTCCCCTCGCGTCACCAGGGCACTGTGCTCAACGGGACTGACATCAGCGCTCTCCCGGATCTGTTCCCGGACCCGGAATTCGAATTTGCAACGGGTGCTGCAGATCTGGAAACCCGCAGGCTGCTCAGAGTCATCAATCAGCGTCATGCAGCGTCGCGCGTTCAGGACTCACAACTGGAAGCACGTATCGCCGCTGCGGAACTCGCAGCTGCAATGCAGCTGGCAGCGCCAGAAGCATTTGATCTGACCCGGGAATCCGAACTCACGCACGCAGCTTACGGAACCGACAATGAGGCGACTCAGGACTTCGCCCGACGCTGTCTGCTTGCACGTCGGCTGCTGGAACGAGGAACCCGGTTCGTCCAGGTGTGGAGCGGTCCGCAGGGCGCCACAAACAACTGGGACAACCACGGCAGTATCCCCAAAGAACTCCCCCCCATGGCACGCAGCATTGATCAGCCAATGACTGCCCTGCTCACTGACCTTGGCGAACGTGGATTACTGGACGACACCTTACTGATCTGGAGCACGGAGTTCGGACGCACCCCGTTTGCTCAGGGTGGAGAGGGACGCGACCATAACGGAGGCACATTCGTCACCTGGCTGGCGGGGGCCGGAGTGAAAACCGGAATCAGCTACGGCGAAAGCGATGAGCTGGGCTACAGGACTGCAGCCGGCGAGACAAAGTGCTACGACCTCCACGCAACAATCCTGCATTTGCTGGGATTTGATCACACCCGCCTCACGGTGCGGGCAGGCGGAATCGACCGCCGGCTTACCGATGTCCACGGCCGAGTGATTCACGAAATCCTCAACGCCTGAGGAGACTGCCCGATCGGGCAGCCGTATTGCTCCGAGAATCCGCCTGAACCGCCCGGCTTCGGCAACTGGCAGAACCCGCAAACTCCACCAGATCCTGCTCAGAGATCCCGCCCTTCGGCCTTCAGCCCGTGGGAACTTGAGTGAAGAGCGAATTCAGGTGGACTTTTCCGGCGGAAAAATACCAAAGAGCGACCTTTTTTCTGACGGCACCACTTTCGTGACCTACCTAGAGAGCACGGTTGGTAACGATTTTGATGTGAAAACGCTCTTGATGCGTTTGCAGGACACTTGAAATCGCACCACTCACCACGGTCTTGCTCAGAAAAAAGGACAACTAAGATGAGGATTCGACAGAATTATCCCCCGGTTTCTGCCGGCCCCACCACTGAAAAACGAGATGGTTTCACCCTGATTGAATTGCTGGTCGTGATCACGATCATCGCAATTCTGGTCTCGCTGCTGTTGCCCGCTGTGCAACAGGCCCGCGAATCAGCTCGGCGAACACAGTGTCGCAATAATCTCAAACAGCTCGGTCTGGCTGTTCACAACTTCGAGACATCCTACGGCAAGCTGCCGCCGGGGCAGTTGTTCGATACGTCGGCCTACCTCGACCCGAACTTGCGGCAGAACTACTCATTTGTTGGCACGATGGTCTACCTGCTTCCCTATCTGGAGCAGGAAGCGATGTACAACGCGTTCTCCGGGAGCATTTCTCTCAATCCGAAGGAATACGACGGAACCCCAGCGGCCGATCGCCAGCCGTACTGGAATTATCCTCAGATCACAGCTGTGATGGGTAAGCAGATTCCGGCATTGCTCTGCCCCACCGACAATGCAGCTCGAGCATTGTCTACCACTAAGATCGATTTGAATTTTGGTGGCTTTGTGTTTTCGATGAACAACGATCCGCTGACTATCGCTCTCAGCCCCGGATTCCGAGTGCGTCAGGAATACAAGCTTGGCCCCGGTTCAACTCCAACGCATCAGAATCATGGCCTGACAAACTATCTGCCCTGTGCCGGGCGGATGACCTTTACGGCAGATGAACGCCAGATCTCTCCGTCTTCAGCAGACTATGCAGCGATCAATGACTACGAAGGAATCTTCCGCATGAATAAGCAGAAGAAGTTCCGCGATGTACGCGACGGCCTCTCCAACACGATTCTGTTTGGTGAAGTGACTGGTGATTTCTTGAAGGCTGGCGATGTCAATGCTCGGACAACCGCATTCTCGTGGATGATGGGTCCGGCAGGCATGCACTACGCCACGCGGTCACTGACCGGGGTTGCGTTCAATTATCCGGATCAGGATCGTCGCAAGTTTACAAGCTGCCACACAGGGATCGTTCAGTACTGCCTGGCAGACGGATCGGTTCGATCACTCTCTGTCAATTCTGACCATGACGTTCTGCTTCGACTTGCGGGCGCATCCGATGGTCTGTCCATTGGTGAATTCTGATAAGGAGCAGTTTCCATGAAGACGTTGATGCTCTCTGTGATCTTCATCGCTGCCGTCTGTCTGACAGGGTGCAGTGAAAATCCGCAGCTGGTTTCCTGGGAAGAAGCTGCACCGGGAACCCTGCCTCCAACGCAGGAAGAACTCGATGCGGGGGTCACACCTGGAACATTCCAGGTTGACCCGCTCTGATCTGACCGGAATAGTGGTGTATTCTGGTGTCCAGAACCCCGTGGCGTTTCGCTGCGGGGTTTTTTATTTGTCGCGACAGATCAACGATGCCATTCAGATGCAGCATCGGCAACAACAGCCATTCGTCAGACCAGCCTTTGCGGAAACTTTACAACGCTTGCCCAACCGACTCAGGGCGCCTGCTTGTCTCGCGAACACCAGGCAACCAGCAAAAAAAAGACCCTGCCGTTTTCTGTGAAAACAGCAGAGTCCGGATAACAACCCGCCGGAAAACGAAGTAGCCAGCAGTGCCGACAAATGAACCTGGCAGGTTCTGTCCGAAGCCCCTCGGACCAGGAGTTAAACCGTCCCTGAAATGGACGAAAAAACACAATTTTTTGTTGTAAGGCTCACGTGTTTTTTACAAACAGCCTTCTCCACGACATTCCTACGTTTCGGAGAATA
>JALQUR010000106.1 GCA_023260695.1 Planctomycetaceae bacterium
ATAGCGGTGACGAAACATCTTCCGCATTACCTGGCAGTTCCGAAACCTGCCCGTCACTGCACTCCGCAAAAAACCTGCGCACTGCCTGAGCTTCTTCCGGACCACCTGCGTGCCCGCGGTATGCTGTTACTGTCAGAACACCACCCTCGCGAAGCAGACTGACAGCGGCTTGTAACGCTGGTATTGTCGATTCGGGGCGCGTAATCACATTGTGATCACTTCTGGGCAGATATCCCAGATTGAACATCACTGCACCGGGACGAATCTGCGGAGTCTCTGCAATCAGATCATGCAGCTTTCGAGCATGATCGCCGCAATGAAGTGACACACCCTGCTGATCATATTCTCTGAGACGCTGTTCCGTCTGTAACAGTGCCTGCTGCTGAATATCAATAGCGACGACCCGATCCGGACCGCCAAGCCTGGCCAGAAACAGTGTGTCATGACCATTTCCTGCGGTTGCATCAATCAGCCAGTCGCCCTCACGATACCTGCGCCGCACTGCTGAATGAGCCTTTGCAGTCAGGCTGATCACTTTTCGGACTGCGTTTTCCGAGCTGTCTGGCACCGGTTGAGCCAGCAGTTCCAGAACCTGAGCAGCAGCGGCCGGGGCCAGTAACGTCCCACGGGATCCCAGCCCGCTGATGATTGCGGCCTGCGAATAAAGCCGGTGTCGCTTTATCAGAAGCTGACGATTCTTCATTGCCGGCCTGATTCCCCAGTCGTGCCTGGTAACCTGATCCTGCGAGACAGCCTGTCCCGATAACTCCGCCGCTGCCTGTAATAACTCTCTGCAACCCTCAGGTGTCGGTCCGCGACCCGGCTGCACCCGATTGTACGTGGCCCCCACAAGGTAATCGCTGTCCGGAGCGTTTCCTGACATACTCGGTGCTGGAGTAAGCCAGTGTGTTCCGACGGTGTTCTGATGCGGCGGTGTGGATATTCGCAGATGCAGAATCTCTCCCTGTACCGGGTGATCCGGAACCTTCGGAAACAGATCCTCCACGGGCATGTGTGCACCGGTGCAGAATACGACCTGTTGCGCTTCCAGTGCTTCCTGCCTGAGCAGCACACCAGATTCGGAAAACTGCAGCTCAGCGGAGCTTTGCAGCAGGAATTCTCTGCTTGCTGATTGCTCCCGAAACCAGCGTTCACTGCTGCTCAGAAAACGTGGGACATCCAGCTGTGCCCCCTGCATCACCAGACCGCTACCATCTGCTGTCAGCTGGATTGACTCGCAAATCGCCGGATCGGTCTCCCGCTCGAATTTCTCACGCTCTGAATCGTTCAGAAAGCGACGATAGACGGAAATTCTGCGGAACAAGGGCTGCTTCAGGATTCGTTCCACGTTCCTGTAGAAATCTTCTGCGTGACGCATCTGAGCAGGAAAATTCGGATCCATCACTGCTCGGCGTCCGCTGATCGGCATGATCAGCCCTGCGGCCACGGCGGATGCTGCTGCGCGGCGATCGCTGCCCAGCAGGACAAACCTGCGTTCCTGCTGCCAGCAGGTCCATGCGAGTGCTGTTCCGGCCAGCCCCCGGCCGATGATGAGTATGTCTGTCTGATGCAACTTCGGCATCTCACAACAATTCCATTTCCAGCGTTCAATCGGACTTCGCACGAGCATCCAGCAGATGTCCGGACGACTTCTGTACGTTAAGCATGAGCAAAAAACAGGTCAAATCGGGTTGACTGGCACATCCTGACGATCCCTGTTTTTGGCCAGCTGGACCTGAGTATTCACCGTATAGCGGTTTTCCTTTCCCTGTCCAAACAGGTATCCTGAACCCAGGTTCCCGCCTGAATTCCTTCCTCATTCTCTTCAGAAAGGTTTCTCAATGACCAACCTGTCTCAGACCGGCCGCCGCAGTTTTCTGCAGGTTGCTGGTGTTGGTTCCGCCGCGGCACTCTCTGCCGGGCTGCATGCCGCTCCTGCCTCGACGGCTCCCTCCAGAAGTGCTTTGGCTAACCTCAATATTGCCTGTATTGGTACCGCAAACCGTGCTGCCGCAGATATTGATGGGGTCATGTCTGATGACATTGTCGCCATTGTCGATGTCGATTCCGCATATCTCGAACGCTGCCGCGGAATGCTGAAGGAAAAGAAAAGTCTCGAACCACGCACGTATGCTGATTATCGCGAGATGATCGACAAGGAAGGCGACCGCATTGATGCTGTCGTGATCGGTACGACGGATCATCATCATGCACCGGCTGCGATCAGAGCAATCCGTGCCGGCAAGCACGTCTACTGCGAAAAACCGCTCACCCACACCGTTTTTGAGGCTCGCCTGCTGGCAGAAGAGTCAGCTCGGATGGGGGTCGCAACCCAGCTTGGAACGCAGATTCACGCTGGCGACAACTATCGCCGCGTCGTCGAGGTGATTCAGTCCGGTGCCATCGGCGATGTCACCGAAGTACATGTCTGGGTCGGCAAGGGCTGGGGTGGTGGAGATCGCCCCGCCAAGGCTGACCCGGTTCCGGAAACGCTGAACTGGGAACTCTGGCTCGGACCCGCTCCGGAACGTCCCTATGCAAATGGTGCTTATCACCCGGCAAACTGGCGGCGCTGGTGGGACTTTGGCGGAGGGACTCTGGGCGATATGGCCTGTCATTACATGGATCTGCCGTTCTGGGCGCTGAAGCTGCGACATCCCACGCGATGCGAAGCGACCGGGCCGGACGTACATCCCGAGACCTGCCCGCTGGGACTTACCGTGAAGTACGACTTCCCGGCCCGTGGCGATATGCCGGCTCTGAATCTGACGTGGTACGATGGAAATATGATTCCCAAGCAGATCCACAACCAGCCGGTTCCGGCCAATGGCGTGATGTTTGTCGGAAGCAAGGGAATGATGTTCGCCGACTATGGTCGCTATCGACTGTTCCCCGCCGACAAATTCTCTGACTTCCAGGCGCCAGCGAAGTCAATCCCCGATTCTATTGGCCACCACGCCGAATGGATCAAAGCCTGCAAGGATGGTTCTCCAACCACCTGCAACTTCGACTACTCCGGGGCCCTGACGGAATCTGTCCTGCTGGGAAATGTGTCCTTCCGGACAGGCAAGGCTCTGAACTGGGATGCCGCAAACCTCAAGGCAACTAATGTTCCGGAAGCTGCTGCTCTGGTGAACAAAGAATACCGTGCCGGGTGGGAAGTGGTCTGAGGATTCGGAACACGTCAAATTGAAACCCCGGGATTTCTGGTCCCGGGGTTTTTTTGTCATTCAGAACACCTGAGCTGACTTGAAAGAATTCTCTGCCTTCAAAAACAAAACTCAATCTGTTGTAGAAATAACAGTATTCAGGCGAGCGTGTAATTGTTGAAAACCAGCAAGCGATAATCCTTAAACACTATTCCGGTAAGCATTTACGAAGATCGTCCGGTGTTGAAAACATTGCCGGAACAGAGATGAGTACTCGTTCATTTCCTGGCAGTTCCGGGGATGCTGTGCACATTCTCCGATCGGGTTACCGCTGCATTGTTGCGCTGTGTGGAAGCGTTCACCAGCGGTGTCAACAGGTTATCAACACATCGTAAAGACGGCTCCGCAAACACTCTAATCACCTTCGTACTCCGTCTGGATTGCAGTGTCCGGCAGTTTTTGAGTCAGGGTGGTGACGGCATCAGCAGAGGCCCCCATGGCCGTTCTGGTAATTTTCAGATCAGCCAGGGTGGTCAGGTGAAACAGAGATTCAATTCCGGCAGCAGTAATCTGAGTGGAACCCAGATGCAGAAATGTGAGCTGAGTCATGTCCTTCAGGACAGGTAAGCCCGCATCAGACAGTTTTGTATTATCCAGATTCAGCCACTTGAGGCCGGTAAGCGGGGCCAGAGCGAGTGCACCTTCGTCATTGATCTGGACTCGCCAGAGGTTGAGTTTCTTCAGGGAAGTAATTTTTCCGAGGGAGACCATGCCGGCGTCTGTCAGTTGAGAATTCTCACTCAGGTCCAGTTCTTCCAGATTGCTGCAGGCGGTAAGAGATTCGAGAGCGGCGTCGCCAATCTGAGTGCGTGCCAGTCTCAGTTTGCGAATCGGGGGCATTGTGGAAATGACGCTGATTGACTCGTCGTCCACCAGAGTGCCAGCGAGATATAGCTCAGCAAGACCTGGCAGATCCTTTAGATGAGCGATCCCGGCCGTACCAACCCACAGGTCGTCCAGAGCCAGCAGTCTGAGCGAACTAAGGCCCTTCAGGTGCGCAAGTCCGTCGTCCGTGACAGTCGTGCTGCCACTTTTTCCAGAAAGCCGGATCGCTCGAATACCTTCAACAGCAGCCAGTGTTTCCAGTGCTTTATCAGACACTGAACAGTCACGCAGGTCGAAGTTATTGAGCGTAGCAGCGGTACTGACAAGAGTGCTGAGCAGCTCATCATCCAGATTCGTTTCGGCAAAATTGGCGACTGTGACGGAAGCAAGATCAGCAATGTTCTCGAGCAGATCTGCAGTCACCTCAACGCCCCGAAAATCCACACCCGTAGCGTGTCCGCTTTCGGTTTTTGAGACCTTCACTTCAGCGGCTTCAAGGGCCGCGATCGCTGCGTTTTCCTGAACCGTTGGTGGAGCTGGCTGCGGTGGAGTCTTCTCTGAAGTCGTGCCAGAAGATTTTCCGGAATCATTACAGCCGAGAGTGAACAGAAGCGGCAGAATCAGAAGAGCGAATCTCATTTTGAGTTGAGCTCCATGGAGAAAAAACGGAAGCCGGGTATTTTACTGAGATGGCAGGATACGAAAAACGGCCACTGCGTGCATGGCTCTGCGGCAAAACTCTTCCAGCTGCCAGTTGATCAGAAAGCAGGAATGCGATATGCCTTCAACAAGAAGAACATTTCTTTCAGCCAGCATCTGCACAGCTCTGCTGGCGAATGGTAGTCGTGCGAATCAAACGAAACCCGCGCAGGCGGTCATCGACTGTCATACGCATTTCTACGATCCAGCTCGTCCACAGGGTGTACCATGGCCTGCTGAGGGCACACCGCTTTATCGCACGGTACTTCCGGAGCATCTGCGTGCTCAGCCACAGCATCTGCCAGTAACGGGAACTGTCGTTGTCGAAGCAAGCCGCTGGAAGGAAGACAATCAGTGGTTGCTTGATCTTGCAGAAAAGGATCGTTTTATTCTGGGAGTGGTCGGAAATCTGGATCCTCGTGATCCACAGTTTCGCGAGGACATTGCTCGGTTTGCCACTAATCCGCTGTATCGCGGTGTCAGAGTCTCTGTACAGCTCATCGAGGAACTGCTTGCAGAAAACGAGACACAGGTACTGCAGGAATTTCCGCGACACAATCTGTCACTGGATATCAACGGCGGTCCCCAGACACCGCAGGTCGTTTCCCGGCTTGCAAAGCTGCATCCGGAACTGCGGATTGTGCTCAATCACATCGGCAACGTGGAAATCGATGGCAGGTCACCACCGTCTGACTGGCGGCAGGGAATGTCTTCGCTGCAGCAGCATCGCAACGTGTTCTGCAAGGTGTCCGCGCTGGTGGAAGGCGCCGCAAGGAATGGCAGAAACGCACCCGATGATCTGGACTACTACCGTCCCGTACTGGATGTGGTCTGGGAGTCATTTGGTGCTGAACGTCTGATTTACGGCAGTAACTGGCCGGTTTCCGACCGAGCTGCTGATTACGCAACACTGCAGCGTCTGGCGGTGGAATACTTCAGTGAGCGTGGCAGTGATGTGCTCGGC
>JALQUR010000171.1 GCA_023260695.1 Planctomycetaceae bacterium
TCGCCACCAGCCGCTCCGGCAGCCGTGCCCGCAAGATCCGCTTCTCTTCCTTTAGGTAGGCGAACTGCCGAGCCAGCTCCTGGCGGGTCACAGACGCCAGCAATGCGAACATCGGATGCAAAATCGGGTTCATCGTGCTACCGTGGCGACTGCGTGGAAACTCGGTGAATCACGGGGAATCAGAGTTTTCTTACCCCGGGAAAAGACCGGCAGGATACCGACTGAAAAGCAGGGTCGTCGTCACGCGAAGGCATCCGCTGGAAAGCTCGTGATCAGCCAATTTGTTCTGTCCGTGCGACCGGTCCATTTTCACCAAATCGCCAGATGCCAGTCGGAAATACACCCGGCAATATGGCTGCCGTGAATCGCCAGGCGTATCTCGGGGCCAGCCATTGTTGGTAAGGGTCTCAGCGGATGGTAAGGTGTTCGCCAAGTCGTTTTTTGGAATCATGTTCGGGGCATTTGTGATGGCACCTGCCAGTCACTCCAGCGCTGCGTCTGCCGGTGCATCGCTTCTCTCGCAGGCGGCGTCGCAGGCTGGGCTGGCGCGGTGCGCTGAAGGTTTCCCAGACCCCGCGGACGGTGGTGATCGGCAGCGGCTCGGTTCCGCCTGCAGGTGCGTCACGCAGGGCCCAGGAATCTCACAGGGACCGTTGTCGACTGCAGCGACAATTCCTGAACCATTACGGGCAAACAACACCCCGCCCAGGAGCATCAGCGATCAATCGTGAACTCACCGCATGCTGCAGACTACGCTCAGGACTTGACGGCACTTGCCTGCCACGGCGTGGTACGCACCACAGCCGCAGGCCGTATGGTCGCGCAGATGCTGTCAATCATCAGACAGAGCCACGCGGGATTGTGTCAGTTCTGTTGCCCCGGATCTGACTGCTCCAGCGGTGATTCCACCCAGAACCAGCCCCGCACGTCACCTTCCGCATATCCCGTTGCTGCATCGTCAGGATAAAACGCCGACAACTGCTCACGGACGTCATCCCTGAGTGAGTCGGTCGGGCCATGACACGCCAGACATTTCTGCTGCAGCCGAATGGGCAGCAGTGCTCCCAGTGTGTTGTCTGCAACAGAAACGAACTGCGCTTCCGTGGGAGCTGTGTCCAACAACGGGCGGACCCATTCCGGTGGTGCATTCTGAGGGTTCCGCAGCCGGATTGCTGTGCGACCGATCCGCAGGCCGTGGTCCGCCGAAATCTTCTGAGCAATCAGAGCAGCCTCCCTGCTGCAGACACTGATCGCTGCGGCCGGTCCCTGGTTGCCCATGACTTCGGTCAGACGGCCGGACAGACTGGCGAACAGGGCGTCCCTGGCGATGATCGCCTTTCTTCTGGCAGCCGCTATCTCTGCACTGTATTCCGGCAATTCATAGTCAGCGTGAATCTCATCGTGACCATTCAGAATGGCTACATACCCTGCCTCTTGCTGAATTTTGCTATAACAATTCTGTGCATTCAGCTACCAACAACCTCTTAAAACAAAGTCCACCTAGATTCTCTTTTTCCACGTAGAAAATGAAACGAA
>JALQUR010000211.1 GCA_023260695.1 Planctomycetaceae bacterium
GGGAATGTTCCTTCCTGTTCGATCGGGTTCTGAGTCGCCAGCACAAAGAACGGCGGATCCAGACGATAAGTCGTCCCGGCGACAGTCACAGTTCCTTCCTGCATCGTTTCCAGCAGAGCCGACTGCGTTTTCGGCGTCGCGCGGTTGATCTCATCCGCGAGCAGCAACTGCGTAAAGATGGGGCCCTTGCGAAACTCCAGCTGGTAACGCCCCGCATCATCCGTGTTCATGATGTTGGTGCCGATCACGTCCGCCGGCATCAGGTCCGGAGTAAACTGAATACGGCTGTAGTTCAGTTCCAGCACCCCCGCGAGGGCCTTGACCAGTTCCGTTTTCCCCAGCCCGGGCACCCCCTCGAGGAGCACATTGCCGCCGCAGAGCAGCGCTGTCAGCGTGGACTCCACAACCCGCTGCTGCCCCACAATTACCTGGCCAACCGCTTCCTGAATGCGCCTGAATTCCTGCCGAAACTGCTCTGCCTCGCTCTGTAACTGCTGTGTGTCCGCCGATTCACTCATGACTTCTGTCCTGTTTCACTGTTCGAACCGAGCTGATCGCCTCGGATTGTTTACCCCGGAATCCCGTATTGCCTGAGACGCGAGCCTGCAGCAGACTCGTTCACCCCCACGAGCATGCAGCGTTCCGACTCACTGCCTAACCATCCTCATCCCGTTGCTGTTCCCGGCGACGTTTCATCGCCAGTAACCGCGATGTGGTACCACCATCACCGGATTCAGCCACATCTGCAGGTACCTGGCTCGACGCACCTGCGTCGGCACGTGGAGTCGCCTGCTGACGCGTGTCAGCGGACGCCCCGCTGCCTGCCGCCTGTGAACGGAATCCGCCACCGGCTGCCGGTCCTTCCGATGGACTCCCGGCTGACTGCTGCGAACGCTGCTGCATCGCCCCCCGAACGCGATCGGTGCGTTCGAGCAGTGTGCCAAGGGTCGCGGTTGAGGAACCCTCGGCACGCTGCTGCCTTCTCCGCAGCCAGCCGAAATCGAGCTGCACACGACGAATTCCGACATCCAGCGGCAACAGACACGCGAGCAGTAACAAATACCAGTCAAATACCGGACGGCTGGTCTGCTTCCGCTGCCGCTCGCCAAACAGGGCCTCCGCAATCAGCTCCGGATTCTCTTCAATCTCCCAGACCTGCCCGCCTGTCGCCTCTGCAATCTCCTGCAGGACAATCGGATCCGCCCGGAAACGCAGATACTCCGGCGAATACGAGACAATGAACCCTGCATATGCAGACTCTTCTCGTGTCCCATCAGTCGCACTGACCATCACCTGGTAACGTCCCTCACCACGCAACGGCAGGGATACCTGATAACGTCGCGGAGCAACCTGGCGGATGACGCGAGTCTCCTCAAAGCCATTGGGCCCCGTTACTGACAGGGCCATATCCAGCAATGTCTCGTCAGGATGAAAATCCTCCACCACCACCACGCCTTCGCCGCCATTCACATACGTGTAGACGCGGAGAAACTGCTCTCTGCGAGTACGGCTGATGCGCGTGATGAGCTGATTGATGAGCGGCTGAAACTGATCCCATGCCACCCAGTCTCGAGCCCAGCGGTCCGTAAGATCCGATGTCCACGCTGCTGACACTCCGAGCCCATAGCGCCAGAGCGCCAGAATCGGATCTCGTTCATCTTCACCGGCCGCCACCTCACTTCCGGTTGCCGGAGCAGACAGCACCACGACAGCACGCGGATCCTCACGAGGTGATGTGAGTACGTATCCGTGGAGTTCCGGGGAATCATTGATCCCCCGAATGACAGTATCAACACCAGTCACCTCAGGTACAAAACTGCGCAGCTGCAACTGACTACGACGGAGCGTTCTCGCTTCCTTCACGAAAATCGATGGCAGCTCGTTGGGATCGGACGGGTAGTAGAATCGGCCTTTGGTGAGCGCCGCGATGTCCTGCAGTGTCGACACATCGCCATTGTGCGGAAACACAGCCACTGTCGACACCGAAACCTGGTTGTCGATGAAATCCTGCAGCAGCTGAGGTGTTGGTGCCTGAGCATCCCCGTCAGAAATGATGATCATGTGCCGTGAAGCGGCATCAGAAGCGACAAGAGACTTCAGAGCCATCTGCATCGTGGTCCCGAACGTGCCCATGTCGCCAATCTGAGCACTGTTGATCTTCGGCACCAACGAAGCATATTCCGAAGCCGGCGTCAGATCGAAAATCCACTCGTCCCCGTTCATCGTCTGCGC
The DNA here is from genome assembly GCA_023260695.1 of Planctomycetaceae bacterium. Classification (GTDB taxonomy): domain Bacteria; phylum Planctomycetota; class Planctomycetia; order Planctomycetales; family Planctomycetaceae; genus SXXK01. Next base: position 2,233 of record JALQUR010000211.1, read on the forward strand.
CAGAACGCCGACAAGATCCTCGGAATTCAGTACCTGAATCGCCCGCTTGGTAATCCGCTTGGCCCACGAATTCCCCTGCGGAAATTCACAGGTATGCAGGATAATTGCGATCGCTCCCTTTGGCAGAATCTTCTTGTTCGTAATCCGGAGCGACACTGGAAGCGCATCGGCAATCGGAGATCCCTGCCAGCCACCTGGCCCGAAACTGCTCGGGCCACCTACCATGAGAAATCCCAGGCCCAGATTGCGAATCGCATCGTGCATTGCCTGAATCTGTGTTCCAAGCAGACTGTCTGCGGAGACGTCGGCGAACACCACCGCATCATATGGCATCAGTGACAACGGGTCATAAGGGAATTCGAGCGGACTGATGACATCGACCTGTCGCTCTCCCTGTTCCAGCGCCAGTCGCAGGAATCGAAACTCCTCCTCACCTTCGCCTCCGGCAACCAGCAGAATCCGTCCCGGACCCTCCAGATACAGATAATTTCGAACCTCATTGTTTTCCGTTCGATTGTCCAGATCAGCGGTGGTTTCAATCCTTGCCGAATACTCGTAGTAACCCGGCTGATCCACTCGAATCGGAACGCTGAACCGGGATTTTCCGGCCTCGAACTGCACGTCCTCGCGGGAAATCTCTCGACCACTCTCGCGGATTACCAGACTGCCACTGCCAGCCTGCAGCGACGTGAGTACAACAGAGGCTTCGGTCGTCTCACCGACACGGACCAGACGCGGCAGGTCCAGTCGCTCAAGCAGCACCTCATTCTCATACACATAATCCATCGGAACTACGTTCACCTGGACTCCTCGAGCCTGCAGGTCGCTGAGCACGTCCTTGAGCTTGCCCTCCGTCTCTGTGCCGTCGCTCACCAGGACAATCCGACCAGTGTGCTCCTCAGGAAGCATCGCCGCACTGAGCGCCAACGACTGCTCCAGATTTGTCGCATCACCGCTGACCTGAGAATTCACGTAGCGCTCGAACGGAAACGTCGCCCGCGGTGGATACTCAACTGCCGGTGTCCGGCCGAAGACCACCAGTCCCGCTTCGTCCGCTCCTGGCTTTTCGGCCGCCGTTTCCGCGACAAAACTGAGTGCCTCTGAACGCCACGGACTGACCGAATCAGATATGTCCACGTCGTAGACAACCGCAATGCGGTCGCTGGTGCGCACTGCCCGAGGCTCTGCCAGAACAAGCACCAGCAGCCCACAGATCATCAGCCGAATAAATACAGCCCAGGCGCCGCGGCGCTGAGGCAGACCGGAATAGCCAGCCACCTGCATCCACCAGATCCATGGCGCCGTGAGCAGCAGCAGAAACATCCACGGGCGCGTAAACTGCAGTTCGCGGACAACCTCCACATCCGGATAGGGAATCCCCACACCGGACAGCCAGCCAAGCCCGATCCAGCTGAGACTGCTCCAGCGAGATGCACGATCCGCATTGATCACCAGCGACGGGACAAGCGACAGAGACAAGGTCGCCATGATGACGGCAAAAGCCAGCAACGGGATCCCACTGGTCCAGCGCACCGCACGTCGTGGTGGCGGTATGACCGGCCGCAGCAGTCTCTGCAACGTGCTTGATATCCCGCGAGCGTTCAAGGCTTCAGCTCCACCAGCCTGTGGTTCCCTGTGTCCGCAACGAGTATACGGCCATCGGTCAGAACTGTCAGGTCCCAGGGTTGGTAGAATTGTGATAAATCACGGCCGGGAGAACCGAAACGACCGATTACCATTCCGTCGTCCGCAAGCAGCGTCAGCCGCGCAGCCTTATTCTCGATCACATAAATCTGCCCCGATGACAGCACACGCAGATCATACGGATATTCCAGCGGTGCTGATCCCTCCGGAAGCTGAACCGTCCGCTGATACTCTCCATCCAGACTGAATACCTGAATGCGGTCATTGAACGCATCAACCACAAATACACTGCCACCATGCAGATCCAGTCCACTGGGACGCTGAAACTCACCTGGCCCCGTCCCGTGCTGACCAAATTCCAGAATGTAGTCCCCCTCTGCAGTGAATTTCTGAACGCGCTGGTGGTCCCCGTATTCGCCCACATACAGACTGCCATCCTCAGCCTGAGCAATCGCGACGGGGAACACAAACTCCCCGGGCCCGTTTCCCTCGCTGCCAAACATCTCATCGACTTCTCCCCCGTCCCGGAAGATCACGATGCGATGATAGTGAGTATCTGCGACGGCAATTCGACCGTCCTGAAGCCGACAGATGCCCTCCGGATTACCGATGGAGTTGTCCGGCATGGACCACATCCGCTGCAGACTGCCCGTGGAGTCGTAGACCAGCACACGCCCGGCATCGTCAAGAACCAGTACGTTGTTTTCTGCGTCCGAGGCCAATCCCCGCGGCGCCGGCAGAAAATGATCCGCCGCCGGTATCTTCCACGTCCGGACATCTGAAATCCCCAGTTCCGGCTCTGCCTCAGGCTGACCGCAACCACACATCAGCATGCATGCCGACAACGCAACCACACAGACACCGCGTTGCTGTCGGTTGTTTCCTGACATGACCAGCAATCCCCCTCACTTCATGCTGCTGAAAACTCATTCCGGCGCCAGCACAATCACATTCGCCACGGGCTGGCTGAACCACGCACTGGAATTCCCGCTCTGAATACAGAACAGAAAACAGCATCCCGAACAGAAAACAGCCGCAAACGATCTGATCAGTTCTCGTCCAGCTGCCGGCAATGCAGCCTCACAAAACTGCCCGCCACAACCGGTGGCCCCGCTGCAGAGTGCAGGATCACAGTCTCCCAGCCATCTGCGGATCGCACAAGACTCCGCGAAAATGAGCCACAGAATTCTGTCTCTGCAAGGAACAACGCACACCCAGCCCCGCTTTCCAAAGTCGGCTGCAGCTGCAGCATCTCGGGCCGAAATCCACGATCCGCCCTGATCCCCGTACCCGCTGCCGCAAGACGATCAGCAACGGCAGACGCAAACCAGTTCAATGGACCAAGGAGCCGCCCCGCAGATAAGTTCGGAGGATTTCGATACAGATCCTGCAACAGACCGCTGTATACGACGCGGCCCTCGTCCAGACATACTGCTCGCTCCGCTGTTCGCATCACCTCCACCGGCTCATGACTGGAAAACACCAGCTGTACTCCAACCTCCAGCGTTCGCTTGCGGAGCACGTCCCAGTACTCCGATCGATGCACCGGATCAACATGCGACAATGGCTCGTCCAGCAACAACACCGTCGGACGTGCCGCGATTGCACGCGCAAGCGAAACTCTCGAACGCTCACCTGCAGACAACTCTCCGGGTAATGCGTCCAGTCGGTCCTGCAGACGAAACTCCTCCGCCAGAAGCTCTGTCGCCGCTGCCACGGAAGTCCGCGCGTCTGACCACTCCACTTCAGCAGCCACCAGTTCCAGCTGCCTGCGCACAGTCAGGTGCCCCCACAACCCACCATCCTGAGGCGCCCAGTAAACTGGCAGTGCCCGGCCATCAATACACTTCTCGGGCTGCAGGACGCCCGTCCGGGAAATTGTCCCGGAGTGAGGCTGCTCATAACCGGCAAGCAGGTTCAACAAACTTGTCTTGCCGGATCCGGAACACCCCAGCAGAGCAGTGGACTGGCCTGCCAGAGTGACTGTCACAGCATCCAGACGCGGACGCCGATCGCCACGCAGTACGACGTTCTCCAGTCGAAACATGCCCCGCCCCCCCTGCCGTGCAAAGTCCCACGTGACAACTGCGCTGAGTCGTGTCAGTGGTTCTGTGATCAGCTTGCTCAACCGGAGGCAGCCGTTTCAGCCAGCAGCAACTCCACCGGAATTCAGCCAAACTGACTCAGAAATCGCAGGTCATTCTCATAGAACCGCCGAATGTCATCGACGCCGAAATGCTTCATGCAGAATCGCTCAATCCCAAGCCCGAATGCAAAGCCCTGGTACTCTTCCGGGTCATATCCCACCGACTCGAACACCGCCGGATCCACCATTCCCGCTCCACCAATCTCCATCCATGTATCTCCCCATCGCATGTCCACCTCAACCGATGGTTCAGTAAACGGAAAGAAGGATGGACGAAAACGAATCTCCACGTCCGGCCCCAGAAAACTGTGGGCGAACTGGCTGAGCACTGTCTTGAGCTGGGCCATCGTCACATGCCGATCCACCAGCAGCCCTTCCATCTGGTGAAACATGCAGGAGTGAGTCGCATCGATTGTGTCCGGACGATAAACACGCCCAAGGGAAACAATACGAATTGGCGGCTGAGTCTGCTCCATCGTGCGAATCTGCACGGTGGATGTCTGACTTCGCAGCAACACCGGACCACCGCTGACTGCACCCGCACAGGCCAGGTAGAAATTGTCGAGCGGGTCCCGGGCCGGATGGTCCTCCGGAATATTCAGAGCCTCAAAGTTGTGCCGCTCATCTTCAATCTCCGGACCATCTACCACCGTGAACCCGAATCGCCCCATGAGCTCACGGAATTCATTGATCACCTGTGTAATGGGATGCAGTCGTCCGCCCCGCTGAACTGTCCCGGGGAGCGTCACGTCGAAACTGCTCGACGTCTCAGCAGCCGCCGCTCGGAGGCCCACAGCACGCTCCTCCAGAGCCGCAGAAATCGCCGTCCGCACTTCGTTGAATCGCTTGCCGACAACCGGCTTCTGGTCCTTGTCCGCCATGCCGAGCAGCTTCTGCAGATCACGAATCCGGCCACTCTTCTGGCCCATGTAATCCACACGAACCTGCTCCAGAGCAGCCTCGTCAGCCGCAGCCGCGATTGCTGCCAGACTCTGAGTCTCAAATTCTGCGAACGCGCCCAGAATGTCCATCGCCTGCTCCCCCGCTCTCAGCTGCTCTGCTGATCTCCAAAAAAAAACGGGCCAGCCTCCGCGGCTCACCCGTTTCATGTCTGCTGATCGTACCTCAGCCTGAACCGCCACTCACCAGATCTGATGAGCAATCCGGGGCGATCATCGCGTTCCTGGACACAAGCCTGGAAGCAGAGCCACACCACGGTCAGCCACGATGCATCCTCACGCCACCGAACCACGGGCCTTGCGGGATACTTCAACGATCTCCGTAAACACCTCTGGATTGTGAATCGCCAGTTCGCTGAGCTGCTTGCGATTCAATTCCACGCTGGCCAGCTTCAGACCATGCATAAATGCAGAGTAAGAAAGGCCTCGCTCGCGAGCTGCAGCGGTAATTCGAGTAATCCACAGCGCTCGGAATTCTCGCTTGCGGACACGACGGTCACGCGTGGCATAGGCTCGAGAACGAACCACGGTTTCCTTGACGGTACGCAACAGCTTGCTGCGTCCACCAAAATTTCCCCGGGCTTCCTTGAACAATCGCTTCTTGGCGCGGTGCCGCGCCTTACCAAGACGAACTCGCATGTCTTCTTTTCCGTCTGTCAGACTTCTTCGGGAATTTCAGAACGCTCTGACCGCAGTATCCCAAAACTGCCCTCCGTCGCACACTGTACTCACACGAGTCAGCAGCGGTTCCTGCGATAGCCGAGGCCATGCTGCAGGGAGTTGGGGCAACACCCGGCCAGAACTGATGACTGCATTGCACAAGCAGTATTCCCAGATCTGATCGCCGAACCTTGTCGGGTACACCACGGAGGTGGATGTCCCGAACGCCCCCTTGATTCCTGTTGCTGATCAAAACCGCCCGCTGAGCAACAGCGAAAAAGCCGTGACCATCAAATGCCAGGACACAACGCCTTGCCACGCGACTGAGCCACCGTGGAAAGCAGATGTAACAACATTATCTGAAACTGGCACTGCCTGAAATTGGCACTGTCCGAAACTGGAGCCGCATGTGCCCTCAGCTCAACTGCAGGGACGCAGCGCGGCGACAATCTTTTTCGCCTCGGCACCCTCGACCACGCCATCCTGACGCAATCCGCGCTTTCGCTTTGAATTCTTGTGGCTGAGCAGATGTCCGCGAAACGCCGAACGATGCTTCGCCTTCCCTGACGCCGTTACGCGAAAACGACGCTTCATTCCCTTGTGAGTCTTCTGCTTCGGCATTCCAGGATTCTCCTGAGGCGATTGAGCCTCGTTCCGATACGCTGCTGCACTGAGGAGCACCGTCGGATCAACTAAACTTATGTACAGTCACCTGAGGTGAAGAACACGGAGTATAACGTCGCTTTCCGCTGGTTGTAAAGGAGTCAGTTCCCCGGAGAAATTGAAATTCCCAGCGAAGGTAGTCCCGGATTCCTCCCCGCAGCCCGCAGGAATCCTGTTGTTATCGGCCGCAAATTCACAAAGCGTGCCTGTTTTTCCAACTGGAATCCTTTTTCCCGGCAGCCGCTCAACTTCCCCACCGGCGCGTCAATGCCCGGCAGTAAACTTAGAAAACCGTACCCCGGAAGTTTCCCGAAGTACGGTCTTCATCAGAATTATCAACCACCCGTCATCGACATTCAGGCTCGAATTGCGTCGGATTGCCCACAGGCTGCCACCAGTTTGTCGGTCAACACCGCCGCCTGCTCTGCACTGCACTGCTCCCAGAACAAATTCAGTTCTGCAGCAGGCTTTTCGCCCGACAGGAGAGACAGCAGGACTTCCTGAGTCACAGTGAGCACAGGAGCAGAATTTGTCAGCCCGGGGGTGACATTGAGGATACCGGAATCACCGATGCTGAGGGTTGCCTGGACACCACCCGGGCCGAGCACATTGATTCCAATCCGCTCTCCGGTTCCTTCCGCAGTCGTAATCTGCGCACGGAGCAGATCGCCGACGCGAACCTTTGGCTTTGTCCATTCCGGACGTCGCTTGCCCCAACGGTCCTCATTTCCATAGTCGATGAATCGGTGCAGCACCGTGCGATCCAGATCCGGACAGACGATGTCTCCTGCGAACCGCCTGGTGTTCGTCATATCGAATTTTGGATCAGTGCTCTCGTAGGCCGCATACGTATCGGCGTTGTCCTGGAAGAGCCGATCGAACATTCGTTGATCCTCGGTGAGACTTTCGTCCCACGCTTCCGGCATTGGATCCCCCTCGTACATCACCCCGGTCGTCTCAAAGTACTCGCTGCACAGATCAATCAACTGCCGTGATGTGATCGGATTGTCCGGAGCCATATGATAGGTCAGGTCACGAGCTTCGGGGGTTTCGAAGACGCGAGTCATCACGGCCGAGACCCAGTCCACCGGAATCAGATTGCGTGGTTCGCGGCCGGTAAACTTGAGTCGAATGGGAGTGACACGGAGGCCGTCAGGCCCCTTTGGCAGCGATGGGATGAGCATTGCCATCAGACGCAGATACACAAACAGTCCGTGATAGGTGTTCGTGTACCCAGTGCGTGAATCGCCGCAGATCACAGCAGGACGGTAAACCGTAATGTGCTCCGCAAAGTCAGCAGCGCGGACCAGTTTCTCTGCTTCGTATTTGCTCTCTTCATAGTCGTTGCGGAAGGTCTGGCCGCGCTCCAGCGATTCTTCCTGCACAATTCCGTCATGCAGCCCACAGACGTATGCCGTCGAAACATAGTGCAGATCCCGGATGCCGGTCTCTCGACACAGATCCAGCATGTGACGCGTACCGTGATAATTCGTACGCCACGGTTCCGCTTCGCGATCCTTGCCGAAGAACTCCAGAATCGCCGCGCTGTGGATGATCCTGTCGACGTTCTGACTGATCCAGTTCCGGTCATCATCACTGATACCAAATCCGGGCTGAGAAATGTCGCCCTCAATCACGACTGGCCGAGGCAGACTGCGCTGGTGTTCGCGTTCCCAGTACTGCATGATCTGCTCGATTCTCGCTTCCGGATCCATGCGGCGACTGCCACGCACTACCACAGCGAGCTGGTGCCCGTTGAGCAGCAGATCTCTGAGCAGGTATCGTCCGACAAGCCCCGTCGCTCCTGTGATCAGCGTATACATTACGTCCCTTCTGCAATTCGCGTCACTGCACTGCTGCCAGACCTGAAAAGCCCACCAGCCCGATCGAGCCAGCCTTGCTGCAGCACCATCGGCACTGCAGCCCGACCATCATGAATTCTGGTAATTATGAACCTCGGATTTGGGAGAATGCCCTGGGCCAGTCCTGACCAGCAGCAAACTCCCGGTGTAACAGTTGCTCCCGGCAGTTGCTCCCGGCAGTTGCTCCCGGGCGGCCTTGCCGTGGAATATCCAGTCACACCCCAGTTCAAGGTTCGCAAATATTCCCGCGCCAGACAAATGTGCAATGCGGACTTTGGATACCGGAGTAACTTGTCGTGTACCGGAACCAGTGTCGCAGAAAACACATCCTGAGCCTCAGAATCGAGCTCAGCATTACACCAGCGAGATTCCGGAAAAGCGACCCATACTTCCCAGTCGGAATCACCTTTTCTCAAACGAGACCGAGCGGTTCCGGCAACTGCCTGTCGACTGTGAGAGTTATTCCGCAGAGATCACTGTCGCAGGTTGCACTGCCTCCCGAAAGGCTCTCCTCCTCAATGCTATCGCTACAAACCGCTGGAAAGTCACTGCTGCGGCATGATTCGGAGGGCTTAATTCCGCAATCTCCGGGCATGCTGCGCAGAATTGACGCAGCACTAATCTCCGCAGCCGCCGCAGGTCTCCGGAGACAACTTCTGCTTCTGCAGCTGCTTCCACACCAGGGTTCTTCGCTATGACATTCTTCTCCGGCGTCATTCCCCCAATGGTGACACCACTGCTTTCTCACGAACAGCTGGATGTCGAATCAGTGGACCGGCTTATCCCTCACCTCATTGACGGCGGCGTCAACGGTATCTTCGTGCTCGGTACCACCGGTGAAGGTCCGTCACTCAGCTACCAGATCCGCTACGAACTTGTGGAACGCACCTGTGAGGCAACTGCCGGAAAGATTCCGGTCCTGGTCGGTATCACCGACAGCTGCTATTCCGAATCACTCGCCCTCGCAGAACATGCGCAGAATTCCGGCGCCGCCGCTGTTGTTGCCGCTGCCCCATTCTATTTCCAGGCATCCACTGCAGACCTGCGCAGCTGGTTTCTCAGACTGGCTGATGAATCTCCCCTGCCGGTCATGCTCTACAACATGCCCTCATGTGTCCGCGCGACACTCGATCCGGATCTGATCGCGGATCTGTCCGAACACCAGAACATCGTCGGTATCAAGGACAGCAGCGGTGATCTGCGGTACTTCGAACAGATCTGCTCCAGCTTCCGCAGACCAGGCCGATTCTGCGTCTTCATGGGCCCCGAAGAACGACTCGCTGACGCTGTGGCGATGGGAGCAGATGGGGGAGTCTGCGGGGGAGCAAATCTGCTGCCACATGTTTACTCCACGCTCTATCGGGTTGCTCTCGACAGACGCACCGACGAAATTCCCGCACTGCATCGCATCATCGACAGCCTGTTCTCCGAAGTCTATCGGGACGAAACTCGGACGATGAGACTCATCCCGGGGCTGAAACATGCACTCAGCCTGACAGGGATCTGCAATGATGTCACGGCACCACCGTTCCGTGGCGTCAGCGATCTGCACGCAGAGCGTATTGCCAGAGCAGTTCCGCTGTTGATGTCCGCTGCCGCTCAATTCACTCCCGTGGCCTGAAACGGTCTGCAGCTGAAACAGTCTGACAATGTCAGATCATCAATCAAAGAAACCGTGCAGATACCAGCGATCTGAATCCAGCTCCCGGTACACCCAGAGCCGGCTCCCGCAGGCGGCAAGCAGACGGTAATAATCACGAGCACAGGGACAGTCCGACCACCAGGCCGTCTGGATCCGCTCAGGACCCGTACGATCAACAATTGACCAGCTCGTCCCGAACGCACGCAATACCGGCTGCACAGAGTTTCTCCCGCCTCCCTGCAGTGATTCCGTCACGTCAAGAGGTTCGGAAAGCAGTCGCAAAGGACGCGTGGAGCGGCAGAATTCGGCGGCATCAGGCGGCCTGCTGTCCACCGTCGCTTCCACAGGTGTACTCAGTTCAGCCAGTATTCGGGCTGCCTGCCCGGCAGCATCCGCATCCTCAGCAACAGGACGCCCCTGCAGACTGAATTCCGGACGCACATCATCCAGCTCCACGAACCGCTGCACCGCAGCCGGGCCCAGACGCCCCGTGAGCCGCGTCACCAGTCCTGCCAGATCCTCAGCAACTTCAAAACTCTCTTCACTCCCGAACAGATCGCGCTGGCGGTGAGCCGGGATCGGGACACTGTTGGTCGAAATCCGAACCTGCTGCACAGGAACACATTCCAGTTCACTGAATTCCACAGGCCGCAGTTCCGGCTGATCAGAACCAGCGAATGCGGCAGCTGACGCAACATCTGCCGCAGGAATTCGTCCAGCTTCCGGGGCAACTGAGGACTCCGCAACCTCACACTCACCCGGTGAATGCCCTCGCCTGCCCCCGGGCTGCATTCCAGCAGCACGCTCCTGCCGCAGCCGTTCACTCTGAACCAGATAATCCAGTCGCAGAGTGAGCACTTCGCCGAGCGTTTGCGCGGAATCCTCCGCCCGCACCAGAGCCGTTTCATAAGTCACGGACCCTCCCTCCTCTGTGCGGATCCGCACTTCCAGCACAGTACACATCTGTCGGCGTTCTCGCAGCTGTGCCGAAATCTCCTGCGAAAGCTGCTGCAGAATCCAATGCATGTCACGCAACCCTGCCGCGGCATATTCCCCCTCCCAGACAGCCTGCACAGGATTCAGTTCCGGAATTGGCTCCAGATGCTCCACCGCCCGCCCATGAAACTGCTGCAGTCGCGTTACCGCTGCGCCAGACAGCCGCGACGGTAACTCATCCGCAGGCAAGGCCAGCGCACGTCGCAGATCGCGAATTCCAAGTTGCTCCAGCAGCTGACAGTCAGCCGCGGGCAGACGACCGCTGCGCAGAGAAATGCCGGCCGGAATCTGCTCCACCGATTCTCCCTCCAGAATCCGAATCGGGCCGGACAGATCCACGGCCCCGGCATCCGCAACCGCTCGCGAAGATGCCGCCGCATGCGACAACGCTCGAGCAATACAAATCCGTCCGGCGATGCCCACGACAGCCCGGAAACCACGCCCCTGCAATACCTCATACAGCCCGGATGCCAGTTGCCTTTCTCCACCAAACAGGACGGCACATCCGGTGATGTCCAGTAACAGTGTCTCGCAGATGGGCTCTTCATCAAACGCGACAATCGGAGCAAACTGACGGATCAGCTCAGCCACCTGCCGTAACTGCTGACGGTCTTCCGCCGGATCCCATTCGGCAATCTCGAGTCGCCCTGCCTCCCGACGCAGCGAGGGTCCGGCACTCCCTGAAGATGGCCGACTCCGTACCAGACTTCGCGCCTCCTCCAGTGGCATTCCCGGACGCAGCCCCTGCTCCCACGCCACCGCATTGATGGCCACAAGTACCGGACCATGACGCGCTGCCGGACAACTTTCACGCACACGACGCAGAGCAGCAGCCGTGACACCACCAACCTCAGCCGCTATCTCGTAAGGACTGTGCAGAGCCAGTGCCAGCCGTTCCTGCGAATCGTTCACAGACTCACGCTGCAGCAACTGCATCGGCCAGTTGGGGAGCCTGACACTCAGAAACCGCTTCACATCCTGTCTCCGGCATCCTGCAGACTGCCATCCGGCTGCGGACTCACACGTTGCAGCTCAGAAAACCCGCCGCTTCAGACTGCGAACGCTCTACTCGACATACAGAAACTCATTGCTGCCGAGCAACATCTGGCACAGACTGTTCAGAACCTGGCGCAACTGAGGACCCGCTGCTTCCTGTGCATTCCTCCATACAGCCTGCTCCCTGATGAACTCACGAATCAGCTGCTTCTCCTCAGTGTTCGGCAGCCGCCCGCTGGTGAGTCGCCACGCCTCACTCACCGCAGCCGACATCTGCTCTGCTTTCAGCTGCGGAGCACGTACGGATTCGGTTGTCTTCCACTGCCGAGGATTACCGGCCGCCGGCTGCAGGGTTACGGTAACATCCCACCCGAACGAATCCGACTCCACCGAGCCACGACAGTCGACAATCAGATCGATCGTATCTCCCTGCCTGAGTTGCAGTTCTGTTGCTGTCGTCTCCGCGGAGCCTGAAGCCGCCAGCCATTCCCCGATCAGCCGACCAGCAGCCACAATCCGCCCGCGGATACCGTCTCCATTGGCCGAGGAATGGCTCAGAGTGCCACTGATCGAAATCGTACCGTCAGCAGGCGTTCGAAATCGCCGAATCGCAGCATGTTCAGCATCGCCCGGATGTCCTCCATGCTGATTCACCAGCACCCAGCCATGCTCGCTGTCCGGTAATTCTGCTCCAGCCTGCCACGATGAACCGGTCCAGTGCTGCAGTGGAGAAAACTGCACGCTGACCTGTTCAGAGGCCCCCCCCTGTGCTTCACCCGCATCTGCCATGAACCCGTAACCAAATTCCCAGACCGGCAGCACCTGATCCGGGAGTTCCAGTTCCAGATCATCAGCACTTCCGAATCGCTGCTCCGCTCGCTGCAGAGCTGCCTCAGCCAGTTTCTCCGCAGCACGGACGGCAAAACTGCTGTTAAGCAGCATCAGCGACTGCGCAGCTCCGGTCGTGGACGTGCGAATCGTACAGTTGGTTTCCATGATCGGTGCATCAAACGTCGCCAGTATTGCCAGCGGTGTGCTGCGTCGAGCCTGTATGTAAATACTTCGCCGACCACTGTTCCCCGCCTCCACGATCTGGCCCGTATCATCGGCACTTACCGCAACTGGCGGACCACCCATCGCCAGATCCAGCTGGTTCCCCACTGCCAGCATCGCATCGCGAACAACCTCGGCATCCAGTCGCACAAGTGGTTTCCGCCAGTACAGTCGATTTCCCGGATCAATCACGGCTGCGTCGTCTCGAGCAGCCGAAGACTGACGGTAAACAGTGGAATGCATCACCAGCCGATGCATGCGTTTCCAGGTCCAGCCGCCATCGATGAATTCGGCGGCCAGCAGATCCAGCAGTTCCATGTTCTCCGGTTCCGCTCCAAGTCGGCCGAATTCTCCTGGAGTGCTCACAATGGCTCGACCAAAATGATGCATCCAGAAACGGTTCATGAGCACACGCGGCGGCAGCGGATTGCGGCCGCTGGTGAGCCAGTCCGCCCATGCCAGCCGCCGACCACTTGTTGGTAATTTATCGGAACGCTCGGCAATCTGAGGCGCTTCCGTGAATAACCAGCTCACCGGCAGTGCCGCCGGACTCACCTGTCCCCGCGGTTCAGCAAATTCACCGCGATAGAAAATACGAGACTCCGGCTGATGTCCGGGCGGTTCAGCCAGTGTGCGAATGAATCCTTCCGCCGGCTTCTCCTTGCGGATTTCAGCAATCTGAGCGTCGTATTCCTTCAGCTTGTCTGCAGCAGCCTGGTTGTACTGATAGAGCACTCCCGGTGAGATATTGACCGCCGGATTCTGAGCCAGCAGCTGCTTCTGTTCCTCACTCCGCTCCGCGGCAGCTGTGTCCAGAGCTGCCTGCAACCGCCCCCGCAGCACTGGCTCGTACTTCTGCAGTTCCTGCTCCAGCGCTGCTGCGATGAACTCCGTCTGCTTCAGCGTCTTCTCCGCCGCGACCTCCGCCACCCGCGCTTCCACGGCAGCAACCTTACTGCGGTCTTCCGCCGTATACAGCGAGACGCGGGACTGGGCCGGTGTCTTCCAGGATTTCCAGTCCAGAACCGGATCCAGAATCGCACGCAATGCGTAATAGTCGTGCTGTGAGATCGGATCGTAGCGATGGTCGTGACACTGAGCACACCCGACAGACAACCCCAGCAGTGAACTGCTCACGATCCGAATGGTATCCGCAATCGTCTGATTGCGAGCCGCTTCGGAGTTGTCTCCGCTGCCCGTCGGGTTGGCTGCCATTGTCAGAAATCCGACCGCAGTGAGCAGTTCCTTCTGAGACTCCGTCAGTTCCTCACCGCGCTCGCCTGCCAGCTCATCTCCGGCAAGCTGTTCCTGCAGAAACTGAGTCAACGGCTTGTCTGCGTTGAACGAACGCACCACATAATCCCGATAACGCCAGGCCCAGGGCCGCTCCGCATCAGCATTCGTTGCACCTTCGCTGTCTGCGTATCCCGCTGCATCCAGCCAGTGCCGCCCCCAGCGTTCTCCGTATTGCGGTGATTCAAGCAAACGGTCCACCAGCTGCTCCCACGCATCCTCCGCCGGATCCTGCTCGAATTCCGCAATCTGTTCCGGTGTCGGTGGAATTCCCAGCAGATCCAGATACGCACGGCGAATCAATGTCCGGCGATCTGCGTCGGCAGAAAAACTCAGCCCCCGCTGCTGCAGCTGCCGCAGCAGCACAGCGTCAATCGCCGTACGCACCTGCGGAGCATCCTGCAGCGCTTCAGTCTGCGGGCGTCGGATCGGCTGAAATGCCCACCACTGCCGCTCTTCCTCGGTAATCCCCGGCCCGTCCGGAATCTCTTGCGGTTCCGCACGCAGCGTAGGAGCTCCCGCTGCCAGCCATCGCCGCAGCAGCTCCTGTTCGGCGGCCGGCATCTTCTTTTCACCCGGAGGCATTTCAGCGCTGGAAACACGCTGCAGAATCAGACTCTCTGCCGCATTGCCAGGGATCGCAGCCGGTCCACTTTCTCCGCCACGAACCACAAAGCGACGCAGACGCAGATCCAGTCCGGACTCTGTTTCCTGACCACCATGACAGTCGAAACACCAGGTTTTCAGAATCGGACGGACATCTCGTTCAAACGACAACTCGGCGTCAGCCTGAATGTTCTCAGCAGGGACGACAACTTCATCAGCTGCCGCAACACCAGACCAGAACAGCAACACACACAGTCCGCTGTGCAACAACACAGAATGCGTGCCACACAGGAACTCTCGCGTCAGTCCGAAAAATCGACAGCGTTGCATCAGCAGACATTCTCCCTGAAAACGGCCGGACTGATTCTGATCAGCAGCGACTTGCGGCCCCTCCGGTTCAGCCACCAGAAGACACACCCACCTGCAGACAACGCAGCTTCGAATCATCACGGATAAACAGACGCCCATTGGCAATCGCCGGCAGTCGATAACCCCTGTCTGTCGACTCCTGAACCTGATGTCTTTCAGAAGCCCTGAAGCCCCGGGAATCCGCCGCAATGCGAATCAATTCACCACCGCACGTCAGCATGAGCAGTTCCTGGTTCACACGAATCAGCGATCCATAGTCCAGCCCCCGTTCCTCCCAGAGCACTTTCCAGGTGGCCAGATCCACACACTTCAGTGAAGCCTGCCCGGATCCTGCATCCTGCCGACCGTCCACAGCAAAGATCAGATCACCGCGATCCGCTGCCGCCACCGGAGTTGCATACTGTGTTGCCAGAATCATCTCGTCGCGCTGCACCGAACCAACTTCCGGATCAGCCAGCGAAATCAGTCGCGAACCAATTCCATAACTTGCTGAAATAAATACTCGGTCGCCGGTCACCAGCGGAGTCGCAGCATTCACCGTGGGGCCACGAGCCCCGAACGGAATCGCGAACTGCAGCCCGCCGCTGGCAACATCAATTCCGGTCAGATGCAACCGCGTGATGACCAGCGCCAGCTGCCTGCCCTTGTATTCCGTGACAACCGGAGCGGAATAGCTGGCGTTGTCAGAGAACGCTGACCAGAGCGTCTTTCCGGTTGCCAGATCAAAGGCGACTACGGAATTCTCTTCACGCCCACCCACATTGACAATCACCCGATCAGCAGCCACCACCGGAGTACTGCCAGCACCGAAATATCCCTCCAGCGGTCGAAAGTCAGCTGTTGTGTCGCGTTCCCAGACTTTCTCACCCGTCGCCAGCTGCAGACACTGCAACCTTCCTTCAACCCCAAAGGTGATCACCACATCTCCGCTGATTACCGGTACACAGCGAGGGCCGGTGTCACCGGAAACTCCACCGGAATAACTGCAGGGTGACGCTGTCCGCCACTGCGAACGTCCGCTCGCGGCATCCAGACACTGCACGATCTCTTCGCGACCGTCACGATAAAACGTCACCACGCGATTGCCGACGACTGCCACCCCGGCGAATCCCTGACCGACTTCTGCACTCCACTGCATCCGCGGACCCTGACTTCCCCAGGCTGCCAGCAGCTGTTCCCCGCTGGCAATTCCGTTTCTCTGTGGACCGAGAATCTGCGGCCAGTCACCGGCAGATGCCGGAGCCGTTACCAGCAGGAGTGCCAGAATTCCGCTGAACAGCGGCCGGCAACCGATTGTTCGCGAATCCCTGCAGGATGAATCCCTGCAGGATGAATCCATGCAGGCCGCTGAGCCTTCCTGATCACACTGTTCTGCCATTGGTGGCTGTCCTTCTGCCAGCTGCCCTGGCTGCTTTCGGCAAATCTGTGCCTGGTGTTGCTGTGCAGCCCGGTTCATGAACCGGATCCACTACGGTCCGGACATGATCCAGTGTATCAGATCAGCCATCTGCTGAGGACTGATTTCTCGTTCCAGTCCCTCCGGCATCAGAGAACGTCCCGTATCCCGCAACACCTCCACATCAGCACGCAGCAGTGATGTCTCCTTCGCCTCTGCACGCCGCAGCGTCAGGCTGGATGAGGATTCACTGATCAGCACTCCGTTGTGAGTCGTCCCGGCAGCCGTGACTGCAACATAATCCCGCCATGCCGGATTCACTTCGCGATTCGGATCCAGCACATTGGTCAGTATCGCATCCGGCCCGCGATTCCGCATGGATGCCAGAGAAGGTCCCACCTCGTGCCCCACATCACCGATCCTGTGACAGACGGAACAGTGCCTGCGGAACACTTCGGCCCCGCGTGCTGCATCACCCTGCATTGTCAGTGCAACCTGATAAGAACGGATCACGTCGACACGAGATGAACCGGAGACACGCTCCAGCAACTGCAGCGCCTGAGCACGCACAGCCTGTTCGGGAACCTCAGCCAGTCGCTGCAGCTCCGTGGGACTCACAGTCGCCGCCGGCAGCCGTTCAGCGGAAACAGCCTGCATCAGAGCAAGTGACCAGTCGGTTCTTCCAAGCAGTGCTTCTCGAGCTGCGGCAGCTACCACTGGTGTGAGTTCCGGAAGTCGCTCAATCAGTTCCGCGGCTGTCTCTGACTGCGCAAATCCAGTGAGCACCCGCAGTGCAGCCAGACGAACCTGTGGCGATTCGTTTTCATCAAGCAGACTGAGCAGCAGGTCATGCACGTCCGCATACTGCCCCAGCTGCAGTGTCTGCAATGCACCGATCGTCTGCTCAACAGTTGCCTGCTGCGCACGCAGTGTTGCAACGGCCTGCCGTACCAGTCCCCCGCTGAGCTCTCCGAATTCGGGCTGCGCCGTCAGCTTGCGATTGGCAGCAACCGCTGCCTGCAACAGCATCACCTGTCGCCCCGGAACCTTGTCTGCCGCCTGCACTGCGGCAGACAGTGACGCCAGCCCCAGACCTGTATCCCCCCCGTTGACACCCAGACTGACAAGTTCCCGCAGCATCGCTTCCGCAGCATCCGGTTGTCCGGAAAGAACTGCCAGCATCTCTTTCGCACCGGTCCCCAGGGAGGTCAGAATCGCTGTGCGAATCCACCCATCACCACCACTGCGAAGTGCAATCTGCGTCAGCAATGCCTGTTTCTCAGATCCATCCGGCAGTTCACCGGCGCTGAAGGCCAGCTGCATGAGCACTCGTGGTGCAGACTCATCTCCCATCTGCAGGATCGCCTGCTGCAGCTGCAGACTCTCACTGTGCAACTCACTGCAGACCAGCGCACGTTCCCGCACCTCCGGCAAACTGTCGCGCAGACCAACGATTACGTCTTCCGCAGTCAGCCCCCCCAGTCCCTGCAAGACTCCCAGCGCATGAAATCGAGCCAGTCCGGACTGCGAATTCCGCAGCAGCAACTGCACCTGCTCTGTGACTTCCTTCGCCTGCCGTTCAAACAGCAGGCGGCAGGCGGTCTCCCGGTGCCACGCGTTCGGATGCTCCAGCAGGCCAGCCAGCTCAGCCGCAGAAGCCTCACTCAGACGTGGAGCAGGTCGCGGTGTGTGCCCTTTGGGCGCGAGCCGGTACAGACGACCACGATCCCGACCGCTGGTGAGATCCAGATGGCGTTTGATGTCCGGCGGCAGACTGGCCGGATGCTCAATCACTTCCCGATACATGTCCAGAATGTGCAGACAACCATCCGGGGCATTGGAAAACTGTGCCGGTCGGAACCAGATATCATTCGAAGCCACCAGTTCACGTCCCTCGTCCATCCGCTCCGCTTTCCATGTCACCCCCTGCGGCGTGAGTCGTTTGCGGTGCACGATATTGCTGCCCACATCACCAACAACAATCGTACCTCGCAGTTCCTCCGGCCATGCATCGCCACGATAGACAGTGATCCCCGTCGCGCCAGTGAAGTAACCGGCCGGACGTCCTCCGCCCTCAACAATTCCGCGGACCAGCCCGGATGCTCGCAGTCGTGTTCGTACAATTCGCCATGGTTCCACCGGGCTGATGCGAAACACCGGAGCCTGACCGCCATCGACAGCGATGCTGACTCGTGCTGCCGCCGCATTCGCCGTCGCCCCGCGTGCCAGGTAGCGGGTGTCGTAGACAATACTCTGAGCATGATCGCTGTTGGCACTGACGAACCTGCGACCCCAGTCATCAAAACTCATCCCGTGCTGCCCGCCACCAGTCTCAGCCCGAAGTTCCAGTGTGACCGGATCAAAGGAAAAATCCTGCCGCTGCAGCGTCACCGCCGGACGCTCCGGATGCCGCACACAGCGAATCGTGGCACCTGTTGTGCTGGATGAGCCGTAAATGCGATTGTCCGGCCCCCAGTGAAAACTGTTCATCATCCCCTGCACATTGCTGCGGCTGAAACCACTGAAGACATGCTCCCGCACTTCGGCCACACCATCCCCGTCAGCATCCTTCAGAAACCAGATTTCCGGAGGTGCCCCAACAAAGACCCCGCCGTTGGCGGCAATGACCGCTGTGGGCCAGCTGAGCTGATCAGCAAAGATCTGTGACTGATCAAAATTCCCGTCACCGTCACTGTCGGTGAGTCGACGAATCACCCCCAGCGATTCCTTGTCCTGCTCCGAATAGTCTCGCATCTCCACCACAAACAGCTGACCATCCGCATCCCATGCCATCGCAATCGGGTCTGCGACCAGTGGCTCCGCTGCCGTCTGCTGCAACTCAAATTCCGGGAGCACCTCAAATGTCTGCAGAGCTGCAGTCGGGGCTGTCGCGGCGATGCGGGGCAGTTCGAGCGAATAGTCGGGTTCGAATGCATCCGGCTTGTGCTGGAGCGTCTTGTCCATGATCTCGTAAACCTGCATTCGCACGTCAGCAGGAAAATTATGATCACAGTCCGGAGTCATCAGGATCAGCTTTTCCCGAGCATCCAGCAGGGAATACACGCTGCCGGCTGCCGGGATCGCCTTCCTCACGCCGGCCACAGAAAAGTTACTGTCCTCCTCCGGAGACACCGAAACGAATGTCCGCGGGGCCAGCGCAGCAACCAGCTCATAAAAATCAAATGGCACCCGGGACACATCCAGGTCGTACTTTGTCCGCAGCAGTGGCATGTACCGATCACTCGTCCAGCCGGCAATCTTTCCCTCGTAATAATCTGCAAACGGACACCAGCCGCAACTGGAAACGATCACTTTCAGACGCTCATCAAAGACTGCCTGAAAAATCGCATTATGACCACCCAGAGAATGCCCGATGACACCCAACCGCTCACCGTCAACAAAACCCAGCGCAACAAGAAAATCGGTACAACGACGATGATTCACGATGGCCTTCATCGTCCCCGAAACATAATCGTCCGCTGCAAAATCATAGTCAGCCAGGGCTCCGAATGACGGATAATCAGGAGCCGCCACAACATAGCCGCGCTGCGCCAGCTCAAGGCCGTACTGCCGCCCCGGGCGACCGCCTTCACCAGCAACAATCCGGCGACCATCCATCCCCGTCGGATGCAGCGCCAGAACCGCTGCAATCTGTACCGCACTGTCCGCCGACTGCAATGACTTCGCGTCCACTGCATCTGCAATCGCAGCCGGCAGGTACAGATCGAGCGGAATGCGATCACCATCCTCACCGCGAATCGTCAGAAACAATCGCCGCACACCACCTGTTCGTTCATCCTGCAGAATCTCGACAGCAAAATCTGCTCCAACGCGGCGGTCCGGAAGCGGCCCCATCGCTTCCTGCATGCCTGCCAGTATCTGCTGCCGCCGCTGCTCCCAGTCGAGCGGAGTTCGAATAGGCTGCAGTTTCCCGGCTTCATCAGGGTAGACACTCAGGTCGGCGTGACTCAGCGGACCTGAAGCCTGCTCATCCGCAGCGGCGACCCAGCTGGCAGCGCACCAGTAAACCAGTAACACAGGGAGAAGATTCAGTTTCTGCCGTCTCATCTGTTCAGACTCAATTCCAGCTGGCATGAAAAAACAGGAAACCGCACGCAATGAGGTCCCGGAAGCAGTGCAGTGCAACAGTACGGATGCATCCGAAGCCACCATTCTTAGCGATTCCTGCCGCTGCTTGCCACCATCCGGATTGTCCAAACAGACGCAGTGCAATGTTCGCGGAAAACTCGCTGCTGACACTGTCACCGTACCGTGGACATGCACTACAATCCTGACGTCGCTGTCATCCAGACTCAGTTGTCCGCCAAAACGCCTCAGCTTCGTTCAGCAGCAGCTTCTTCCAAGCGGTTTTGCCGGCTTCTGGCGAGCGGTTTTCCCGGCTCCTGGCGAGCGGTTTTCCCGGCTCCTGCCGAGCGGTCTGCACGGCTCCTCGCAGCGGTTCGGATGACAACCGGCAACCGATCACCTCTGAACGTTTCTGAACATTGCTGAACATTTCTGAACAGCGATGTTCCCAGTCTGAACAGCGATGTTCCCGACGAATGTCCAGCTGTCACCCAGCCTCGAACACCAGAGTTGCTGCTGAAGCAGCATCTTTCGAATAAACAGCATCACACTTCATTTCAAAGGGCAGACCGCATACACCGGCAGTCAAACCGGGTCATTGCAATGCGTGATGCTGAATCTGAATAACTTCCGCTGCAGCACCGGCATGGCCGGCATGCAGCATTCGTCTGAAAGGTTTCCAGATGGCTCCCCCCTGCTTTCGAATCTCCGCTCGCATGCTGGTCCTGACAATTCTGTTTTCGGCCTGCTCCACACTGATGGCGGCAGAACCGCTGCGGATCCTGATCGTGGATGGTCAGAACAATCATGGAGTCTGGCCGCAGACAACAAGAATGATGAAGTCGTGGCTGGAGGAATCGGGGCGTTTCCGGGTTGATGTCGCTACCGCAGCCCCCCAGGGTACCGACCCGAACTTCCGCCCCGCTTTCAGTGATTATTCCGCTGTACTCAGCAACTTCGGTCATGGAGCTGCAGCGTGGCCGGAAGCCACTCAGAAGGACTTCGAAGAATACGTCGCTGGCGGCGGCGGATTTGTCGTGATCCACGCTGCCAACAACTCCTTCCCCGAGTGGCCGGCCTACAACGAAATGATCGGGCTCGGTGGCTGGGGTGGACGCACCGAAAAAGATGGGCCCTACGTTTACTATTCCAGCGAGGGAAAACTGACCGTTGACAAAAGTCCTGGCCGCGGTGGAAGCCACGGTGCTCAGCATGAGTTTCCGATCATCGTGCGGGATCGCGAGCACCCCATCGTGGCAGGAATGCCGGCTGAATGGCTGCATGCAAAGGATGAACTTTACGATCGTCTGCGTGGACCCGCTCAGAACATGCACGTCATCGCCACCGCAGAATCATCCGCAACAGGACGACATGAACCCATGATCATGACCATCAACTGGAAGAAAGGTCGTGTGTTCCATACGCCAATGGGCCATGCGGAATACTCCCAGGAATGCGTCGGGTTCATCACCACGCTCCTGCGCGGGACAGAATGGGCTGCCACTGGTCAGGTGACACTTCCCATTCCGGATGATTTCCCAACGGCAGATAAAACCAGCAGCCGACCGTCTGCTGACAAGCAGAAATAAGACCTGTCTGCGGAACCAGACCAGTCTGTTTGTCGACTGCCGACACTCACGGCAGCAGGAAACAGCCAACTTGCCCACAGATCTGCCCAGCGAAGAAACTGACGTGCCGACTGAAGAACTTGTTGTCCTGGTGGACGAATCCAACACAGCTATCGGAACCTGTCCCAAAGCGCTGGTTCACACAGGCGACACGCCGCTGCACAGAGCGTTCTCGTGCTTTGTTTTCAATCAGCGCGGAGAACTGCTCCTGCAGCAGCGCAGCCGGACAAAAAAAACATGGCCGCTGGTGTGGTCCAACTCCTGCTGTGGACATCCTCAGCCGGAAGAGTCGTCGCTGGCTGCTGTCGGGCGACGACTGAAACAGGAACTCCGACTGCAGCCGACGCAAATCTTTGAAGTACTTCCGGACTACCGCTATCGAGCGGAACATCTGGGCGTCGTGGAAAATGAAATCTGCCCCGTTTACGTCTGCTGGAGCGAACAGACACCGGTACTTGATCCGGCCGAAGTTGAAGCCTGCAGATATACCAGCTGGTCAGACTTCATTGCAGCACTGCGAGACCCCACCGATACAGACTTCGATGGATTCTCCCCGTGGTGTCGCGAAGAGTCGCTGCTGCTGGATGAAAGTGAACAGTTTCAGCAGTTGTGGAAACTGCACACGCTGCACTGAACACCTCGGCAGTGCCGGAACTGCTCCACACAACTCAACCGATTTCAGAAAACCCACAAGAACAGAACGCCGCTGCCGCGGATGTCGGAGATGGCCATGCGAATCCTGCTCTGCATTACACTCATGGTTGTTCCTGCTACAGCACTCACAGCAGACAACTGGCCTGAATGGCGCGGCCCCGCAGGTGATGGCATCTCAGCAGCGACAGACCTGCCAGCAACCTGGTCCACAGAGTCAGGCATCGTCTGGAAGACCGCCCTGCCGGAACCCGGCAACTCAACCCCCGTCGTCTGGGATGACCGCATCTTCCTGACGCAGCCACAACAGCAAAACAATCGCAGTCTGATCTGCTTTGAACTCAGCACCGGAAAACAGTTGTGGGAGTACAGGGTTCAGTGGACGGATCCTGATCCGACTCACAACACCAACCCTCTTTGTTCTTCGTCAGCTGCCACAGACGGCACCCATGTAGTTGCCTGGTTCGGCGCAGCAGGACTGCATTGCTGTGATATGAATGGAAACCTGATCTGGAAAACGGACACCAGTCCGCAGCGGCACATCTGGGGGTACGGAACATCTCCGGTCATCCGGGGCAGGCTGTGCTACCTGAACTTTGGCCCGGGGGAAAACTCCGCTGTCATGGCGTTCGACGTCACCTCCGGAGAACTCGTCTGGAAACATGAAGAACCACTCAATCGCGAGGGAACGGCAGAAGCAAAATTCCAGTCCGCAGACTACACCGGTTCCTGGAGCACTCCGCTGTTTACCAGCACCGCAGATCGAAGTCAGCTCATCGTCAGCCTGCCTTTCTGCATTCGCTCCTTCAATCCGGAGACCGGCAGTCAGCTGTGGTTCTGCGAGGGAACCAATGCTCTGTGCTACACTTCTCCCGTGGCTTTCGGCAGCAACGTTGTCGCCATGGGGGGCTACAATGGAATGACCGTCGCGGTGCCAGCCACCGGCAATGGAGATGTCACTGCTTCGCGACTGTGGAGGAATCCTCGTACCCGCCAGCGAATCGGCTCAGCCGTTTATCGCGACGGCCACTTCTACATTCACGATGCTCAGGGAATCGCTCAGTGCATTGAAGCTGAAACCGGACGGACTGTCTGGGAACAACGGCTGAACGGCCCCGGGGACAACAACGCCAACTGGTCGTCTGTCCTGCTGGCCAACGGCCTGTGCTACAGCATTAATCAGAGCGGTGACTGCTTTGTGTTTCGAGCGGAACCGACATTCGAACTTGTCGCTGTCAATTCACTCGGCGAATCTTCCAACTCATCGATTATCCCCGCCGCAGGCTCGCTGCTGATTCGCACACACAAATCCCTGTGGCGGATTGGCAACCACGAATGAGCTTTCAGGCAGTGCCGCTGACTGCAGTCCGGTAGCGTCCACCGGCGTGGAAATGAACACCTCCGGACTGCTGACCGCCCCCGCAATAAACCACGCCTGCTGCTACGGCTCTCCAGTGGCGGCAACAATCAGCGTTCCCTGCGCAGCCCTTCACCTGAACAGCTTTACCGGAAAGCCTCCACCACGAACTCCGCAGCACACGCTCGAAGATTCGCTGCTTCACGATTCAGGCCACTCGTGCCTTGTTCACATCATAACCGTACAGCTCACAGACCCAGGCCAGCCGAGTTCTGACAAGACTGTCCATTTCCGCATCCGGACGAAATGAATTCTTACGGTAATCAGCAAACTCTGCGAGCGCCCTGGTCAGCAGTGGCCTGGTCTTTTCCCATCCACCAAGGTCCAGCTCGCGGTGAATGCGATGTACGACCTCTCCGGGGTTTGCCTCCAGATCCTCAAAACCAATCTCAACAAGCTGCTTGCCAGGAATCAGGTGCTTGGCGTTTTCATAGCTGCGGATGCAGCGTTCATACACGTCTACCGTCTGACCAAGCCAGCATTCAGGATGCAATGGACCAATACTGTTTTCCGTAAACAGCACTTCCCGCAACCGTACTGTGGAACGAATGACGTCTCGTGGATTGCGATGAATGTAGACGAACTTCGCCTGAGGAAACATTTCCATCAGCGTAGGCACACGAAAAGTGTGCGTTGGCGACTTCATCACAGGGGTCTGATCTGAGCGGAGAGCAAACTTCTGCAGGAGCGACAGCAGTGCCGACTTCCAGACCTGTTGCTCCTTCGGTGTCATGTCACGAGGATCAAAGAAACGCTCATAGACGTCCATCCGATCCTGAAATGCGATCATGATGTAGGGAGAAAGCAGTGTGGAAACACAAAGCCCCATTTCATCTTCCTGCGGAAGACTCCATGACAAAGGCATATTGTCCATGGGCCGCGTTGAAGACAGCATCCACTCCGTCAACGGCGCAATTACTTTTTCGGTGAGCAGAAAATGTCCGGGGTTCAGGCACTGATACAGGTTCAGAAAACCCAGTTCCGGATTCAGAGTCAGCAGATTGTGCAGCATTGTCGTGCCGCTGCGCCAATGACCAAGAATAAACAGCGGCGGACGATTCAGTTTCTGCGCGGCAACACGACGTCCATAGATCAGCGAAGAAACCGCATTCAGCAGACTGTTCGCTCCACTCATCAACACCCCGCCCAGCAGTCTGTCTGCATTGCGGAGGTTCAGCTCCGGACGCAGTCGGAGCAGTGACACCATTCCGCCGGCATCGAGGCCATGCCAGAGCGAAACGCGGTTTCGCTGCACGCTCATCCGACTCTTCTTTGCACTGGCAGTACTCTTGTCCGTCTGTTCAGCCGTTGCCGACGAAGTGTGCTCACCTCGAACGTTGACAGAAGTCCCAGCGGAACGACTGTAGTCAGCAGAAGTGACAGACATCCCGGTCATGCAAGAATTCCCCTCGAAAACAATCCATGCTTTCTCTGATCGCGATGCAGCTGAAAACGCCCGGACAATGCGTGTGTCAGCCGGTGAACGCCGCGTGCTCTCTGTAGCACAGCAGGCAATGCTCCGCATGGAGACTACCGTGTTTTCGGCGAACGCAAAGACGCCTGCTCAGCAGAATGAGGGAGAATTGCTAAATCAATGTTGAACTCAATATCTGCATTCAGCCGCAAGCAGTCGGCGTTCCATTGCAGACCGACGTTTTCGGCAGAATCAGCCGCTCAGCCCCCCCTGGACACCCCCATCACACACCACTGCCCGTCCCCGCCGAACGACGCAATCTTCCCATTCGAGCATTCGAACCTGAAACGCCTGATCGCCTACGCCTGCTGACTTTGATCCGCAGTTGCCATCGAATCCACCGTGACCAGCGGCAGTCTGAGTCGAAATGTGCTGCCTTTTCCCACCTCGCTGTGCACAGCAACGCTTCCATTCATGCTGTTCACCACCGCTTTGACGATCGACAGGCCCAGTCCCGTCCCCCCTGTTGCTGAATTCCGCGACGCATCAACGCGATAGAAACGATCAAAAAGACGCGGGAGGTGCTTCGCAGCGATTCCCGGGCCACAATCCTGCACCGCCATTTCCACAAACCCGTCACGCTGCTCACAGGTGACGCTGATCGTTCCGCCGTCCGGAGAGTACTTCACGGCGTTGCTCAGCAGATTTGCAATGACCATCTGCACCCGCAGGCGGTCACCATTGACTGAGGTGGCGCCGCAGTCAATGGTGACCTGCAGTGCAAGATTCTTCTGTGCGGTCAGACTGCCAAGTCGTCTGATTTCACTGTCCAGAACCTGACGCAGATCGACAATTTCATGCGAGAGCATTGTAACGCCGCCGTCGCAGCGGGCCAGGTCCAGCATATGACCTGCCAGATCACTCAGACGCTCCGTCTCAGCAACGATCACCTGCAGAGCCTTGCGATAATCTTCCACGCTGCGTTGTCTGCTCAAGGCCAGTTCTGCTTCGAGCCGAATAACTGCCAGCGGAGTTCGCAGCTCATGTGATGCATCCGCAGTGAATCGACGAATCTCCGCAACCGCACTCTGCAGCCCCGAGATCAGGTTGTTCAGACTCTGCGACAGCTGGCCGATCTCATCATGAGTCCTTCTGACGCTGACACGTCTGTGCAGGGAATCAATCGATAACTCTGCCGCTTCTGCGGCCAGCTGGCGAATGGGCTGGATTGCCAGCCCGGCAATCCAGTGGCCAATGAACACCGCCAGAATAAGGCTGACTGGCAATGCTGAGAGCATGATTCCATTCAGTTTGCCGACATCTCGCCAAAGTCGAATGGGGGTGGTGACAGCATAAAGGTGAAGTGTTCCATATGCCGTTGTAGTTGTCTTGAAACTGGCCACAAACTCGCCACCACCAGCGACATGCAGCCACAGCAATTGACCGCCAGAGGGCTCGCCCAGCTCCCGCAATTGCGAAATCATCGCCGCGTCAGCTCGATCACTCAGGAACACTGCCGTTCCTTCCGCATCAAACACCAGAAACTCGTAGTTGACCGTCTCTGTACTGTTCTTCACACCATGCAGTCGAAATCGAGGACGAACTCCGGCAAGCATCTCGCTCAGTGTCTCGTGCTGTTCGATCTCTCGTTCAATTTCTCCCAGCTCTTCCACAAGTTCGGAAAGTGTGCGAGCAAACAGAGATGTTCTGGCCTGGAACACCAACGCAGCACACATGATGAGCAACAGCAGACATGCCAGCCCTGCAAACCAGAGCGTCAGCCGCATTCTCATCGTCAGCGGAATCATTCACGCAGCTCCACATGATAGCCGATGCCACGAACCGTATGCAGTACTCGAGGAAGCCCATCCCGATGCAGCTTTTTCCGCAGCAGATTGACCTGAACTTCAATCACATTGGATCCAACCGCAGCGGCATCCTTCCAGACCAGCTCAGCAATTGCCTCACGTGACACAGCAGCCGGTGAGCGCTGCATCAGGCACGCCAGCAATTCAAACTGCCGCAGTGATAACTCAATTGACCGGCCGCGACGGTATACCTCTCGCGTGACAAGATTCAGGCGCAGATCTGCAGCCTCAATTTCAATCACTGTCGGCTCGGCAGTGCGACGACTCAGAGCATGCACCCTCGCCAGAAGTTCTTCCAGCGCAAATGGCTTGACCAGATAGTCGTCTGCACCCGAATCAAGACCGTCCACCCGATCTTCAACGGCATCTCGAGCAGTCAGAATGAGTACAGGCACCTGATTTCCGCTCTGGCGGAGTGATCGAAGCCAGGTGACACCGTCTCCGTCAGGCAACATGCGATCCAGAATGATCATTCCCGGATTGCAAGCAACCGCTTCTGTTGCCTCGGAAAGACTGCCGGCTGTGCAGCTGGTCAACCCGACTTCGCAGATCGCAGTTGAGATACTGCGGAGCAGACTTGGCTCATCCTCGACAACCAGGATTTGTTTTTCTTCAGTAATCATTCCAACCGCCTGAACAACGCCAGCAGGAGTCAATGCTGCGCGGCCATCAAACTGGATCAAAAACGCAAGATTTCAGATATGGCCACCTGCCTTGCATTCCGTCGCAGGTCAGCCCTGCGGGAGTGTACAATTTTCAGCGTTTGCCAGACTCAGAATTTCCCATTTTCGTGCGACGTTTATTATTCAGAGTGAACAGCGGAGCCGCTGAATAAACCCTCATTTATCGTCAGCGGTCCCAATCCTTACCGCAGATTGCACCCATTCCAATACCGCATTGTTGACAACTGAGGCTTTTGCTGGATAAAAGGGAAGTTTGCGGAGGATAGTTCAGCCTGATCGAACAGCACACTCAGCAATCCTGTAACGGTTGCACTGCATGCTCGGTTCACGGCGTACTGTTCTGCAGTTCAGATTTGTTGCAGTTAATATTTGTTCAGCCTCAGATTATCCGTGGCGGACGTTCGTCTGTCGCCTTTCAGGAAAGCTCTGCGAGCTCAGCAGGCAACTCCGCTGCCCGGTAACCGGCGTGCAAGTCCGTGCAGCTGCCTGCCATCAGGTCACAATGACCACTGGCACAGCATTCCCGCAGACAACTTCACCGCAAGTCACGACTTCACATACGAAGATGGGTTCACCGATGACTCGATACCTGCAGACACGGACTCTTGTGGTCGCTCTGACTCTGCTCAGTTTCCTCAGTTCTGCTGCTCCCGCACAGGCCTGCCTGTGGTGGCTGATGCCGGGCTTCTACGGTATGCAGGGCTGGGCGGGCCCATGTGCTCCCGGGGGCTACGCAGTCCCGTCCGCCGTGCCCTACTACGCCGGCTATGCATTCGGGCCACGACTGATGACACCTGTCTGGGGTAACAACGCCTGCTGCGTACCTCAGGCCTGTAATCCCTGCCAGTCAGCCTGCGGTGCTCAGGGCAGCAACGGCGCTGACAGCAGCACTCTGAAACCGCAGATTGATGATAAGTTTGCGGCTCCTGCCACTGGTGGCGACGCCGTTGATATCCCGTATGATGACACAGCAGGAAGCCGCCTGCCTGCTGTGGGTGATCCTGCCGCTCCGGCAGATTCTGGTGGCGCCGCCACGTTTGATGATCTGCCACCATCCACGTTTGCACCAGGCAGCTCAGATCCGGCATTTGATGCTGCAGACTTCCCGCCCATTGACGACCAGACATCAACTTCCAACAAGCCGCCAGTGCCGGAACTGCTTGAAGAATCTTCGGCTGAAACGACTCCCCCGGAAGCATCAGCCGACGAGGACAATTCTGAAGTCAAGGCCCCTGAACCAGCAACGCCACAAAGCTCCAGAGTACCTGTGACCCGCAGCCAGCTGAGTGAAGTACTTCCACCCGGACGTCTTCCACGTGGTCGCGATGATCGACTTAACGTTGTTGATTCATCCGTACCGGTCACGCCCGTTCGCTGGATTTCCGTTCCCCTGCCAGCCAATCAGCGGCGGCTCTGATCTGTTGGCTGCAGCAGGCTGAACCTGTCCGGCATCTTCGGATCTGTCTGAGCCCTTGTTGCATCAGTAACCGTTCGCAGTGACCGTTCGCAGTGCCTTGCTCCGCACACGTGGCAGCCTTACTGCGTTCAGAATTCGGCATGGCCCGGCGTGCGTGGAAACGGAATCACATCACGGATATTCGCCATTCCGGTGATGAGCAGAACGGCACGCTCCAGCCCCAGTCCGAAACCGGAATGAGGGACAGTACCGTAGCGACGCAGATCCGTGTACCACCAGTAATCAGCAGGATCCAGCCCACATTCGAGCATCCGCTGTTCGAGGACATCCAGACGCTCCTCACGCTGGCTGCCACCGATGATCTCGCCGACCCCGGCAACCAGCACATCCATTGCTCGCACAGTCCGTCCGTCGTCATTGCAACGCATGTAGAACGGCTTCAGAGTTCGCGGGTAGTCATACAGAATGACTGGCTGCCGGAAGTGCTCTTCTGTCAGAAAACGCTCATGCTCTGTCTGCAGATCACTGCCCCATTGCACAGGGTACTCAAAATCCCGTCCGCTCTGCAGAATGATCTCGACAGCATCCGTGTAGGGAACCCGCATGAATTGCCTGCTGCGAATCGTCTCCAGCCGGGCCATTACCCCCTTGTCAATTCGCTGAGCAAAGAACTCCATGTCCTCAGCACAGTGTTCCAGAACGTCATTCACAATGCTGCGAATGAACTCTTCAGCCAGATCCATGTTGTCAGTGAGTTCATAGAACGGCATCTCCGGCTCCACCATCCAGAACTCCGCAAGATGTCGTGAGGTGTTACTGTTCTCGGCACGAAAAGTGGGGCCGAACGTGTAGCAGTCCCCCACCGAAGTTGCATACGTTTCTGCCTCCAGCTGACCGCTCACCGTGAGTGACGCCGGCTTTCCAAAGAAGTCGTATTTCCAGTTGATCTGATCAACCTGTCGTTGCGCAAGCATGCTCAGATCAAGTGTCGTCACCTGGAACATCTCCCCGGCGCCTTCGCAGTCGGAGGTTGTGATGATGGGACTGTTCAGGTACAGAAACCCGCGTTTCTGGAAGAAGGAGTGAATTGACCAGCAGATCTGATTGCGAACTCGAGCCACTGCTCCAAACGTATTGGTACGCGGACGCAGGTGCGCAATGTCCCGCAGAAATTCCATGCTGTGTCCCTTCTTCTGCAGCGGATACTCAGCCGGATCCGCTGTGCCAATCAGCTGCAGAGATTCAGCATGCAGTTCGACCCGCTGCCCCTTTCCAGGCGACTCCTTCAGTACACCCACAACGCTGACGCTGGAACCCGTGGTAACCTGGCGTATGGTCTGCTCGTAGCCTTCCACCGCAGCATCAACAACGACCTGCAGATTCCGCAGACAACTGCCGTCATTCAGTTCGATGAACGAAAAACCGTTGCGGGAATCCCGCCGAGTACGAACCCAGCCCCGGGCAGTCACTTTGCTCTCCGGTTCCCCGTCTCTCAGGATGCTGACAACACGAGCCACAGCCATAGCGTTCGCTTTCTCTTTCCTGATCACCTGAATTCTGCGCCGTCCATTCCAGGCAGGGGCAGTGTCCGCGCGGTCGCCGCAGATTCATCACCACGGAGGAAAACCGAGCCAACCCCGGAAAACCGAGCCACCTCTGAAGGCGGATCTGCTCAGACGGAGTATCTCGACTGCAGCCGGATTCCGACAAGCCCTGCCTGACCATCAGCTCCGCGAATTCGAGCGGTCAGGAAGAAGTCTGAACTCGAATCGTGCAGCGGGAGCCCACAGGGAAAGGAGGCGCCCCTGTTTCGGCCAAATCGGCCGATGTCAGCTGAGCCCCGGTATCGGATCGGCTCGGTACACATGGTGCGGACGACCAACTTCGTCTTTCCAGACGGCGTCTGCCGGGATCTGCAGTGACTGGTAGATCGTTGCGGCAAGATTCTCCGGACTCTGAGGATCCGTCTCCGGATAAGCACCGATGTCATCAGAACTGCCGATGACCCGGCCCCCCTGAACTCCACCGCCAGCCAGCAGGACGCTCTGCAGAGCCCCCCAGTGATCCCGCCCCGGAGCCTTGTAGTGACTGGGCAACAGGGAGATCTTTGGAGTCCTTCCGAATTCGCCGGCCACCACCACCAGAGTATGTTCCAGTTGTCCGGTTTCTGCGAGATCGTCCAGCAGTGCACTCAATCCGCGATCCGTCGGTGGAAACAGCTTTTCACGCAGATGAGGAAAGGCATTCCCGTGCGTGTCCCATGTTTCATCATTACCGAGGTTGACCTGCACCAGATTGACACCTGCTTCCACAAGCCGGCGAGCCATCAGCAGAGACCAGCCGAAGGAATTCCTTCCGTATCGGTCCTGCACCGCATCATCCGCCCGCGTGACATCCAGTGCTTCACGCACTCGACTTCCCGTCAGCAGCGATATTGCACCTTCGCGATAGCGGTCAAAGCCATTTACCGCGGCTGCATTCTCCAGAGTCCGACTTTGCTGTTCGAGTTCCTGCAGCAGCTGCAGGCGGCGATTGAGCTGCGGGTGCGTGACTCCGTGCGATAACTGCAGGCTTGGAGCAGCAAACGATCGCGGATCCGGTTTCCCGCGGTCCTGATGATCAAAACCAAACTCCGGAAACGCTCCGTAGGAAGTGGAATGAAATGTAGAGGCGTCAATGAACCAGGGATCGCGGCGAGCCCCCATGATTCCAGCATACTGCCCTGGAATGACACGCCCGGAATAGTGCACCAGCTGCTCCGGAAGTACTGCCGCCGCCGGCAGATTGTTGCGTGCTTCGGTGAGTTCTCGAGCAATTGCTGCGATTGAAGGCCAGTCCTGAGGACGCGGAGCCGAGGGATTGAATCCAGGCGGCAGATCCGAACGCCCCGTGAGCATGATGTGGTGACCCGCTGAATGCTCATTGGAGGAATGACTGAGCGAACGGCAGAGTGACCAGAGGTTGCTGCGCCGAGACAGTTCCGGCAGATGCTCGCAGATCTGGATCCCCGGAGTTGCTGTCGGAATCGGGTTGAACTCGCCACGTATCTCAGCCGGAGCTTCAGGCTTCATGTCGAAGCTGTCGTGCTGCCCCAGTCCTCCGGACAGAAATACATAAATACAGGAACGAATCGGAGCTGCTGCGGCGGCGCCTGCGGCAAGCTGCGGCAGCAGATGCTGGCTCAGACCAGGCAGACCGATAACCCCTGCCTGCACCGCAGTGCGTCGCGAAATCCGCGGATGCGGTGGACAGTACCCACTGCTGGGACATGGTTTCTGATTCGGCATGAACAACTCCGATCAATCAGAGACACCCGCGATACAGTTCCCGGAACTTTCCAGATGCCATTTAAACGACTGCAATCGGCAGCAATGCAGCCCGAAAACGACCGCCAGTCATTCGGATGACCAGTTCTAATTCTACTCCGCACCTCGACTGACTCACAAGCCAAAACACCTCGTGCACTCGATGCAACCCCTCGTTTCAGTCAGCAGTCAACGATTGCGACAGCAGATGTCTGCAGCGTGAGCACACACAGATTTCCAGCAACCCGTACCGGGGCGAGCAGCTGTACTCTGGAAATTTTCCTGCTGAAGGACCACAATTTCGCTTCAACAAGTCATCCTGAGTCCAGCCTGCCAGATCACTCCCGGAGAAACTCAATGTTCACTGTTCGTTTTCGTCTGCTGCTGACAATCCTCTGCAGTCTGTCCGTCATCACAGATATTTCCGCTGCAGAAAAGGCCAGATCGCGCGTCCTGATGGTCACTCAGAGTGCAGGATTCGTCCATGGCAGCGTGCGTCGCCCGGCCGATAAACTTGCTCCGTCTGAAATCGCCATGATCCAGCTGGGCCAGAAAACCGGACTTTTTCAGGTCGACTGTACACAGGATGTGGCCGCTGACTTTACGAAAGAGAATCTGCAGAATTATGACATCGTCATGTTCTACACCACAGGTGCCCTTCCGATTGCAGAAGCAGATCGACAGTACTTCTTCGGAGAATGGCTGAAGGCCAAAGGCCATGGCTTCCTTGGGTTCCACTCCGCCGCTGACACCTACGGCGATTATGAACCCTACTGGGATATGGTCGGCGGAACGTTCAATGGCCACCCGTGGAACGCCGGCAACACCGTCACCATCTCTGTTCACGAACCATCCAGTCCACTGATGAAGCCCTTTGGTGAAGAGTTTCAGATTCGTGATGAGATCTACCAGTACAAGAACTGGCAGCCGCAGAAAGTTCGCGTGCTGATGAGTCTGAACATGGCGAAGTGCGAACCTTCACATCCGTACCATGTTCCCGTCTGCTGGATCAAGAATTACGGTGAAGGGCGTGTCTACTTCAATAACCTCGGACATAACGAAACCTCATGGGCTGACGAGCGTTATCTCGAGTCGATCACTCAGGCCATCCACTGGATCCGCGGTGAAGTGGAACTCGACGCCACACCAAACCCGGAACTCTCCGAAGCTCAGGAAAAGAAAGCCGCAACTGACGCAGCAGGAAAGTAAGTTGTGGAACTGCCGACCAGGGAATCAGCCTGTTACTCGGGCTGATTCCTGCTGCAGTACGGAGGCGGCACCGACCCGACGCCCCGCAGGCCCTGCCGCCGCCTGCAAAACATAACCTGCCGGATTCCTCTTCATTCCGCCTGCTGGTCTGCGGTATTCTTGATCGGTATTGCTTCATTGCAGATCAGCACAAAGTCAACCACCCGCCTGAAATTCCACTGCCGCCCCGCCGGCAGCCACAAAACGCAATGCAGCCCGTAAACGCAATGCAGCCACAATTAACTGCCGCGATACACCGCCATACAGGACACGGACCAGCATGCTTACATTTGCAGATCACGATCCACGACTCGGACGGCGGAATTTCCTGACTGCAGGTTCGCTCGGTCTGGGTGGACTCAGCCTGACCGGTCTGCTGAATGCAGCGGCAGGCGGCGAAACATCACCAGCAGCACAATCCGTCCTCAAGGATCGCTCGGTCATCTTTCTGTTTCTGCATGGGGGCCCCAGCCAGACAGAAACGTTCGACCCCAAGATGACGGCTCCCGTCGGCATCCAGAGTGCCACCGGGGAACTGCAGACGCGAATTCCTGGTGTGACCTTCGGAGGCACCTTTCCAAAGCTCGCGGCACTTGCCGATCAGGTCAGCATTGTGCGGTCCTTTCAGACGGGTGATGGCAACCACGATATCAAACCCATCGTGGGAAAAAACACGCTGAATGCCAATCTGGGATCGATCTATTCGCGAGTAGCCGGGACCAGCAGAACCGGCTCGGGAATTCCCACAAATATCGCTCTGTTTCCTCAGGCAGTGGTGCCGGATGCCCAGCCCGCGGTGAAGAATTTTGGCGACTTCACGTCTGCCGGCACACTCGGTGACGCATATCGCCCGTTCGTCCCGGGCTCGGACGGCGAAGCACAGCAGAACATGACACTGTCCTTCGAACGCAGCCGTCTCGATGATCGTCGGCATCTGCTGGACCGTCTGGACGGACTCCGCCGGACCTTTGACAAATCTGCGGCGACCGCCGGAATTGATTCGATTCGCCAGCAGGCGTTTGAGACGATCACTGGTGGAGTGGCACAGGCATTTGATCTCAGTCGGGAATCTCCGGACGTCGTCCGCCGCTACGATACCTCCGGCCTGCTGACGGCTGATGACATCAGTCGCAAATGGAACAATCACCGCAACTATGTGGACAACGTTCAGAGCCTGGGGCGTCTGCTCCTGCTTGCTCGGCGCCTCTGTGAAGCAGGTTGCGGATTTGTGACTGTCACCACCAACTTTGTCTGGGACATGCACTCCGACGTCAATAATGCTGGCGTCGAAGAGGGAATGCGATATATGGGCCACCCACTGGACCACGCACTTTCCGCATTCATCGAAGACGTGCAGGCGCGAGGGCAGCAGGACAAAATAATGCTTGTTGCCTGCGGCGAAATGGGCCGTACACCCAGAATCAATGCCAAAGGCGGCCGCGATCACTGGGGGCGCATCGCTCCACTGCTGGTGACTGGTGGTGGTGTCCCCGGGGGACAGGTGATCGGGCATTCCAGCCGCGATGCCGGAGAACCAGCTTCTGCCCCATTGGGCATACCACATCTCATTTCCACCGTCATTCACTCCGTGTTTGATGTCGGTTTACTGCGACTTGTGCCCGGTGTACCGCGGGAATTCACGCAGCAGCTTGCCGCAGCACCACCCATTCCGGAGCTTCTGCCCTGAGCTCCTGCAGTCCGCGGCCACAACATTCATGACTCCAGGCTGCGGGATTCCCGGCCGTATTGTTAAGACTCCCCCTGCGGTAACTGACAAGCGTGTGACGCTGCCATAAACTATCCGATTCGTGCTGCCTTCCGGCAGCCCCTGAACAGGTGCCGATGCACTGTCCACCGCAGAATCAGGTGTCTGCTGTTGTCATTGACCAGCTCGCAACTCTTTCGCAGAACAGTTGGAGTCTTTCTGCTGCTCTCTCTGCCGGCGTTGATCGCGCTGACAGCGACAATGCAGGTACGTCTGGAAACACAGAGTCGGCTGGCACACGAGCAGATGGTGCAACGGCAACTGGCAGAATATGCGCTGCGGCTGCAGCAGCCCGATCCAGCAATGCAGACTCTCGAACTGCTCAATCGCACTCTGCTTGAGGGGCAAACGCTGCGGCTCTTCGAACGAAAGGACAACGGAATTCTGGATGAGCAGCAGCTGCCCGTTGAAGATATCACAATCGTCTCAGTCGTCCGCACAGCAGTTCAGCAGCAACGATCCCAGCGCTACATCGTGCTGGATGACACTGATCGAGCAGTGCTGGCAGCCTGCCGTCGAATTAACCGTGGCGGGACTACGGCCTACCTGCTGCTGACTTCTGATCCTGCCACTTCAATCACCGCTCAGACGCGTATGTCTGCGGTTCTGAAACAGGCTGTGATCGCGACATGGCTGATCAGCATCGCCTGTCTGCTCATCGCAGTCCATGGATTCATCAGGCCGCTGCGACTGATGGCATCCCGGATGCACAGCGAAGTCGACCGCACCAGCCGCGAAAACATGCTGCTGGCAGTTTCCGATCGCCCGGACGAACTGGGGGAGGTAGCTGCAGCGCTCTACCGACTGGAAAATGAACTGCGTGCCCGCATTCGTTCTCTCGAAGAAACCCGACTGCGTTCTGACGGAGCCGTTGGCCTGCTCACAACTGTTCTGGAGT
>JALQUR010000282.1 GCA_023260695.1 Planctomycetaceae bacterium
GTTAAAGATGGCAATGTCCTCTAGTTTCAAGCCTTGGTCTGCTGCAATGTTGGCTAGATTCCAAAGCACATCCCCTAACTCTGAGATAACTTTAGTACGGTCAATCAAACCGGGCTCGTCTGGATGCCAGTCTGGTCATCGATCCGAACATGGTGATCAAGCTGGAAGGCGCTCGGATCGAAGTCGGTCATGGTGCCCAGATCATCGCCGAAGCCGTTGCCGGTCAGGAGATCGTGATTACTTCACGTCTTGACGACCGATTTGGGGTCGGAGGCATATTTGATACCAACAATGATGACGCACAGGGTGTAAATGAAGCTGTTCCGAATCGCGTCGGCAGTGTCGGACTCTGGGGGGGGATCTACCTTTCACCTGGTTCTTCCGCGAGCATCGATCATGCGCTGGTGACATTCGGCGGCAATGTGATTCCGACCAGTGGTGACTTTGCCGGCTTCAATGTCATTGAAGCACATCAGGCATCCTTGCGTATCAGCAACAGTGTCTTCGAACAGAACCGTGACGGTTCCGGGGGTACCGCACCTGCGGACCGATTTGGTTACACCGAGAATTCCTCCGCAACAATCTTTGTTCGCGGTGCTCAGCCTGTGCTGATTGATAATGTGTTCCGTGACAACGACGGTCCTGTGCTGTCAATCAACGCGAATTCCTTTGTTGCCGTCGAGCAGGGCGATTATGGTCGCGTGACCGGGCTCATCGACGTCAACGCCGGATTTGAGGCAAATCGCGGTCCGCTGGTTGTACGCAATCTGCTGGGACGGAACGCGATCAACGGGATCGTTGTTCGAGGTGAGGTGTTGACGACGGAAACCGTCTGGGACGACACAGACATCGTGCATGTATTGCAGGATGAAATTGTCATCCCCAACTTCCACACATACGGTGGACTGCGTCTGACCAGTGCTCCGAATTCAAGTCTGGTCGTCAAACTGGCCGGAGGTACAGCTGGTTTCACTGCTGGCGGAAAACCACTGGATATTGACGACCGAATTGGCGGCGTACTGCAGATTGTCGGGCAGCCTTACTTCCCGGTGATTCTGACGTCGCTGAGTGATGACGCCGTTGGTGCCGGGTTCGGACTGGATGGTCTGCCTCTGAGTGACACCAACAATGATGGTGCCTCCACCGGGACCCCAGGCGATTGGCGCTCCATTCTGATCTCGCAGTATGCGCACGATCGTAACGTTGCAGTTTATCTTGAGAACGAGGTTGTCGATGCGACGGATCAGGGCAGCAATGCGACGGCACGTCTTGCTGAATACCTCGGAGAACTGGGACGGCAGGATGATGTTCTGCGGAACGCGGATGGCACCACGACAGTTCGCAACACGAGCGACGAAACACTGCGACTGGGCTATGAAGTTCATGGCGTAATTGACAGTCCGAACGACGTGGACGTCTACAGTTTTACTGGCGCAGCCGGGACCGAAGTGTGGATCGACATTGATCGCACCACGCATGCTCTGGATACGGTGGTCGAGCTGATTTCTTCCACAGGGAATATCATTGCACTGTCAGACAGCAGCCTGAACGAGTCCGGTGATCCGTCCTTGATCTATCGCGCTACTCCGCTGGTAGAAGCAAACGGTCTGGACAAGTCACAGTTCAACAGTGACGACATGTACACGACAAATCCGCGCGATGCTGGTTTTCGTGTCATCCTGCCGGGTAACGCAGGCACGATTGGCACGTATCAGGTACGGGTTCGTTCCAGCAATATTGACCCGCTGGATCCTGCGGCCGGCATCTCTGATCTGATTGATCCCGCGCTGGTGTTCAATGGTCTGACTGCCGGCTCCTATCAGTTGCAGATTCGTCTGCAGGAAACGAACGAGGTCCCGGGGACGACGGTCTGGTATTCCGACATTCGCTATGCCACGAACGGTATCGAGATCTATGGTCAGCCGGCGCACTCCCCGCTTTCCGGTGAGTACGCAGAAGGTACACTGAACAATAATACGCCCTCAAGCGGCGGTCAGGGGGTTGGCAATATTCTGAATACGGACCGTGCGGCGATTTCCATCGCGGGGCAGATCTCGGCACCGACAGATGTGGGTCGGTTATAACGTATTCGTTCATAGAGAAACCCTG
>JALQUR010000297.1 GCA_023260695.1 Planctomycetaceae bacterium
GTCAGTCCTTCCAGCAGGACAGTCGAGCTACCGTCACGACGGCTGATCTTCCAGACCTTGCCCTGCGTCCAGCTGGATCCGTAGAACACATCACCCACCGGAGTAATTCCATCAAGCCCACGCAGCCCTGTCTTCAATACCTGCAGCCTGCCATCGGCCATCCAGACAATATTTCCTGTAAAGAAATCCGCGGCATACACACGTTCCTGATCTGCCGGCCCCTCCACCGCAACACCATTCGGAAACCTCAATGCTTCGTCGCCGGGCGCAATCACCTGTGTGATCTGCCCTGCCAGAGTCACTCGATAGACACGCCCTTTGCGAGGCAGACTGGCTTCCTTCTCGCCACCGCGATCCCACAGTTTCCGTTCACCATCCGGATCAAACATTGGTGCTGGAATACTCATCTCAGCTACATAAACACTGCGTCCATCAGCGCTGGCTGCGACATCATTGAGAAACTCAACCGGCTCCGGGAAATTATCACGGGCAGCGATCGGCGTTTTGCTGCCGCTGGAGTCAATTTTCCAGAGCGTTGTTTCGTCGGCCACCACAAGTACGCCGCCGACGTAGACAATTCCCTTTGGCGAATTCAACCCAGTGCAGAATTCACTCACACTGTCTCCGTCGACGCAGACAACCTGACCATCACCCGGCTCTTCACCGTTGATCATCGTCACATACAGCCGGCTGTTGAATCCAAGACAGACACTCTCCGGCTTCTCGCCCACTTTCAGAACCCGTGGTGGCTCTGCAGCAGATGACAACCCGGCTGCCGACAACATCATCGACAGAATCACAAAAACCATTGCACTCAATCTGCAGGACCGCATCATGGACTCTCTTTCTGTATCCGAACAGCAGGCTCAGAATTCCCGCACAACGCACACTCACTCGGCTGAATCAACACCCATTTCCTGCAGCAGATATCCCGCACCATAAACGCGCGACGTAATCCAGAGCACATAACGAATGTCGACTCCAATCGAACGGCTGTAGTCCGTGTTCCAGGCAAAATCATTGATCGTTGCCTCAAAACAACGGTCAAAATTCACCCCCACCAGCTCTCCCCGCCGGTTGAGCACCGGGCTGCCGGAATTGCCGCCTGTGGTATCCGTGTCGTACAGAATTGCTACGGGAACCTGCCCCAGCCGTGGATGCCGAAATTGACCGGAATCGTCCGCCTGCCACGCCTTCAGTACCGCATCCGGAGTATTGAACGGAGCCGCTCCGGTGGTCTTTTCAATCACTCCACGCAGCGTGGATATCGGAGTCCGAATGACAGCGTCCGCCGGGGAATACCCGCGAACGCGTCCTGTTGTCAGTCGCAGTGTCGCATTCGCATCCGGAACGAATGCCTCAGCCAGAAATTGCTCCTTGACTTCCAGGAGCGATCCGTAAAGCCGGTCCAGCTGTCCATCCTGTGCCTTTTGCTGGTCTCGCATCTGCACATACTGCGGATAGAGCTCAATCAGCAGATGCAGCAACGGATCATCCAGAGCAGCAAGTTCCTCCGAGCTCTTTTCCAGACAGGCTCTGACAAACTCTGCGTCACCCAGGGATGTTGCCGTCAGCAGACTCTCTGCATGCTGCCCGATCAGGGACGCATTCTCTGTCAGCCGCTGCAGAGCCGGGATCTTCCGTGACTCAGGAAACTGACCCAGAC
The DNA here is from genome assembly GCA_023260695.1 of Planctomycetaceae bacterium. GTDB lineage: Bacteria > Planctomycetota > Planctomycetia > Planctomycetales > Planctomycetaceae > SXXK01. Next base: position 1,667 of record JALQUR010000297.1, read on the forward strand.
GCTCCAGAATTCCGGACAGCAGGGTGATGTCGAGCCTGCGATTCCAGTCCCTGATGGACAACAGCATCCGACCACTGGTCTGCTCAAAGTTCCGATCCTGATAACTCTCTTCACGTTCCAGATCCGCCTTTGCACGCTCGGCAGCAGCATCAACAACATAAAACCCATACGACATTGCCTGACAGGCCTGCCGCAGCTGCTGGAAGTGAATCTCCCACGGCCCCGCTGCCGTCATCTCGGCATACACACCATTGATCTCACTCAGCACGGTCCCGTACTTCTGCCGGCGCGATGCGTCAGCATCGATGTACTTCTGCAATTCTGCTTCGCGAGCAGATCGCTGCTCCACGATGCCGGCGCGAGTGAGTCCGAGTACCTGGCCGCGGGAGCGTTTTTCGACATTGGCCAGAGAACGCATCCGCGACGCCACCCGAATGGCAACTTCCCGATCCTCAGCTGCCGCTCGTTCCATCTCGGAAATCTGCCAGCTGTACAGCTCAACTGTCAGCGGCAGACGGATGTCCCGCTCATAACGCACAAACTCAGCAGTTCGATGACGCGACGTGCGCCCCGGATAACCCAGCAGAAACACCGCATCCCCCTCGTCAACTCCTTCCGCAGCCACCTGCAGATGTCGACGAGGACGGTAAGGGATGTTCTCTTCTGCGTAGGTTGCGGACGAACCGTCAGGAGCCGTGTAGGCACGCATGAATGAGAAGTCACCCGTATGCCTTGGCCACTCCCAGTTATCGATCTCACCCCCGAAATTCCCCACTGAAACCGGCGGTGCAAATACCAGACGCACGTCCTTCAGATAGGTGTACAGGAACAGCACATAGGTTCGCCCCGGAAACATCTCAGACACTTCGGCACGCAGACCCGGATGCTGCTTCTCCGCTTCCTGCTCCAGTTCACGGCAGCGACGATCCACTGCACGAGTCCTCTCCAGGAAACTCATCTCTGCAGCGATTACTGACAACACCTGCTCAGAAACATCCTGATAATCCTCCGTGATCCGTACCTGATAATCCGGTGCCGGGATTTCTTCCGCACGGCTGGCCGCTCGGAATCCTTCCTGCAGCAGATCCCGTTCGCGAGTACTCGCTTTCTGGATCGCACCGAAAGCACAGTGATGATTCGTAATGATCAGCCCGTTTGCAGAAACGAAGGAACCGGTGCAGCCGTTCACGCGGCAGATCCCGTCCACCAGACTGACTCCACTCGGATTGAATAACTCTTCCGCCGTCAGATCCAGTCCGCGTTCCCGCAGATTCAGTCGCGACAGTTCACTCATCGGAAACATGCCGTCATCGGCTGCCACAGACTGGGTCAACACAGCAAGAATTCCCCCGACCAGCAGGATCACCATCAGTCGCATTGTCGTTTCCCTTCGCAGTCTCTGATTGACGCACGCCGCTGCTGTTGCCACCCCTGCCGCACTCAGCATTCATGCAGCGTCCTGCATTCATGCAGCGTTAAGCATTCATGCAACGTTAAGCATTCATGCAACGTCTGCTGCCCCACTCCAGCCCGACCACCACCTACGGAATAACTGCCATTGCTGCTGCAGATATTCCCGCTGGCTGTCGCTGAGCCGATCTGTGGAATTGATCTGGTGAGCGTACTCCGAATGCCCCTCCAGAACCATCAGCGCCTTGTAGTAAAGCACCAGATCAGGGCCCTCATCATAGGTGGAAAGCACCATCAGCGCATCACTCAGTTCGGCCGCCAGACGACGCGACTCGGCACACCCCTGAGCAGCCCGCTGACACAATTGAATCAGTCGCAGCACCTCCCGCGGGAGAGCATTCCCGACTCCTGTGATCGCGCCCGCTGCGCCACAGTTCACATAACCATGCAGCACCTGAGTATCGACACCAACCATCAGTGTCAGATCCGGATCCCCACTGGTAATGTACTCAGCCGCATAACTGAGCGAATCCGCACCGCCGAATTCCTTGAAGCCAATCAGATTGCTGAATTCCCTGCGAAGATCAAAGAACAGCTCTGCCTTCGTTTCAAACCCGTAGTACGGGCTGTTGTAAATCACTGCGGGAAGTCCATCTGCCGCTTTCAGAATGCCGGCAAAATGATCTCGCTGAGCTGCCGCGGATGTCCCTCGCGAAAGCACTCGAGGAATGACCATCAGACCGGCTGCACCCACTTTCCTCGCGTGCGCCGCATGAGCTGCTGCAAGTGCCGGATTCTGTGCCCCGGTGCCCACAACCACAGGAATCCCGGCGGCGGTCAGCTGCGCGACGCCCTGCTGCCGCTGTTCGTCCGTCAGCAGTGGCCAGTCACCCATCGACCCGCAGTAAACAACCCCACGCATGCCCGCGTTGATCAGCCCCTCTGCTGTGGCAACCAGCGCATCAAAACGCGGCTCCCCAGCCTCAGTGCAGGGCGTCATCAATGCCGGAATACATCCTCGAAATACACTCTCTTCTGCAGACATTTGTTTTCTCCATCTGGATTCTGCGCTGCTTCCCGACACAGCGGTGTCAGCGGACCTGCTGCAACAGATCCTAACCGATCAGCTCGCGATCTTCTCTCTGCCGGCTGCCTGTCGTCAACGAATCCGGAAATCGCGCCAGTTCCGGCCTGCTCGTCAGTGTTGCCGCAGCACACTCTGTGCTGCACACCAGCCCGGAATACCGCTGACAGCCCCGCCCCGTTGCGCTGATGAGCCAGCCCGCAGGATGCCACGAACAGCGGTCTCCACACCCCAGCTGCCCGCAGTATCTGCTGCTTCCGCAAAGAACCAGCTGAGCTGATTGTGAAAGATGTTGCCGTAGTCCAGGCCCGCTTCCCGCTGCAGGTCCTGAGGTGTCATGACCTCTACACACAGACTTCCGTCAGAATTGACCGCCAGACAGTCCTCAATGCGTTCCTCACAGAACGCACTGATCCCGTCCAGATAGTGCTGGAGTACCTGAGTCCGGCGGGCGTCATGGTCCCGCTCAAATACCCGCCATGGCATGTCGAGGCCGAACAGTGTGATCGTGTGAAACCCACGCTGCTGCAGCTCGGCAGAAAGAATCGAAGGATCTGTCAGCGTGTGACAGTAGAGTTCTCCTGGCGGAGGCACCGGCACCGCGCCGCCCTGAGCCCGCTGCCACGCTTCCAGCATCTGCTGGTACCCCTCATTCAGATGCAGAGTCCCTGCAAATGCTTCGGCTGCCGAGGCAGAATCCGTCCGCAGTCGAGGCAGTTTGCGCAACAGCATGTTGATCTTGATGACCGAACCTTCGTCGGCAGGCTGCGGAGTCCAGGTCTGCCCCAGAAGTGCTGCTTCAGTGCTGCGTCCGGCGTTGATCAGAACATGGCGAGCTGTGGCGGAATACTCCCGGCCTGCATGCTCCCACGAAACGGTATGCCACTCCGTGCTGGTTTCGATATTCCGCACCGGCGAATCACAGTCGACCTGCACACCCAGTTCACGACACCGCCGCAGCAACTCACTGGTCAATGACTGCATACCCCCTGCAGGTACACGCCACTCACCAGTGCCATTGCCGATCACGTGATAGATAAAGCAGCGATTCTGCAGCAGATCCTCGTCATGCGGAGATACCGACAGACCAATCCTTGCATCGGTGAGCAGCAGACCACGAACCAGATCGTGCTCAAATGTCCGTTCCAGAAATTCTCCCAGCGGACGCTCCACAAAAGCAGCCCACGCTTCACGCTGCAAATCAGTTCGCAACTGCTCTTCAAACCACTGCCGTGTCCGCAGGGGCTGCAGCATGGTCGGCCAGACAATTTCGGCAAAAGCCTGACGCAACTCTTCCAGATGCTGCAGCGCCTTCCATTCCCGGTCAGAACCGCACAATTGCTGCAGCGATGCTCGCGTCCGCTCCGGATCCGTATTGCTGATGAGCAGGCCGTGATGTCGACCGACGGAATCCTGCCAGGGTGTAAATGAGGCAACAGAACGACTCAGACACCTCAGCTTCAGTCCAAGCTGTTCTGCAAGCTGATCTGAAAACAGGGAAATCAGATACGAATAACGGGATAACCGCGCGTCGTACTCCGGAAACACGCGTGCGGAAACAGTCGCTCCCCCTGGAACCGCCTTGCTTTCCAGGACACGCACTCGTCGCCCCGCTGCCGCCAGCAGAACCGCAGCCACCAGTCCATTATGCCCGCTGCCCACGATAATGACGTCGCTGGAGAAGTCCGCTGATTTCATCGGCTCCCGGTCTTTCCACAAGCAGGCGTTTACAGCCCCCCGCCTGCCTGCAATCCGAAAATCTGCTCGGCACTCAGCTCATTTCTGCCGGCATAGTACACAAACCGTCGCCCCACCAGTGTCTGCAGCTGACCTCCATCCGGCAGATAGCTGACCCGAGCTCTTCGCCCCTCCTCCGCACGCAGAATGTACTGCTTCTTCGAATGGTCAATGGTGATCTTGTCTGCTACACCCGAAAACAGCCGCGACTCCATACGACAGGGTGAGCGTGTTCCGCCGGCACCGTTCGATGTATTGGATTCCGCAACAAGTGTGAGGAAGTGGCCACTCCCGTCCGCCTGTGGCAACCTTGAAACAGTCAGATTCTCGCACCCCAGTGTACCGGTGTTGTCCGGCAGCTCGCCCATCGTGAGGTGCTCGAGCTGCAGCTTGTCATTCAGCGATCGCACAGGTCCGAATTCTCCGCGAACATGATATTTCAGACGCACAAACTGAGTTCGCTGATTGCCTTCAATGCTCCCCTCAAACGCCGCCCGCATGAAAATACAGGAATGATCGGGCGCCTGGACCGCCGTATTTGCCCGGGCCAGCGGACGCCGGGAAGCAATTGAGTTTCCACTTTCGTCAGGCTGGACCGACTCAAGCCTGCCCGGCCCCAGTGCATGAAAGTCCCCTGTCACCTGATTGAATTCCAGATCCGAAAACTCGGCATGATGATGTCCGGTGATCTCCCCGTTGCTCATCACGTCAGCATCGATCACAACTCGACCGCTGCACTGAATTCGCTCGACTTCAACACCGGTGACAACTTCATCAGCAACCATTCGGATGCCTTCTCGCTGCGGTTCTCGCACCGTATCGGACGCCAGTGTTACCGTCATTCCGACACAGGAAAACTCACCGTCGAAATCCACCTCGTTATTCATGACCGCCCGTACGTTGCCCTGCACCTTCACTACGTTGCCCGCATAGGTCATCTGCTCATTCCAGTAAATGTCAAGCGGCGCTGCTCGACTCATGGATTTACTGTTCAGTACAAATCGAATTCGCCCGCTGCCGTTGACTTCAGCTGTGCGCTGCTGAGTGATTCCGGGAACCGGATCCCGCAGCTCAATCCGCGCGCCCTCGATTCGGTCCGCATCACGAATGACCGCTGCCGGATCTCCGTACAGACTGACCCGCCGACCTCCGTCATCCGCAATCCGGACATGCATCGCATTGCCCTTTGCCGTGAAGCGACCACTCTGCTCAACCGACTGGTGACTGGCGGACACATCTCCACGCAACCAGAGATCATCCAGCTGCTGCCGACCATGCGAGTCACGTCGCAGACTGGCAGTAATTGTGCGACAGCTGAATTCAGCGGCACCTCCGGAACTGCCTCCGGGCACACCAGCCACATCACCTGACGACATTGCCCGTCCCGAAGCAGCCGCGGAATCATCACCACCATCCGCGAAGCTCAATGACAACGATCGTTCTGCCGTCCCTCGCAGCTGCGGCGAATCAATCTGAACATTTCCATCCGCCTGCAGGGAACGCAGCTGACCGCTGCCTGGCATCTCGCTGCTGCCTGATGCCAGGCTGCCCTCGGGGCTGTCCGGATCAAGGGTCAGTGTGAGTTCCCGGGCACTCAGGCGGAGCTGCTGCTGCGGAACGATGACCGAAGCTCCCCCGGTCAGACTGAGCTTATCCAGACCTGCTTCCCGCTCCAGAGTGAACGCTTCCTGCCAGTATGCCTGCAGCTTCGCACCCTGATCCTCCCCTGCGGCAACTGCCGCGGACTGTTGCTGCAGACTTCCCTGCCCGATGCACTCGATCCAGCGAGGCTGATTCTCCTCATCCAGTGTTACGGAAACGAACGGGACCAGCAGGCGTCGATCAGCGAAACTGACATTTACCGGCAGAGAATCATGAGCCTCAGTGCGAGCTCGCCCCTGAAGTTCCAGCACGCGGTCCTGCAGCCGGTAACGCAGCTGAGTCATCTCCGCCGTCAGCTGCTGCTCCGCCAGACGATACAGCACGCTGCGACCACTTGCCGTAATTGTGTGGATTTCCGTGGCAGTTCCGCGACCGCCCGCTGGCCCGGAAACAATCTTCGGCTGCATCTCCAGCGTCAGCCGTGAACACAACAGACGGTGAACTCCTTCAAAGTTCGGCAGATTTCCCTGCACGTCAATCTGCAGTTCCGGACGCAGCTCACGTTCAGCAAATCCAAGGAACGTCGCTTTCTGATCGGTGTATTCAAATCCATTCGCAGCCTGAATACTCAATTCAGTCGGCTGCTTCGATCCATCGCCGTTCTGAAAAGTCAGATTGCAGCGAACCCGTCCCAGCAGTCGCACCTTTTGTCTGCTGTCACCGTCTGCAATCCTGTTTCCCACCTCATCGCCAAACTCAATCTCAGCTCCACCGTCCGCTACACCTGTCCCCAGCGACTTACCCTCGGGATCATCCCACCAGAACTGAACTGGTTCGTTGGTCCAGACACGTGTCGCGTCTTCCGAAATACGAAACGTTCGTCCCTCGATCCGCATGCCGGAAGTACCATCAATGCGTACCCTGCCGGACAGCACACCGCTGGTAATTCGACCGAACTGACCTTTGCCGAGTGAAAACGGCGTCGATGCGTCCAGCTGCGCTGACTCAGCAGTCAACGTCACTGCAGACCTGTCATCGTCCGACCCCCGCAGCACCGCGAGCGGACTCACTCGGATTGATCGGTTATCGTTGACCAGCTCATGATCCTGGAAATACAGCATCCACTGATCATCACGGAATCGACCGTCTGCCTGCTGCACCCAGGTGTCATGTGGAAACCACTTCTCTGCCTGCTCCTGAAAGACTTCCGATCCGGGCAATCTCTGTTCCGGCTGACGAAGCCGCCCGCCCTCCTGTGGCTCTGGAGGGGTCAGCAGCTGTCGAGTCCCTTCGGAGTACGCATAGTAAACAACCACGATGCCGACCGTCGTCAGCAGTGTGCGTTGAATTCGTGCTGCAAATCCGGGAGTCATTTCACCATCCACAGGAGGATTGGCTGAGTTCGCTCAGCCAATTGTTCATTCACGCTGCTCGCCAGGCTGCTGCCTTCCCGACGTTCGCTTCAACCCAGCCTGCAGCAGTCTCCACATGCTGCAGAACGTCAGTGATGTCCAGCATGCCGCACGGACTGCCCAGCTCATCAATCACCGGCAGTTCACTCAGCTTGCGTTCCGACATCAGTTCGATTGCTTCTGACAACAGGACGTCCGCCCGCACTGTGATCGGACTTCTCGTCATCACCTGTTCGATTGGCAGATCAAGCTGAAAGTCGCGATGATTTTCAAACAATCGCGCCAGGTCACTGTCCGTAAACACCCCGCTCAGCCGGCCCGCTTCATCCACAAGCATGACCGCCCCGGTACGCCTGCCAGGACGCCCCAGCTGAACCATCACTTCCCGAACGGTCGCAGACTCCTCGGCAACACGAACCGCCGATCCCTGCCGCATCACTTCCGCAACTGTTCGCAGCTTCCGCCCGAGACTTCCCGCCGGATGAAACACCGAGAAATCGCTCGCCGAGAAACCCTTCAGCTGACTGACCACCAGCGCCAGCGCGTCGCCCATGGCCAGCATCGCCGTTGTGGAACACGAAGGTGCCAGCCCAAGCACGCCCGCTTCACTGTGCTTGCCAATTCGCAGCAGACATGTCGCTGCCCGCGCCAGCGTGCTGTCCCCGCCCGAGGTGATCACGATCACCGGAATTCGCAGCTCACGCAGCGTCGGCAGCAGACCCGTCAGCTCCTCGGATTCACCACTGTTGGACAGAGCCAGAACGACATCATCACCAGAAACACATCCCAGATCGCCATGACGCGCTTCCGTTGGATGCAGGAAATATGATCGAGTCCCGGTGCTTGACAGAGTGGCACTGATCTTGCGAGCAATCAGACCCGCCTTGCCAACGCCTGTGGTGACGACCACCCCGCGCACTTCACGAAGCAGACGCACGCTGTCGCAAAAGCACGCATCCAGCTCGCCCGCCATCGCTCGTAATGCATCCGCTTCGGCAAGAATGATTCGCCGAGCTTCCAGCAACTGGTCCGCGTCACCCGCAAATCCGGGCATCCGCGTCGGGGCAGATTCGGAGTACGACATCCTGTCTTCCTCAGGGCCCGGCATCCTGCCGGCACCCGCTTGCGATATTCAGCACTCCGGTGGTGAAACCGGAGGTCATTGGGGGCATGTACACTGCCGGGAGTGTACCAGAGATCGTTCCTGACGGTCAACAGCACCAATACGGCCGAGACACAACACAAACCCTTTACACGAAACACTTTACAAAACAAACGTCGCAGCTGACTTCAGTCTGATCCGGACCACTTCAGAATTGGCAGCAGATTCGCAAAGCTGTCGCGCCACAGGTTTCCGTTCCTGGCGGCAACGGGCAGGCGGTCGCGCAGCATCAGGTCGTGCTGCAAAAAGCTCACATCATCAGACATCAATGTCCATGTACTGCCTGGATCAGACAACAGCGGCCCGCCGTCCGGTCCCCGTCCGGCCGGCAGATTCTGAATCGTCACCGCAGCCATGGACGCATGGTCCGCCAGAGCCTCAGTGACCGGCTGCAGATCAAAATGCAGATTCGAAATATGAAACGCCAGCAGGCCACGTTCAGCAAGATGCCGACGATACACCTCCATCGCCTCCACTGTCAGCAGATGCACCGGGACAGAATCTCCGGAGAAGGCATCAAGCACGAGCAGATCGAATTCACGAGACTCGGAATGCTCCAGCAGCAGGCGTGCATCACCTTCCTCAATCGACACCACGGCCTCGCAATCCCGCAGAAACGTGAAGTGTTCGTTCGCGATCTCAATGACGTCTGAATTGATTTCGTAGAACACAAATTCGTCACCAGGCTGCGCGTAAGTCGCCAGTGTCCCTGTCCCCAGACCCACCAGTCCGATCCTGAGCCCGCGCTGCTCCTGCACAGCACGCTGCCGCAGCATCGCAATTGCCCGGCCCGCACCACTGCGATAGCCGTAGTAAGTTGATGGCATGGACGGGCTGCGGCGGAATTGCAGGCCATGCGTGATCCTGCCGTGACGCAGCAGTACAGCAGCCTCCGGTTCATAGTCCTCCACTGTCAGGACGCCGTAGAAATTTCGACGACTGTCCTTTGCCCGCAGCACCGACTCAATCCCGGTCGCCGACATTGTGATCATCACAACCAGCATCAGAATACCGACAATCAGCGGCAGCAGTGGAGGCTGGAATCCGCCTTTCATCCAGCCTCGAGCATCAAACCAGACAGCAAGTCCCAGCAGACCAGAGAGCAACAGTCCCAGATCGTGTTCCCAGTACGCAGGAAAGAGCAACGGAGCCAGCAGTGCCACAGTCAGCCCACCGGCAGCCCCACCAGCAGAACTCAGCAGGTAGAAACCCGTGAGCTGATCCGGTGGCGGACGAAGTCGCGCAAGTTCACCGTGACAAAGCAGAAAAATTGCAAACATCCCGGCACTCCATACCGGCAGTTGCACAGTCAGACTCAACTTCGTCCCGAAGACCTGCAGCAGGGCAATCCCCAGTACCAGCAGGGCTGTCAGTGGCGCGACCAGTCCCCGCCTGTACCAGCGATCACTCTCAAAGCAGACAATGAAGGAAACCAGGTACAGAGCAAGCGGAACCACCCAGAAGAACGGCACCACAGCGACGTCCTGGCAGATCTGATTTGTTTCGGCCAGCAGCATTACTGAAGCCAGAGCTGAGAGCAGAAACCATGACCGACGCGGCAATGACTGACGCGCTGACGCTTGCTGCTGCGACGCCGTCGCGTCCAGTTTGCGGTTGCGGACCATCCACAGCACCAGCAGACTCGATATGCCATACAACACAAACAAAGTCATCCAGAAGTATGCCTGTGCTGATATATCCAGCAGCGGTTCCACCAGCAGTGGATAGCTGAGCAGAGCCAGCAATGAGCCGGTATTTGAGAGCGCGTACAGGCGATGCACCTGTCGCTCCGGATAACACAGGCTGTACCACCGCAACAGCAGCGGGCTGGTTGTGCTGAGCAGAAAATAGGGGACTCCGACTGTGCGCGCAAGCACCCACAGAATATGCCCGACTGGTGAACCGGCCGCATCAGGCTTCCACGCCATATCCGGAAGAATCTGCAGCGTCACCAGCGACAAAAGAATCAGCAGCGTGTGCGTCCCGAGCTGCCCGGCAGGCGGCAGACGGCTGGTAAGCAGGTGCGAATAAAGATAACCGCCACACAGCAGACACTGGAAGAACAGCAGACATGATGTCCACACCGAGGGTGAACCACCAAACCACGGCAGAATGATGCGACTGATCAGCGGCTGGACCTGAAACAGCAGGAATGCCCCAAGGAACACGACGCCGGCAATGGTCAGCTGACCTGTGCGGTCATTTCCGGCAAAGAACTTCCGGCCGCCGCTTCCGTTCCCCACACCTTCAGACATTCGCCCGCTTTCCCCGTCTGCCTGCCGCGACTTTCCAACGCTCACCCTCGTCCGCCTTTGCGCCGCCGTGCACGGACTGTCACAAAGCGACAATCAATGACCGAGTGCTCAACGAAGACTCAGAATAGTCGTCCAGCTCCGCGGCGCGGGCCCTGATGCCAACAAAAAAGCAGCCGCGACGAACAAATCAGTCACTTTCGCCAACCCGGAGTTCTATAGTGAATGCAGGCCATCCGATACCGAGTTTCCTGCAATTCCATGGTGAAAACCGGCATGCATCCGCCCGAACACCCCCGATTTCAAGCAAGTGTGTTGGATTTACAGCAGATATTCGTCGTGTCTCTTCGCTGACTGTCGCAATACAGACTGACTAATACAGATCGCAGATTGCGGGATCACTCCCGTGAAACTGCCGAATCAGCGTTCAGGAGGACGCAGCCGTGCCCTGCGGTGCCAATTGGCTGACTCGCCGGAATACAGCAGAAACACCCGCTCTGATAACCATCGTGATCATCTGAAACCCTTTCTCCAGAAGACCTTATGAACTACTTCGCCCCTCGACTGCGAAAGCACCATCGCCGCTGTCGCCGTGCAGCGACAGTTGTGGCAATCGATCTTCTGGAACCTCGCACGCTGCTCAGTGTCACGACCGCAACGCTCGGCCCCAGCCAGGATTCCTCCATCTACAATATTTTCTCCGGCGACCTGTCCAATGGCGCGGGTGAAGCGATTGTCGTGGGCGGATCTCGCGATGGAATCGCTGCCCGCCGAGGACTCGTTGCGTTCGACCTGTCTGCTGCCGGGGTACCCGACGGAGCAACAATTCTTGATGCAGTGCTGACGATGCACGTTGCTGTTTCCACCGCAACTGCCGACGTATCCCTGCATGCAGTCACAACGCCGTGGAGCGAATCAGGGAGTGACGCCCCGGGTAATGAATTCAACGGGGCCGCCGCACAGGTCCGCGACGCCACCTGGCAGTTTGCACTCTTTGGTTCACTGCACTGGAACTCGGCCGGTGGTGATTACGCATCCGTTACGGATGTGGCACAGGCTGCTCCATCGGGAGTAATTCAGTGGTCCGGCAATGCCCTCATCGACGACGTGCAGCTGTGGCTTGATGACCCGTCGCTGAATTATGGCTGGATGCTGATAACAGATGAACAGTCTGATGCTGTACAGAGCTTTGTCAGCAAGGATTCCGCAAACGTCGCTCTGCACCCTCAGCTCGAAATTACGTGGGAAGACCCCTGGCTTCCTGCTGTCGTGGAAGGCCGCAAGTGGTACGACAAGAACGCCGATGGAATCCATCAGCAGTCGCAGCTGACCGACCTGAAACTTGTCTGGTCGCAGGGACGCAGCTATTTCAACAGCTTCAACGGCAACGAATACTGGTACTGGTCGCAGGCCACGTCCGGCTGGTACTTCATGACGCCGGACGGAAGTCTTGTTCAGTGGGACAGAACAAACAAAAAGCTCAGTGGCACAACCGTTGCCACACCCGGTCCTCGCGCCTGGTACAGCCCCGAATCACTGCTGCTTGCCGCAGCTGTCGGCAACTCTGAACCGTGGCTCAATGGCTTTACCTTCGAACTCGTTAATTCCGCCGGTCAGGTCATCGCCGAATCAACATCTGCCGATCGCGATCTGAATCAGGACGGAGTCATTCAGCCGGAAACGGAACGAGGCTGGTACCGATTTGAGAATGTACCGCCAGGCAATTATCGGGTTCGCGAACGACTCAGTGACGGCTGGACACAGACAGCAGGCCGGTTTGCGCCACTTGCAGAATCGGCATGGCGGCTCAGTGAGGATCTTGGCCTCAACTTCACCGGCAATCTGCATCAGAACTTCGGCGGCCTCGGCGAAAAATGGCTCCTCGGCAGCGCCGGCTGGTATTTCATGACACCCGACGGACGGCTATCCCTCTGGAATCGCCAGGCCGTCACTCCGCTGAAGCCACTGCAGGGCACTCTGACCGCAACACTCACCAATGAATACTACCGTGATGTGTCACTGATTTACGGAGCGGAACAGCCGCTGCTGGTTGTGACTTCCGGTTCGGTACACAGCGGGATCAACTTCGGAAACTACCGCACGATTCAGATTGCCGGCCGGATCTGGAATGAAATCGACCCGAACGGACTCCGCAATGCCCCTGAGCTGCAGAACTACCAGCTGGTAGCGGTACCCACCGGAGTTCCTGAAAGTCTGGCAGGATTCCGCTGGTACATGGTCCCTGCTCCAGGGGAGCCGCAGTACTACTGCATCAGTTCCATCGGCGAAGTATTCTCGTGGTCATTGCAGAAAGGCCCACGGCTGCATACACGCATCTCTGAAGCCGCCGCAGGGAATGAACAGACGATTCGTGAAGCTGCGTTTTCGGCGGAGCAGTGGCTGAACAATGTGACTGTCGAACTGCTTGACGAAGCAGGCCACGTTATTGCCAGCAGAGTCACCGCAGATAGTGATCTCAATCTCGACCAGCAGGTGCAGCCGGAAACTGAATCAGGCTGGTACCGCTTCAGTGGACTGCTGCCTGGAAAATACACACTGCGACAGATCCTGTCTGTCGGCACAATTGATGTGTCTCAGCCAGCACCACAGGAAAATGCACAGCTGCAGACACTGGCACAGCAGTTCGGATTCATCAGCACCAGCCGTGACCACTTCAACTTCGGCGGATTGAACGAACGCTGGTTCAGGGACCGTGACAATCGCTGGTACTTTATTACCCCGGACGGCCGTATTCGCCGCTGGAATGGGATCAGTGGTGGCATCAACGGAACCGCCAAAGGCATTGAAGTGGCGCGCGTGGCGTCGCGATACTTCGTCAATCTGTCACTGCTCACCACACCGCCTGCCACACTGCATACAGTGGCTGACGCTGCAGCGATCACAGTAAACCTCGGACAGAGCCGCATTCTCGACACAATCTTTGCTGACCTTGCGTCGGAACTGACCTGATCGGCCTGTCGAATAAATCACTCAGCCAGACGCACTCGACGAACCCCGGACACATCAATGATGTCACGGCGATCTTCCTGCGACCAGCGCGTCCCCATCACACCCACCTGCTGACCTGTGTATTCTGACAGCTCCGCTGCATTCGCTGCACGCAGTTCTGCCAGCACATTTCCGCTGGCGTCCGAAAGCACAAACCCGCCATTGGCACCCTCAGCCGGCAGCAGAATTCCTGCCCCGACAAACGGATTCCAGGGACTGCCGGGCTGCAACACTGATGATTCCACAGGTACTCCGGAAGCCGTACTGACCGCTGATTCGCTCGACCGCGGAAATGCCTCTGCTGTGGCTGACGCCTGTACCACTCCGGACCTTGCAGACGTTGCTCCAACGAGTGCCTCGGGGGGCAGCGTTTCCTGGGCTTCGCTGAATACAAACGACTCCGCATTCCCCTGACTGACTGACATTTCCGGCGGCGGCGCCGGAGCTGACAGTTCAGGCAGACTGCTGAAGAAGCTCTGCGGCTGCAGCTGAGCAACAGCCATCGAACGATTCGGAACCGGCTGGCTCAGCGGACTGATCGTCGCACTCATCATGGAACGAAATCCATGACGCGAAACCAGTGAAGAATCGCGGCGTTCCGTTCCGCTCTGCAGATTTCGAATCTGCGCCAGTTCCGCCAGACGCTGACGGTACCGACGAATCGCTGAAAACCGCAGCTCGATCGCCTTGCTCAGGGCAGGACTGGTCAGTTCTTCCTGAAGCTGCCGATATTCCTTTTCCATCGCGTCCAGATCCCAGCCGGCTGCATCCTGCAGTACCATTTCTCGAAAGCGACGATCCAGCAGCGCAACCTGGTTTCTCTCCGTTGTCTGCTGCTGCTGCTCCTGCAGCTGCTGGCTCACCAGCAGCTTCGGATCCTCCTCATTCGAAACGGTTGCATCCGGAGTAACAACGAGGCCCGGCTGCACGGCATTTGACGGGATCCGGTAGGCGTCACTGTCTGCCAGCTGTCGCTGGCCGGCATCAACCGGAACCACTGCCACGCCAGGAATCCAGCGGCGTTCCCGGCGAGGCGGCAGAATCTTCAGCATCGACTGCCGACCGGAAGACGTCTCCATGTCGCGACGAC
>JALQUR010000394.1 GCA_023260695.1 Planctomycetaceae bacterium
GGAGGGCTTTGACGACTGGGATCAGCCGTTTGAGATGGAGATGGATCGCATCACCATGCGGGATGACGACTGGTGGGATCTGCACCGAGCCACACCCCGCGCGTTCATTTCCCTGCAGACAGCTGAGGAGCTCTGGAAAAACCGCTTTGGTCGCTATACCTCGATCCGAATTGCGATGAAGGATATTGCGCTGCCGGAGGACAGGCTGCAGATTCTGGAGCAGCGGCTGCAGGAAAGTGTGCCTGCCCATTTTGAGCTTTCCGAACTGGACCTGCGCATCCGTCCGGTCCGCGAGGAGGGTCTCCGAGCGGCAACGGGGGCCAACAACTTTGGTGGACTGTTCATCGGTTTCAGCTTTTTCCTGATCGTTTCTGCTGTGCTGCTGGCATCGTTGATGTTTCAGCTGGGACTGCAGCAGCGAGTTGCTCAGGCTGGCCTGCTGGAGGCTCTCGGATTTACTCCCGGCGGAGCGCGACGTCCGATGAAGAGTGAGGGTGTGCTGCTGGCAGCGGCTGGCAGTGCGTGTGGGCTGCTGCCGGGTGTCTGGTTTGCGGATGGAATGATCTACGGGCTGACAACATGGTGGCGAGGGGCGACGGGAACACAGTTTCTGCGTCTGGATCTGCAGCCGCTGTCCCTGCTCACAGCATTTCTGATTGTTTTCTGTGTGAGTGTCCTTGTGATTCTGCGTGCAGTCCGACAGATCACGGATGCAGATCCCAGAGAATTGCTGCTGGGGGGGGCAGCTCGGATTGCAGAGCAGTCCATGGGAAAGGAAAGCGCGGTGCTGAGTCTGATGACGATCGTATCCCTGCTGTCTGGAGTTGTGCTGCCACCGGCTGTGCTTTCCGGTGCTGTACCGGCGGGTGAGGCGTTCGGTGGGTTGTCGTGGCAGGTGGTTTGTTTCTTCCTCGCGGGTTTCAGCTGGCTGGCGACATTTCTGCTGCTGCTGCGAAGAACTTTGCGACGACGCAGTCAGGACCTGGTTGGCGGTGCTGAAGCAGCAACAGTTCGACAGCTTGCATTTGCGAATGCTGCCCGCAATCCACAGCGAAGCGTGCTGACCACCACGATGATTGCTCTGGCGACATTTGTCATCGTTGCTGTTGGTGCAGGGCGTCGGAATCCGGTTTCGGAGGAGCCTGACAAGAACTCCGGTAATGGTGGATTTCGACTGGTGATGGAAACATCGCTGCCGGTGCAGTTTGATCTGAACACCACGGATGGTCGGGAAAAGCTGCAGTTCGGGCTGACACCGGAAACGACTCTGCCGGAGCAGACAGGTGTGTTTTCCTTTCGTATGCGGCCGGGAGAGGACGCCAGCTGTCTGAATCTGTTCCAGACGACGCTGCCGACGCTGCTGGGGGCGACAGACGAGTTCATTGAGCGGGGTGGATTCCGATTTGCGGATACACCCGGAGCGGCACCGTGGCAGCAGCTGCGGGAAATACCGGCGTCCGATCCGAAGGCGACGAACGGAAGTCTGCCCGTGATTCCGGTGATTGGAGATCTGAATACGCTGCAGTTCAGTCTGAAGAAAAAGATCGGAGACGACATCCTGTTTCCGAATGAGCAGTCACCGACGCATGCGCTCAGGGTCATTGGTATGCTGGACAGCAGCATTTTCCAGGGCGTGCTGGTGATGTCGGAGGAGAATCTGCGACTGTTGGCGCCTGAGACGGCCGGGGGCAGGTATTTCCTGATCGAAGCGACCGATGCTGCGGCGGCTGATCGAGCCGCGCTTGCGCTCGAAACGGCGCTCCAGCCATACGGGGCAGACGCCGAGCTTGTCAGTCGTCGACTGGCTGACTTTCTGGCGGTGCAGAATACCTACCTGGCAACATTTCAGCTGCTCGGGGGCCTCGGCCTGCTGGTGGGGACTCTGGGACTGGCGACCGTCATGGCTCGCAATGTTCTTGAGCGGCGGCGGGAGATCGCGATGCTGCGGGCGATCGGTTTCCGTGGTTCACGCATTACACGGCTGATCCTGACGGAGAATACAGCGCTGTTAGTGTGGGGATTACTTGCCGGCGCTGTTTCCGCACTGATCGCGATGCTGCCGCATCTGCGCAGCACAGGGGCTGACGTGCCATGGCTGGAACTGGCTGTCACACTGGAAGTTGTGGCTCTGGTCGGGATGGTCTCCGCCGTCATTCCGATTCGTGCGGCACTGAGTGTGACGGTACGTGACGTGCTCACAAACGAATGATCTGCTGACTGCCGTTCATCCTGCAGCATTGCTTCCGGAACAGGCAGCAGTCATGAATCACTCCGCCCGCGGCAGATAGTGCAGTGTGTAGTATGCAGCGTCGTGCAGCAGTGGACGTCCGGATTCTGAACGCAGGTCAGCGACGTGCAGTTCGTGCACATGTCCGCGGGTCATCTGATCAAGCGTCAGTCGAACCGAGCGACGATCCTCTGCGACAACGGCCTTTGTGACAGCCGGCTTCTGGTGGTCCACTTCCGGACTGCCGTAGGACGACTGGAAGATGTAACAGTACGTTTCAAAGTTCCAGATATCAGGTTTCGCAGCAATTTCTGCGTCCACCGGTTCTGTGAAAGTCAGCAGAAACCCGTCCGGCTGCACTTTCATCTCGTGGATTTCAAAGGGTGTCTTCCCGGTCCAGCGAAGACGTTCGAGAGAGAATGGTTTTGTGCCGCGGGATCCCCAGCCTCGATTTGTACCGCCGACAAACATTGAACCGTCTTCGGTCATTCGTAATGCCAGCGTGCCGGATCCGATTCCCTGTCGAAACGGGAAGCAGGCACCCTGGTAGTGGCCATCGACCATTTCGAGGCTGCAGCGCATCACAGTGCTGTGGGTGACGTCACCGACAAACAGCTGTCCGGTGAATGGCCCGAATTTCCCCTGTGTGACATCACAGGCGATGCCACTTGCGCTCTGTCCCATTTTCTGGTACGGGAACAGGATGGCAGGAGGTTCGTATTCCGGAATTCTGTCCGCTTCAACAACGATGCGACTTCCGCTCTGCGGTTCCTTCGGGGCTGCATCTTTTCCCTCGTCGGTCAGGCTGAACCAGCGATTTCCTCCGGGATGCCCCTGGAAGGATCCGGGTCTCAGCCACTTCAGACTGCAGGTGCCGTTCCATGGTCCCTGGTTATCGGTGTAGAACACGTGACCGGCGTCATTGAACCCGATTCCTCCAGGCGAGCGGATACCGCTGCAGGTGGGAATCATGGTGCCGTCTTCCGCTACTCGGACAGCCCAGCCGCGCCACGGACAGTCACTGCCGAAGGAACCGGTGAGGCAGAGCACCACCCAGAGATTGCCATCGCGGTCGAACGGGGAGCCGAAGGCGTATTCGTGATAGTC
>JALQUR010000423.1 GCA_023260695.1 Planctomycetaceae bacterium
GAGCCCACCGGATGGT
Source organism: Planctomycetaceae bacterium (assembly GCA_023260695.1). GTDB lineage: Bacteria > Planctomycetota > Planctomycetia > Planctomycetales > Planctomycetaceae > SXXK01. The sequence goes on from JALQUR010000423.1 coordinate 17, forward strand.
CCGGGTGGATCCCAGAGTGGGCTTCTGCGTGAAAATGTGCCCGAGCCGAGGCCGGTGATTCCGAATGCTCCATGCCGTTGCCAGCGGTGTGTGTCTATTTGATCAAAGTGATAGCCTGTTCCCCGCCATGTGGGAATCAGCAGACACCAGAGCAGCAGCAGCGTTATGCTGACCGCGCATCCCACTTCGTAACGACGAATTCTGTCTCGCTGCTCTGCGGGCTCTCCTGAGCCCGTCGAGTCGCGTTCAGGAATGTGTTCAGTGGCTGAAACTGCAGGCACGACGTTTGAGTCCTTGTTGCCAGATTCAGAGCTTCTGGCTCTGGGGAATGATCGTTTTCGGGTCCAGTGCTGACAGCGCAGGCGTGGGGGCACAAGCTCAAGTCGGTCCGCACGCATTGGCGGCGGTGGGCGTCCATGTGATAGCTTACACCAATGATGGATGCTTTTCTGCAGCTGCAGGGATCCATGGTACTGACGACAGGGGCACAGGACGGGGCGAATGGCGATGACGCGGAACGTGCGAGCAGGTGGTGTTGAACGACGCGACTTTCTGAAGCTCAGTGGTGGTGCGGTTGCTGTCGGGGTCGTGGGTGAGCAGGTCGTCTCTGGAGCGGGTGATGCGGCGCAGGCGGCAGTGGCCCGTGATTCACTCAACGTTGGTCCCGGCTGGGAGAGTCTGAACCCGGGCTTCTGGCAGGTGAGCGACGGTGCTGTGCGTCGTCGCTTCGGGAATTACGGCGAGCGTGCTCGCAAGACAGGGTTCCCTTTTCACTATGAGAGTCATGGTCGGAATGGTGGTGTGATGCCGGTGGCGTATGACCCTTCGCTTCCTCCGGGCACACTGTATCGCAATGACTGGAAGCTGGGAGACAACTGGACCGTCTCCGCAGAGTTCGTGTACCACGGTATTGCTGATGTCGAACGCGATGGTGATTCACCAGCGTGGAAGATGTATCAGCCGGGGTACGGACTGCTGGGACTGGCATTCGGCGCGAAAAGCCTTTTTGAAAGCTACGACAAGGTTCGCAATACAGAGTTTGTGGGCTGGACCGATGACGGACAGTTCGGTTTTCTGGGCACAAGTGGCAAGGGGGGAGTTCCGGCGGCGTTGCAGGCGGCTCCTGAAGTTCGCATTGGTGACACGCTGCGGATGACGCTCCGAGCGGTCCGCCAGGGGCAGCAGACAGAGATCACCGCGACGCTGGAAACGCCTCGTGGAGAACGAATCTCCGTTGTGCAGAAGCGTGCGGCGCGAAGGGTGTCCGGATATGTGGGAATAGTCGGTCGCGGACTGGCTGATTTTTCGGTGCCTCGGTTTGATGTGGATGCGGCGGAGGATGCTCGTCTGCAGACCCCTCAGATCGAGTGTCTGACCTGCTATCCGCTCGGAGACACGCTCCAGCTGGTCGAAGGAAACTGGACGGTTCGGTTTGTGGCACTGTTCAGTTCTGAAGGTGGCCGGGCCGAAGTTCGCGTTTCTGCTCAGGAATCACCTGCAGAGGGCTGGGAAGCCGTCCCCGTCTGCGGAGCGGCGGATATTGTGAACCACGAATGGCGTCGGAATACGGCCAGCATCGCGGTGACGCTCCCGGTAAGTCCTGCGGACGCCACGCTGTACTACACAGTCTGGAAGGATGGTCGCAATGTGACAGCAGACCCCCGTCCGGGAACGGCTGCTGTGGGACCGGGCACCGGTTACGTGGGTGATGTACCGTCGTCAGGCAGCTATGCCGGTCGACTGCCGCGATTGCAGGCACCGTATCGCATGTGCGGCCTCAGCTGTCACGCCATTACCAGTGGTCTGCAGCAACGTACCGCTGATGGCTGGCAGATCCTGGGCGGCGGCGATGACTGGCAGTTTCGGGACCAGCCCACCGTGGATTCGTACCGACATCTTGAGGACTACAATTTTCAGATCATGTGCTGGGAAGACGACGTGTGGTATCTGGAACTGGTGCTGTATCCCCCCAGTACCGACGACGCCTACCGCATGATTTCGGCCACCATCTGTGGGCCGACCACACGCTGGCAGATGATGCGACACTGGAATGTCATCAATCCCGGGGATCACGACTACGGCATGGACGACGTGAAGGGGCCGGAACAGCTGGCCCTGCGCCGCAAGGATGGTCTGGGGCAGGACCGTGATTATCTGCGTCGAAACTTCCAGATCGTGCAGCACCTGATCAGGGGTGATGAGAGTGTGGATCCGGAAGCGAATCCGAAGAAGTGGCGGGCATGGAAGATGCCGAACCGGGACTTCACCTTCGCCATTCTTGACTCGCGCTTGTGGCGTTCCAGTCAGGACACGGCGATCTGGGACGACGAAGGCTGGGGGCACGATCGTCAGGTCTATGATCGAACCGATCCCACCCGCAGCCTGCTTGGGGAAGAACAGTTCGCCTGGCTGCAGCAGCTGATTCGGACGGATTCTTCAAGGCTGATCTGCCTGACGGGGCTGAATGGAATGCATACAGTGTGGTCGGGAGGAAAGGACTACAGCCGGACCGACGACGACTTTGCTCAGCGCGATCGAGTTGCGGCGGATTATGCCGGCTGGGTTGCTGCCGGATGTGACCGTGTCATCGAGCTGCTGGGGTCGCGGGAGGGCGTGGTCTCTGTCTACGGAGATGTGCACAACGGCTGCATCATGCGCAATACTCAGCACCGGCTGATTGAGTGCAGTTTTGGTCCGATCGGACGTTCCGGCGGCAGAGCGGTGATCGAGGGATTCGGGCGGCAGATGCAGGACTACGACGGCCGCCCGTTGGAAGTGGCAGCACTTTATCACAAGACGCATGCCGACCCGGAACTGAATCCGCATGCATTCGGCCAGCCGTTCTACTGGAACTTTCTGGAAATGGAATTCGATGCGGCCGCGGCCGATCCAGGGATTGGGCTGCGAATTCGAAACCTGGTGGATGCACCGGGTGAACAGCCGCGGGGCGGCGGTGAACTGAACACGGCGGCTTCGGCCACAGGTCGCCTGCCGGCAAGTCAGGTGGAACGTCATCAGACGCTGGCGAATGCTGACGTGCGCGTGGTTTCTGAAGCGGGACTGCCACTGCGAGCGACTCGCAGTGATTCCGACGGCTGGGTACCGCAGACTCCGCTGGTTGACGTGGCTCCGGGAAGTGTTGTGATCGTGACGGCCTTCAATGGGCGTGAATCAGAATCCAGAGTGTTTCGCACCAGTTGACGTGGTGGCCGGATGATGGCAGTCTGTTGTGTTCACTTCAGTTTTCTTCAGCATGTCGGGGGAATGTGATGTCGACAGATCGACGCGGGTTTCTGGCCGCCTCGGCGCTGATTGCGGGCGGCACTGTCACACAGGGGGCAGCGATGGCACAGGAATCAACAGTGCTGCGGGAACAGCTTGCTCCGGATGTGTTTCGGGCTCGGCTGCTGGAATGTCTGGGCGGTGAATGGCCCGACCCCTGTCCGCTCGAGCCGCAGATTCTGAATGAAGAGCAGAAAGACGGATACCGGTTGCTGTGGGTGGATTACGCCGTTGAACCCGGCGATCGCGTTCCCGCAATTCTGCTCATACCGGACGGTGTTTCTGCCAGCAGTCCGGCACCGGGGATTGCGATCTGGCATCAACATGCCGGGCAGTGGCATCTGGGGAAGACGGAACCAGCGGGTCTGGCAGGCGACCCGATGCACCACACGGGCGTGGCGCTGGCAAAGCTTGGCTACGTTGTCTTGTGCCCGGATGCGCTCTGCTTTGAGGAACGGCAGGATCCGGAAGAGAAACTCAAGGGCGGCAACTACGAACGATTCGAATTTCTGCGGTATGTTGTTGCTGGCCAATGCATGGCCTGGAAGAACATCCTGGATATGCGGCGGGCCGTGGATTACCTCGCATCACGTGCGGAGGTGAATGCGGAACGGATGGGCTGCTATGGGCATTCCA
>JALQUR010000463.1 GCA_023260695.1 Planctomycetaceae bacterium
GCACGTGCGCTGGAACTCATTCATCAAATCCTCCAGAATCAGTCAGACGCAGCCATGCACTGGACGAGGCTCTGGACAGCACTGACAAAGCGACAGTTGTGCGTGGTGTCGATTTACATCGCCGAAGATAACAGTACGAGACAGATTTGTTCCTGATCAAGCCACGTGCTCATGTCGGTGCTTCATTTCTCTGCCGCCGCCCAAAACTGCTGCAGACTGTACATCATTCGGGGTGCTTACCATCACTCCATCAACCTCAATTCAGCCCGAATTGCAGTCACGTTTCTTTGCGTGTAATCACTCGATCTGAACGTGCACAAGCTTAACAAGTAATTTCTGCTCAGGAGCTTACGGATGAAAGGGTTGAATTTCGCTGCCGCTCTGCCGGCAGCACCATTGCTGCTTTCGGCCCTGCTCTGCGCGAATGTCTGTGCTGCTGGTCCGTCGGACGAACCGACTGAACGACCGTTCGGTCTGGAGCAGCGGATTCCCTGGACCACCTCCCGGCTGCTCGGATCACCGGACCCGCCGTTGCCTTACGTGGCCACGAAAACGTTTGCCGGCATCGAATGGAACCGACCGATCTACCTCGAGCCGGAACCGGATGGCCGTCATCTGTTTGTCATTGAACAGGGCGGAGAGAAGGACCGACCTTCAAAATTGTTTCGCTTCGTTGACGATGCAGACATCACGGGAAGAACACTGCTGCTGGAAGTACCCGGGCGACTTGTCTACGGCATGACATTCCACCCCGACTACACTGACAATGGTTTCGTGTACCTGTTCAGCAACGGCCCCACTGGTGAGAGTGAACGCGTCAATCGTGTGACCCGCTACACAATCATTCACAGCGATGGCACGGCCAGCTGCGATCCGAATTCTGCTGTTCAGATCATCGAGTGGCGATCCATGGGGCACGATGGGGGTGACCTTGTCTTCGGTCACGACCGGATGCTGTATATCACTTCCGGCGACGGCACGAGTGATTCCGACACATGGCTGTCCGCTCAGGATGTCACGAACCTGCTCGGCGGCGTACTGCGGATCGATGTCGATCACCCGGCAGACGGAATGCAGTATTCCATACCACCCGACAATCCGTTTCTGGATCTTCCCGGTGCCCGTGGTGAATGGTGGGCCATCGGGCTGCGGAATCCGTGGCGGATGTCCATCGACAGCAGCACCGGACAAATCTGGGTTGGAAACAATGGACAGGACCTCTGGGAAACCGCCCATCTGCTCCGCAAAGGGGAAAACTACGGCTGGAGCGTCTATGAGGGCAGCCATCCGTTTTACGCCAATCGTCAAATTGGACCCGGTACACTGGCAGCTCCCACGTTTGAGCATCATCACACAGAAGCACGGTCACTCACTGGGGGCGTTGTGTATGCAGGGCAGCAATTGCCGGAACTGGTCGGTGCCTACGTCTATGGAGATCACTCGTCTGGAAAGATCTGGGCTGGGCGACACGATGGGCAGCAGGTCAGCTTCCATCAGGAGATTGCCGACACGCCGTTGCACATTGTTGCTTTCTCACGGTCGCATCGTGGTGAGCTGCTGCTCGTCGATCAGACTGCAGGAATCCACCGTCTTGAACAGAATCCGCAGCTCTTTCGACTCAACGAACTTCCGGAATTCCCGACACGTCTGTCAGCAACCGGCCTGTTTCAGTCCGTTTCCGAGCATCGCGTGGCTGCCGGTGTCATTCCTTATGATGTTGTTTCCCCCGGCTGGGCGGACGGAGCAGACGCAGAGCGATTCATTGCCGTACCGGATGATCTGCAGATTGCGTTCACCGGGCAGCGCGGCTGGAACTTTCCCGATCGCTCGGCGCTCGTACAGACACTGTTCCTGGCCGACAGCAAGACTGAACCGCAACAAAAACGACGTCTCGAAACACGTGTTCTGCTGAAGCAGCAGGATGAGTGGCAGGGCTATTCGTATCTCTGGAACGACGATCAGACCGATGCTGTGCTGGTCGGCAGCAGTGGCATGGATCTGACTCTGAAGAACGGTCAGACGTGGCGCATACCCGCTCGATCTGAATGTATGTCCTGCCACGCTCGCGCTGCAAAATATGTGCTGGGGCTGAGCGAACTGCAGATGAATCGGGACTTTGACTATTCCGGCACCAGCGACAATCAGCTGAGGACACTGGCGCACATCGGTCTGCTCACCGGCTACAAACCGACGGCTGAAGATCATCCGCGGCTGGTCAACCCGGCAGATACCACAGCCACTCTGACAGACAGAGCGAAATCGTACCTGCAGACCAACTGCGCCTGCTGCCACGTTGCAGCCGGTGGTGGGAATGCCCGCATGGAACTCGAATTCAACACAAAGCTCGAAGACATGCGGATCGTCGGCGAATTTGCTCAGCATGCCACCTTCGGACTTTCCAGTCCGCGGATTATCGCTTCCGGTGAACCCACGCAGTCCGTCCTGCTGGCAAGGCTTTCCCGTCGCGGTGCTGGTCAGATGCCGCCGCTGGTCACCCAGCGTGTGGATGAATCTGCGGTGAACCTGTTCCGCGAATGGATCTCCTCACTGCCGCCCGAACGAACTTTTGTCCGCAACTGGTCCATCGCTGATCTGCAGCAGGATCTTCCCGCTCTGCAGGAAGCACGATCTCTGGAGCGGGGTAAGGCGTTGTTTGGCTCTGCCGGGTGTGCGCAGTGTCACCGCATCGAACAGGAACTCGCGGGAATTGGCCCCAACCTGACCGACATTTCCCGGCGACGAACTCCGACGGAACTGCTGGAATCAATCATCTTGCCATCGGCAAAGATTGAGCCGCAGTATGCATCGACGATACTGCAGACGATTGACGGAAAGATCGTGCAGGGGCGGATTCAGTCTGAGAACGAACAGGAGATCGTTCTCCGCGGCCACGAATCCTTCGCAGAGCCGATGACAATTCGTCAGGAAGATATTGAAGAACGGGCCCTGTCGCAGGTCTCAATGATGCCACTGGGAACCATCAACCATCTGCAGCGTGATGAGATCTTCGATCTGCTGGCCTATGTCATCGCGGGGACTGTTCCGCAGGAATAACCGGGAAATTGCAGCGAACATCCTGTCGACGTCTGTTCTGATCTGTCTGTTCTGATCTGTCTGCTCAGCGAAAGGACTCAGCTGATTCCTGCAGCAGCAATGCTCGAGGAAACTCCAGTCCATTTTCTTCCTGCAGACCACAGACGCCCCACGTTGCAACTGTTCAGCTGGTGCAGGCGAACACGAGTCATCGGACGGTCAACATCAGCACATGCAAACGCATTGTGGTCTCATGCTTCCGCAGCGGTGTTGACCGCAGCGGTGTTCACCACGGCGGCCTCCGGACTGCCGTTCACCCCGGACACTTCCAAGCAACTGCCTTCTGTTTTGAACACACCGGCAATCAACCCTCCAATGGCAGAGAACAACAGCCAGGGATCGATCAGGTAATCCCAGAGATTTGGTGACTCGAGCAATCCGAAGCGGTGAGCAAGAACTGCTGACGTCAGGCAGAGAACCAGCAATTGATAATTCAGCAGAATCCCCATCAGCGCGATTGCTGCCAGAATCCATCCCAGTGACGCCGAATACCCGATTGAGTACACATCGATCCCGTAGAATCCCGTGGCAGACGGGTAAAGCAGGATTCCGAACGCAATCCAGACAAGATTCTGGTGTCGCTCGATCCTCGGCGGCACTTGCGCAGTAATTCCGGATTGTGCCAGAATTTTCGACGACATCAGGAGCACCGTGGAAACGCTCAGCGTTCCCAGATGCGCCAACACGATCCCTGACAGATCCGTTGCAGAAAGCGGTATGCAGCCCGCCACTGCAAAGACCAGCAGAGTCAGAATCAGCACCCTGCTGGACCGACTCCGCCTGATCACAGGAAGAGCCAGTGATACGGCCAGCAGTGCAAACGACAGATGAGTCCAGATCCAGAAAGAGATCGTCATGGCGTATCCTCCAGCCATTGCTCATCAAAGCTCATGTAGCGCATCCGCGATCGATTCCATGTGTAGATCAAATGATATTGACCATCAGTTCCACGAAGCAGATACGGATATGAGAACTCCCCGGATTCCGTGGAATGTTCGATCTCACGCACAGTCTTCCATGATTTCCCATCTTCTGATGTGAGGATTGCCAGCTGGTTTCTGCCTGCCTCGGTCGGGTTGCAGACCATCAGAAATCCACCGTTGTCACGTCGAATGACAGCAACTGAAGAATTGGGATTCGGCACTGTCGTAGGTTCCAGAGCACCGCTGCTGGAATGAAGAATGTCAGGCAGCACACTGGTGATCACGACCTTTTCCGTGTAGCCAGACTGACGATAGAACGCCTGTGAACGAACCGGATCCAACGGAACGATCCACGGCTGAATGGCTCCATCAGAAGCGGTGGTGCGGACTTTGGAAACAAGCTGACCATCCACATCAAGGATCAGTGCCTCACCGAATTTCCTGACAAATTCATGATAAACCGGCAGCAGGATGTGCCCCGACTCGCACTCCAGAGGAAGTCCCTTCACCAGAGTGCTCACATTCAGAAAGGGTGATGTCGTCAGGCGGGTTGCTGCAGACCAGGAATCGCCCCCGTCATCCGAATATCGCACACTAATACTGCTCCCGGACCACCCGCCAAATGACACCGTGACGTAGTACAGCCAGACCCTTCCCCTCGAATCCGCGAACAGGACAGGATTCCCCAGTTTTGCCACGTAACGATTCAGATCTGCAGACGTCTGTGCTCGTGATGCAATCACCGTCGGAGCAGACCACTCTGCAGCGTCTGACTGACGACGCGACAGGTAGATGTTGACGTCCTTTGCCCCTTCACGAGTGCCGCCGAACCAGGCGGCGAGCATAGTGCCATCGCGGAGCTGCGTCAGTGTGCCGGAATGAACCGACTGAGGCCCGCCGGTCTCCTGAATGAACTCTGTACGCAGAGTCGACGGAACGGACGAAGCAGGCAACGGCTGCAGCTGATACTCCGCAAATCGCAGCGCATTGCTTTCCGCAGAACGAGGGAACAGCAGCGACAGCACTGCCAGGATCCAAAGGAACACCGAAATTCTGCTCACGAACGACACCCCTGAATCCTGCACAGCAGAGAATGCCCATCACCACTTCCGGCTCAGGTCAAAGGTGCTCTGCTGTAATGTGCTACGCACCTTCTGAACTTTCGGGGAAAGTGTACTCAATACGACCATCCCCTGAAACATGACATATCAGCCCCGGATTCCATGAGAACAAGCGTTCTCCCAGAGGAATAAAATGCCCTCACGGACGGAGAAAACGATTTCCAGGGCGAAGATCGCCGGCACACGATCGAAGCGAGCACCAGTGAGCGGGATGATGGCGAAGTGGCGTCAAATCCGCACCGGCCCTCCGCGTCAATGCGGCCGGCAACCAACTTTGCAATGCCGCCGTATTGTCCCTTGTGCACCAGTGAAGCTGAAACTGCCCGACTGGCGCGGTCCGGCTGATGAACCCCGGCTGCTGCAGGCCACTCATGCCGTAATCTGAATTCGTCGTCCACTGGCCACTGAAATTGCGTTCGACTTCCTTCGACAACAACTGCCCGGCAGGAAGCCTTGACGCTGCTTCAGAGTCCGGCCGGTGCAGCTTTTACCGTCAGAGTCGTTGGTGTCGCAGTAATCTTCAGCTCGCGAATGGTCATGCACCCCTTGTCGCCAACCTCAGCCTGTCCATGATCATCGCCGAACGTCCATGTCACCGCGGCACCGGGGGTGATTTTCAATTTCTGGAGCCGGCGAACGCTGACATCAGCCGTCGCTGTTGTCGGGATTGTGAATGTCGTTGCGAGTTGTCCTGCGTCGACGAGGTGTATCTCCATCTCGACAGAGGTTTCCGTCTCATGCACATTCTGCCAGCGGAAGAACGCATTGATCTGGCCTGAATGACTGCTGTCGGTGTGATCCGGCCACGGCAGTTCATCATTTGTCGACGCATTGGTGAAGACCGGACAGGCTTCGTTCCTGCGGATGCTCAGCCAGTCGAAGGAATTAATCAGGTCGTTCACCTGCAGAATATTCGCATGGTTGTTGGCATGCCCAAATGGCCCCCAGTACATGAGCAGCGGATACTTTCGTTCATTCATGGCCCGAGCAAACTCCCCGTGTCCCCTGGACCAGCCGTCGTTCTGGGCCGAGTAGTCAATCACGATGGGAGGGTCGGAAAAAACAACGCTCGCAGGCACCTCTGCAGGGGGAAAAAACATGCGGCTGGAAACATGTTCGACCCCGGCCGGAACGTTGGCTTTGATGGCAGCAAACACATCGCCGTGGCGTATCCCGAGACCGAGTGTGCCGCTGCCACCCATCGAGTTACCACACAGATACACCCGGTCCTGATCAATGCCGTATTGCCGGATCACCCATTGTATCGTGTCGAGCAATCGTCTTTCCGTCGGGCTGACTTCACTTCCCTTGTACTTCTCGATTCCCCACCACCAGTCACCCTTGTTGGCACGACAATCCAGATACAACGCAAAGAAGTCCGACGGAGCATGGTAGATATCATGATTCCCCGGGGTCTTTGTGCATTCCAGACAGGAATGGACATCGTGTCCTGCGGAATGCAGAACCACATACAACGGTGCCCTGACACGCGGCTGCTCCGGGTGCAGCACCAGAAATGTATCGCGCTGGGGCGATGCGTAGCCCCACGACTCCCTCGCTCCGTGCTCGAACGTGTCGAGCGTGCGCCCTGTAAACTGCGACTCTTTCTGCTTCACCGGAACCCACGCCGCGGCAGAGTCTGCCCTGAGCCCCGCTAACCACTCCAGAGATCGCGTCTGCCACGCATCCCACATCGGGCCTTTGTAACCGTTCAGCCCGTGACCTCCCGAGGGAAGCTCGAGGTACTCCGCCGCAATATTGTGCCGCTGCAATGCTGCATACAACAGGCGACTGTTTTCAGGAGGAACAGGCTGGTCATCAAGTGCATGAGCCAGAAACATCGGCGGCGTGCTGTCGCTCACCTGTTGCTCATTGGAGTAGAGCTGCAACAGTTCGGGCGAAGGATTACTCCCCAGCAGGTTCAGCTTCGTGCCACCGTGCGTGGTCTCTCCCATCGTGACCACCGGATAGACCAGAATCGCGAAATCGGGACGGCAACTCACTCGCTCGATCGCATCTGCGGCTGCAGGATCACCAGCATCAAAATGCGTTGCCGCCGTCGAGGCCAGATGTCCTCCGGCAGAAAACCCGATGATGCCGATCTTCGCCGGATCAACATTCCATGATTCCGCGTTGGCACGAACAGTACGGATGGCCCTCTGCGCATCCAGCAGCGGAACCGCATGTCTTCCCCGAGGAAGGCGATACTCCAGCACGACGCCAGTAATGCCATGCTGATTCAGCCACGCCGCAATACCATGCCCCTCCGGACCAACAACCAGACCACCGTATCCGCCCCCCGGACAGATCACGACAGCCGCCCCGTTGGGCTTCTCAGCCTGATGCACCGTGATGAACGCATTCGCATCCGACGACGCCTCTGTTGCTCCAACCCCGACCGGCGCAAGTTCGCTCCACAGGGCCGTTCTGGATGTCGGTGCCTGAGCAAGGACCGGCGACGCAGCAAACAACAGACAAAACGTGAGCAAGCGATTCATGATGTTTTCCGAGGCAATGGAGTTGTGTACTGATCGTGCGAGTCAGGCGACTTTGTCCCCTTTTGCGAACTGATGCACGAGCAGACGCTGAACTGGCTTTCTGGATTCAATCCCGAGGCATCAACACGTCTGCCGCTGGTCACTTATGGTCTGACGCCGCTGAGTGGATGCTGTACGACCGCGTCCCACGCAAGTTCCTGCAGCAGCCGATTCAGGGAAGCTTCCTGTTCTCCCAGGCCGGCCTTCTTCAGCACCGCCGGCACAGGCAGGCCAATCGGGCTGCGACGATAAATTGTCGCATAGTTGACATATCCCACCAGAGCCATCAGTGGCGGTTTACCATGCCCGAGTTCGTCAGTAAACAGATCCTCCTGTTCCGTGAGTCCTGGTGCATCACCGGCAATGATTCTTTCCCGCAAAGCAATGACTGCCTGGGGAGCAGGTGCGATGTACAGTAACTTCTTCCCATACTTCTCATTGAGATCGCGGATGTGCTGATCCATCTGCCGAAAGTGTTCCGCGTGACGTGCTCGCAGCTCTGCACCGGTAATGGCATTGTGATCCACTGTGGCTGGTCGCGTGGTTGTCGGTTCGTAGATATCCCATCTCAGCCAGATCGGCTGCACAATCACCCGGATTTCCGGGTTGTGCTCAACTGCCAGAGAAGCGAAGTTCTCGATCCCCGCGTCGGGAAGAAAAATCGGTGATAAGGTCAGCACATCGACCCTGCCGGACCGGAGTGCCATTCTGGCGGTGTTCTTCTCTTCCGGAATGTCCCAGTGCTGAATCGTCCGTGAACCACCGATCGACGAGATGCCAATCTGAGCATGGCCCGTTATGCCTGCCTGCTGACAGAGATCGGTGACAATGGCAGGCACCCAGACGTGAAAACTGTGCCCGCAGGTAAAAATCCGCTCACCACTCGTGATCGGATCGACAAGCTGCAGTGCCTCAGATGCGGCTGAAGACTGATGTGGTTGCTGGGCGGAGACAATTACACAGCACCACAGCAAACCGAGAAAGGCGAGCGATTGCTGCAGACGTATCGCTGTAAACATGAGTGTCCCACTCAATGAGGATTGATTTCGATTCACAGCCCGGACAACAGGATACAGCGGACCACTGCTGCGGTCGATGATGCCCGTTCCATTCGCACGCGACAAATCCCCAACCAGAATGCCAGCCAGCTGCAGGCTCGAATCCGGCTCCGGCCTCGGTGTACACTGCGGACAGCCACACACGCTGTCAATTCAAGACCCTGGCCAGGAATTGCCCTGCATGCTCCGCTTTCCCTTCGTCCTGTCAACCGCCCCCCTGATCCTGCTGCTGGCGATTTCCCCGCTACTGCAGGCTGCCGATCGCCCGAACATCCTGTTCATCTTTGCCGATGACTGGGGCTGGGGCGACCTGAGCTGCCACGGGCATCCTTATGTCAAAACACCCAATATCGATCGGCTGGCAAAAGAAGGTACCGACTTTCACCGCTTTACTGTGGCCAGCGGAGTCTGCTCGCCCAGCCGCACAGCCGTGCTGACCGGCCATTTCCCCGCGCGATACAACATCGATGGACATTTCGCCTGGGTACCGCAGAACCAGAAACGCAACATGCCGGACTGGCTGGATCCCACAGCACCGCTGCTGCCACGATTCCTGCAGCAAGCCGGTTACGCCACCGCTCACTTCGGGAAATGGCACCTGGCCAACGACATGATCCCCGATTCGCCGCTGCCCGGCATCTACGGCTACGACGCCTACGGTGCCTACAATTGCGCCGGAGAACAGATGCCCGTCCATGAAGATGCACGAAATGCCATCTCATTCATCAGACAAAGCCATCAAAGTCAGAAGCCGTTTTTCATCAATCTGTGGATTCACGAACCGCACACACCTTTTCATACGGTCCCGAAGTATGAATGGCGGTTTCGCGATCTGGAAAGTCGGGAAGATGCCATCTACGCCTCCGTCCTGTCTCATGCCGACGACCGCATCGGCGAAGTGCTCAACACACTTGATGAACTCGAGCTGACACAAAACACGCTGGTGATCTTCAGCTCCGACAACGGCCCGGCCCGCTCCGCCGGGCCAGCGGAACTCAGCCTCAGCTACGACACGGCCACCGGCGCCGGCTGGGGAATCGCAGCATCCAAGGGCATCACCGGCGGACGCAAAGGCTATAAGTCCGCACTCTTCGAAGGCGGTATCGGCGTTCCGTTTATCGCCCGCTGGCCCGGTAAAATCAAAGCAGGTGCTGTTGATGCCACCTCGCTGATCTCTGCCGTCGACCTGCTGCCCACATTCTGCGAACTGGCAGGTGTCGCACTGCCCGACAGTTATCGCCCGGATGGTGTGACCCAGGCGCAGACGCTGCTGGGAAATTCCGCTGGACATCGTGAACAACCACTGTTCTGGAAAATGCAGAGCGCCTGGCCAATTCGCAAGGCACAGCCGTATCACTGGGTCTCCTGGGCGGTCGTGCACGAGCAGTGGAAACTTCTTGCGAATCGCGATCTGAGCCATCTCGAACTGTACGACATCGTCACTGACCCGTTCGAATCGAATGAACTCAGCGACAGCCGACCGACTGAACTTGCCGAACTGCTGAATCTGCTTCAGCAATGGCAGAAGGAACTCCCCGACGGCCCCACAGGCAACGTCTTCTCTGCGGAACGTGAGACCCTGCCGCAGCCCCGCTCAGAATAGCCGCGAACCACAGGGCACCCCTCACACAATGTACAGCATACCGGCCGGGCGAAACGAAAGCGCCACCTCAGTGTCCGACCAGATATTACCGATGTGTCCGGTCCATAACGGGAGCCTGCCCGACGTCCGGGATGCAGCATTGGGGATGCAAACTGATGCGGTATTCGACGCAGGTTGCGACCGAGGTATCGACGCACG
>JALQUR010000480.1 GCA_023260695.1 Planctomycetaceae bacterium
GTTCACGGGAGATCCCCGGGATCTGCAGCAAGGCCTTCAGTTCACTGCCAAAACACAGCCTGCCATCCTCCATGCGGTAGTACAGCGGCTTCTTTCCCATCCGGTCACGCGCCAGCAGCAGACGCTGCTGACTGGTATCCCAGATAGCCAGTGCAAACATGCCGCGCAGATGACTCACAAAGTCCGTCCCGTATTCTTCATACAGGTGGACAATCACTTCCGTGTCACCGCCCGTGCGAAAGCGATGCCCGCGAGCAAGCAGTTCCGTTCGCAGTTCCTGATAGTTGTAGATTTCTCCGTTGAACGTGATCCATACGGAATCGTCTTCATTGGCCAGCGGCTGGGCACTTCCGGCGACATCAATAATGCTCAGTCGGCGGTGTCCCAGAGTGACGCCCGGGGATTCCACGGACGGTTCCGTCGCGGGCTCGGCACGCCAGTGACCATCAGCATCCGGACCACGATGGCGAATGCTGTCGGTCATGATTCGCTGGGTTTCCGGTGAGATCCGGAACTCCGGACGCCACCAGACTCCACCTGCTATCCCGCACACTGTGGAATTCTCCCGGCACTGAACATGTTCATCCTGTCATTCACGCCGCAGTGGTTATTCGTAGATCGGGCAGAATGTGTTGAATGCCGATTCGCAGAACACGCCCGGATCGTTGAAACGCTGCCCCCGATCCAGTCCGCTGATCGCCGTCATCTCAGCTTCGGTGAGTTCAAAGTCAGCAGTGGCCAGATTCTCTCGCATCCGCGATTCTGACGACGTTTTGGGAATCACTGACGTCCCCCGCTGAATGCCCCAGCGGAGCAGTACCTGAG
The DNA here is from genome assembly GCA_023260695.1 of Planctomycetaceae bacterium. Classification (GTDB taxonomy): domain Bacteria; phylum Planctomycetota; class Planctomycetia; order Planctomycetales; family Planctomycetaceae; genus SXXK01. The sequence goes on from JALQUR010000480.1 coordinate 826, forward strand.
CGGCAGTTCGCTGATGCTGCTCAGCGGCGGCAAGAATGACGGGATGGTGCAGCAGCGAGTCTGATTCAGATGCCATTCCCAGACTGTAATAACTGGCTGGGCCAAGCGGTGAAAACGCCGTAAACGCAATCTGCTCCTGCTGGCAGTACCGCAGCAGCTTTTCCTGAACCAGCAGCGGATGAGATTCCACCTGCAGCACTGCAGGCGAAATTCGAGCCGTTGCCAGCAGATCACGCAGCAGACTTGTACCGAAATTGCAGATTCCGATTCTGCGAACAAGCCCCGACTCAACCAGTTCCTCCATCGCCTGCCATGTGTCTCGAATCGGGATTCGCACTTCCTTCATCTGAGGCTGGACCGCGTCCGGATCGTGGAACCAGCCTGGTGGATATCTCGCTTCAAAGGGCACGAATTCCTGAGCGATGGGAAAGTGAATCAGGTACAGATCCAGATAATCCAGCTGCAGATCCTGCAGTGATCTGCGACAGGCCTGCCCCACATGCTCCGGAGCGTGGTAGGTATTCCACAGCTTGGAAGTAACCCAGAGGTCCTCGCGAGTTACGGCTCCCGAGGCGACAGCGGCACTGATTCCTGCCCCCACCTCGGCTTCGTTGCCATAGTCACAGGCGCAGTCCAGATGTCGATAACCCGTGCGAATCACGGTCTGGCAGACATCTGCCGCTTCGCTCGGATCCACTTTCCAGAAACCAAAGCCTGTTGCGGGAAGAGAACCACCGTCCCGCAGTGAAATTGCCACCGTCATTGCCATCCGTCCTTCGCTGTGCAGGATGGTGCCTGCAATCACCTGATACTCCCGCTGGGTGCGGGACGACGCCCGGACTGTAACGGATCAGGGACGGGGCGGAAACACGGTGAGAGGAAATCCCTGCGCAGCAGCTCAGGCTCTGCAGATCGTGAGATATGCATTGCCTGGCTGCTGCAGGGTTATCTACCGCATCAGTGATGCCCAGTCTGCAGAGGTGCAGACTCCAGCGGAGCAAAATCTCCCACGCGCACGACGTCAACGTTCTCGACGCAGCAGGTGACGTGATGTTCCGAGCGGACTTCCTGTCGCAGGAACTCCATGATCGCATTCGAGACTGCCGCGTCAGCAATGATCTCAATGCGAATATTGTCACCGGGGTGGTACTTCCCACTGGTCAGATCCTGCCGTCCGGCACCGGAGCAGGGAACCAGCGTGTAACCGGTGATTCCGCAGCGACAGAAGCCTTCGAGCAGCCATTCCTGCAGGGATTCTCCGGCAACGACTGTGATTCGCCTTACTCGCGTCAGTCCGCGTTTTCGAGCTGCGTGCGCATCCGCTGAAAGCGGACGAAGTGAATCGAGCCCGCGCACTTCGAATCGCAGACCCTCCTGCTCAAACTGTTGCTCCATCTCCTGCAGTTTCTCCATCACGCTGTGATCCACCAGATTGATGTCAGTAAGGTCGATGACCAGATTTCGTCGCTGTACCAGTCCCAGCTGTTCAATCTGGCGACGGAATGGAATCCAGTTGCTGAATACAGCCGATTCGCGGGCAACGATCAGGCTGGTGTCTGCATTGACATCCTGAACTTCCAGGAACGGTTTGAACAATGAATGCAGCGGAACACCATTCGAAACATGGATCACCATTTTCAGAGCGATCCCGGCTGCAACTCCGATGAGCAGGTCCGTCAGCAGCACCACTACCAGTGTGGTCAGAAAGATCGCCAGCTGTTCCTTGCCAATCCGATACACATGCATGAACTCACTGGGATGAGCCAGTCGGGATCCGGTGTAGACGAGCATCGCTGCCAGTGCTGCCAGCGGAATGCGGTGCAGAATTGTGGGGATGAGTGCCACGCACAGAAGCAGAAAGATCCCATGCCAGAAGTTTGCAAATCGTGTGCGAGCACCATTGTCGATATTCGCTCTGGAACGGACGATTTCAGAGATCATTGGCAGTCCACCAACCAGCGCCGCCAGCAGGTTGGCAACACCGATGGCAATCACGTCGCGATCCATACTCGTCTTGCGTTTCCACGGGTCAATCAGATCCACAGCCTTGGCACTGAGCATTGATTCGAGGCTGCCGATCAGGAAAAACATCAGAATCGACTTCCATGCCAGCATCTGCGTGAGGACGCTGAAGTCCGGAGTTGTTATCTCGTCAAACATTCCGAACATGCGGTCCGGCATTCTGACAAGGTACTGTTCACCGAGGGTGTATTTCTCATTGGCCAGCTGATAGGTATGTTCATGCAGCAGATCAAATCCCATTCCCATCGGGACAGCAACCAGCAGCACGATCATCGGTGCCGGGATCAGTCGCAGCACCCCCAGTCGGTTCTTGATGGCAGGCCACAGAAACATGATCAGCAGACTGACGACGCCGATTGATGCAATGGCCGGATTCGCCTGCTGCAGATAATGGGGAATCTGAGTGATCATCCTGAGTGGTGGTGCGCTGGGCACATTGCCGGTGACAGGATCAATCACACCGAGGGCAAACGGGATCTGTTTCACCAGAATGATGACTCCGATCGCTGCCAGCATTCCGTGAACTGCTGACGTGGGAAAGAACTCCCCCAGAATCCCCGCACGAAACAGGCCAAACAGGATCTGCAGAACTGCAGCTACGGCACCGACCGCCAGTGCTGCTCGATATGCGTCCTCGTTTCCCGGCCCGCCGAAATCCTTGATACAGGCTGCGACGATGACAATCAGCCCGGCCGCCGGCCCCTTGATGGTCAGTTCACTGTTGCTGATGAACGTGGTCACAATGGCCCCGATAATCGCGGTGAAGATCCCGGCGATCGGCGGATAGCCACTGCTGATGGAAATTGCCAGACAGAGCGGCAATGCCACGAGAAAGACAAGAAACCCCGAAATCAGGTCGTTGCGGAAACACTCCGCATAACTTCCTGGTCCGGTACGTACTGCTTTGCTGGATGCGTGGTCCATTAAATGCGGATCCGTTTTCACTGGGATTTCACTTGCGAACTGGGAATTGACACATTTTCAACAACTGACAGCGATGGCGGCCCCGGAGGAGCATCGGCATCGCGATGTCGAATCAGTTCGATGGCAGCGTGGTAGCGGGAGGCGACGCCAGGCTGCGGATACAGTCCGCCCGCCAGAATTGCGATCAGCAACAGCAGCAGTGCAAGACGCTCTCGACGACGGACAGGCATGGCAATTGCCGCCTGAGGACGCAGGCCTGTGAAGATTCGAAAGAATACCGACATGATGGCGATGCCGTTCAGGGCCCCCGCCACGACAACTGCTGTACCAATCAGC
>JALQUR010000546.1 GCA_023260695.1 Planctomycetaceae bacterium
AGTGCCGTGATCTGACTGGCATTGGCCTGGCAGATTTTTCCCCAGTGCGGTCGAGCAGCAAACAGGGTTGCCATGCTGCCGGTAAGAAACTCTGCCAGCTGATCAAACGGACGCCGCTGCTCTCCGCGATGATAATTTGTAAGCGTAATCGCAAACCAGTCGCCACCCGCCTGTGTGGTCTGCAGGCCCTGCTCGCTGGCCATGGAAATCAACGTCTGCTCCGGAAGCACTCGACGCACGCAAATCGGATAGTGGTGACAGTATCGCCCACGCAGCCGCTGCAGTGTCTGTTCTGTGCCCGATTCGGCCAACTGCTGCAGATACCTGGCCGGCAGATCTGTCCGAGCGTTGTCGGCAGCAACCAGCGTCTGCTTCACGAACTGCAGTGCGTCCGGCAATTGACTTCCCCGCACAAAGACTTCCGTCTCCAGGCAACGAAACAGCTCATGTTCCATGATCAGCTGTTGACTGGCCGGCCCGATGACAGACCAGTTTCGCACGACACAGGACGGTATCACCCAGCTGAAGACAGCCCGCACCGCAGCATGAGACCGCAGCAGCTTCACCAGCGTCAGAATCACCAGATGCATGGAGAGATCGAACACGAGAAAGCGATACCACTGGTAAAGCCAGAGCGTAGCGGACGATGCACCTTGCACCACCCGGCGATGCTGGGCAAACAATGTCCACCGCCACGGCACGAGGTAGAATTGCTGGAGCGGATATTGCTCCTGCTGAGCCAGCACATCCTCAACCGTCCGGTACTCCCGAAACGTCTCTTCCACCTGATACAGCGGCCGGATCTGCATGGTCACGCTGAGTATGACTCCGAGTGAACCGAGGCTGCAGCGTGCCGCCAGCAGCTCATCGCCGGCATTAATCGTAACGATCGTTGCCTGTCCGGTTGTCTGGTCGTAGCGTGCAACGCGGACTTCCAGAACGTACTGGGACAGCGAATGTGCACCGGATCCGTGCGTACTTGTGGAAATCGCCCCGGCAATGGTCTGCTCGGAAATGAACCCGACCGAAGGCAGTGTTGCGTTCGCCAGACGATCCAGCTCCGTGAGCACATACTTGATCTGACAACCTCCGCCAATCTCCGCGCTGTCCGTTGACTGCTCTGCGGAGATCCTGACCTGCTTCAGGTGCCGCAGGTCCAGGAGCACCTGATCCGACTCCAGCACACGGCTCCACGAATGCCAGCTGCCCACAGCGCGAATACGCTGTCCGGCATGACGGTCGAGTATCTGCAGTACCTCCGCCTCATCCCGGGGCGTATAAAAATGCTGCGGGCAGCTGATGATATTTCGTCCAAAATTCAGTCGTTGCATGATGCACCTGAAAATCGTTCGCAACGTGTGTCCTGCGTTCAGGGCACATGAGACAGAATTCGCTGAGTGATTCCGGGCGAACGGGTCCTGGGGAATCACGTCCATCCTGTATTCCATCAATGTCTGTTGTATGCAGCAACCGCACGGCTTGCGAATCCGACTCGTCGTCGCATGCAGGCAACTGGGTGAGTGATTCCTCCCGACACGGATCTGGTTCCGGATGATCCATTTGTGTTCAGGAACCGCAGCGCGTAGCATCAGCACGTGTCAACCAGCCTGAGGAGACGAAAATGGTGCAGTCGCGGCGAACTTTTGTACGTGGCCTCGCTTCCGTTCCGGTCGCCACCGGTCTGACCGGACTGCCGCTGCTTTCCGCGACCTCACGTGCACCCGCAGAATCGGGTCTGCTGCAGCACATTCAGCAGCAACAAGGCCGCTTTAATCACGACACGTGGTGCCGCCTCCTGGGTGCCGCCAATGAGTTCAAGGAAGGCGATGAGATTCTCGGAGTGGCTGCAGCGAGTGATCAGGCGCGTCAGCAGGCACGACAACTCCTGGCTCAGACAACACTGGGTGATGTTGATGCGCATCCGCTGCTTGTCGATCAGCTGCACCGGACGGCCCTCGCAGCTGTCGATCAGCAACTGCAAAGGCAACTTGCCGACTGGACGTTTGCAACGCTCAAGACATTTCTGCTGACCAGTCAGGAAGATGCAATCCGCAGCATCACGCCGGGATTATCCAGCGATGTGATCGGCTGCCTCGTAAAGCTCTGCAGCAATCAGGAGCTGATCGAGCTTGGTGGAAAGATCTTCAATCCCCTGCCCGGCTCGAAGATCGGAGCCCGAGGTTATCTTGGAGCGCGAATTCAGCCCAACTCACCCACGGATCACCCCGATGATATCCGCTGGCAGGTCTTCAACGGCTGGGCCTATGCCGTTGGCGATGTTCTGCTGGGAACGAATCCGGTCTCCAGCGAGACGGAATCTGTGCTGCTGGTGGAACAGACACTGCAGGAGATTCTGCTGACATTTGATCTGCAGGACACCCTGCCCCACTGTGTGCTTTCACACATCGACGTGCAGGCCGCCGCAGAGCAGGTTCAGCCCGGCTCCACAGAACTCTGGTTTCAGAGCATCGGGGGTTGCGATACCGCGAATCAGACGTTCGACATTTCCGTGGACAGCATGCTGCGTCATGCTGCCTCCCGCAGCGGTCGCTTCGGAATGTACTTTGAAACGGGACAGGGCGCGGATTTCACCAATGGTCACGGGCACGGCTTCGACATGGTGCTCCACGAATCCCGTAAGTACGGCTTTGCTCGCGCGCTCGCCAGGCAGGTTTCCACCGCACGTATTGCTGCTGGACGATCAGCGGCAGCGTGGGTGCATCTGAACGATGTCGCCGGGTTTATCGGCCCGGAAGTCTTCAGAACGCGGGAACAACTGGTCCGCTGCTGTCTGGAAGACATCGTCATGGGCAAGCTGCACGGTCTGTGCATCGGCCTCGATGTCTGTTCCACACTGCACATGGATGTCACGCTCGACGATCTGGACTGGTGCCTGGATCAGATCCTGCCTGCCCACCCGGCCTATCTGATGGCCCTGCCGACGAAGATTGACCCGATGCTGGGCTACCTGACAACCGGTTATCAGGATCACGTGAGGCTGCGACAGAAATTTGAACGACGTGTTGACGATCGCATGTGGACCTTCTTTCGCACGCTCGGTGTGATCGATGAGGCGGGACAACCGACCGAGCACTTCGGGGATCCGCTCTGGGTCTGCCTGCAGTACTGTCGCCGCAAGGGGGATCATCGAACCGATGAGCAGATCCTGGCGGATGGAAGAATGCAGATGCAGCAGGTGCGGGAGCGAGGTGTGTTCCTGGTGGAGGGCTACGGCAGACATCCTGGTGAACTGGCCCCGCAGTACGCTGCCCGGATTCGTACCATCTACGATGACGCTCGCAAGAGTATCTTTGCGGAATTTCCGCCCGACTTTGCAGCAACTATTCCCAATGCCGTCGCCGTCATCACGCAATCAAGGAACCGGGAGGACTACATCCTGCATCCTCAAAGCGGTGAGACGCTCAGCCCGGAATCCGAGCAGGTGGTTCTGCAGCTGCGAGACCGACTTGCGGAAACCTGCGATGTACAGCTCATGATCTCTGACGGACTCAACGCCCTTTCGGTCACCGACATGGCACAGCTGCAGCCGTTTCTTGATGAGCTCACTGATCGACTTGCAAAGGCAGATTTTGAGCACTCAGGAGTACCACTGGTAATGAAATCCGGCCGCGTGAGAGCCGGCTATCGCAGCGGCGAATCGCTCTTCGGTGGTCTGCCTGGCAGGAAGGCCCTGCTGCACATCATCGGTGAACGTCCCGGCACCGGGCATCGAACGTTCTCTGTGTACCTGACCGCAGCAACCGGGGCCGACTGGCAGGTTCGGAACCGAATTGATCATGATCGTACACGCGTGGTTGCCGGCATCGCCAATACAGCCCTGAGACCGCGGCAGGCTGCCAGCGACACAGTGAGAATCCTGAAGCAGCTCTGGGATGCTCTGCCGGACGACTAATTGCATCGATGAAGTGCGCTCACTCTTACCAGATACAGTGCAGAGTGCCCGTGACTCTGAACAATGCTGCCGCGAACTCAGCGTCCCGGACGAAAGCAACCACCACCGCTACCACCGAGCAAGCACCTGCACCACACCCATGCCCGCCCCGGATACACCTCACTCAGTGCAGCACAGCACCGGGCCCGCTGATGTTGCCGGAATGCAACGCACCTTCCAGACAATAAAGACAGACCAACAACCCTCGAAGCACGAGTTTGCTGAGGACCGTCTCAAATATTGCTTGCCGTCAGTCAGGCAGCACACAATGCTGCCTGACTACCCGTGGTCGATGCAGCCGCTGTTTTTCTCGGAATTCAACGCTATTTGTCGTGAGGGGCTCCCTGGAAACACAGGTCGTGGACAGCAGTAATCGCTCCTGAAAATACGACCGTAAGCAACTCATGGGTAAACGGTTTACGGCGTGGCTCAGGGTACCTCAGTGGTTTCTGAATAAAACGCCGGAGCCGGAGAATGCTGAATGCTGAAAACATCGGGTAAGCGTCAATGACATTCGTCTGCAATGCACCGCTGACCGCACAGCAACGTTGGTCCGAGTCGCCGAAAGGACGTTGTCACTGGCCGGCCAGCAGATCACTCCACAAGACGAACTGCTGAACGAAAGCAGCATCGGATATCGCCGAATTTCATCGAATACATGTTGGTGTATTTCCATGACAAAAGTAATGAACAGTGTCGAAATACGAGTACTGGGGCAGATGCGCAGTGGCAATCATGCGATCATTGCCTGGCTGCACAGCCTGTATCCAAAAAAGTCCATCTGCTTTCTCAACAATGTTCAACACGGCGATTTCGACCCGTTTGAGAACTACATGCAAATGGAACTCACGGGAATGGATGAGTGCAGCGAAGCGGAAATACTCCGAAACAGAGCCAGGGATGTACTCATCTACTCATACGAGGACAGAAATTGCCTCGCAGAATCGAATCTTGACCTCGTCAGCTCCGTGTACGATGAACGATTTGAGGCAAGACGTGAAGAGTACGTCGGAGCCAGCGCACGCCGCTTTGATATCGTGATCGTTCGCGACCCGTTTAACTGCCTCGCAAGTCGAATCACGCTGTTGCGGAAGCGAGGTGCCCTTGGTGGACTCGCAAACATGAGCCTGATCAGAGACAACTGGAAGGCTGTCGCCCGAAAAGCGATTGACCTTGAAAAAACAGGACGTCGTGATCAGATAACTATCAATTACAACAGGTGGGTCTTTGACGATGTCTACAGAGAACATCTGTCCAAACTGCTCATGGCCCAGAGTGCGGGAACCGTCCCCACGACTCCTCCGGAATACGGCGGTGGCAGTTCATTTATAGAGCCACTCACCTTCGGAGATCTGTTCAGGAAACGCCGCAAGCTCCTGAGCATTAAACGCTGGTTCCGATTCAATGAGTATCTGAGACGGCTGATTCCACGTCTGCGAATCAACAAAGGCGACCTGCTCACTCGCTGGACGATGCTGTCCGGAGATGATGAATATCGAGAGCTGTTCAGAGATCCCGACGTCCTCTCACTGTCCGAGCAGCTCTTTGGTGAGATCCCCGGGACGCGAGAATTCGTAAGGAATGTCTGCGGCAGTACTCATACTTCAGCCTGAATGTGTCTGCCAACTCAGATGCCCGAAACGTACGCCACGCTTTCGCGGAGCTCTGAAAGACCTGAATCATCAGGCCGCCAGATGCTGGAAATCCAGCAATCCCATTCGTTCAGCTGTTTCCTCGGAAGAGCCTGCCGCCAGCCCGTGCTGCTCGACATAATCGATGGTGAAGCAACCATCCGAGCTCAGACACAATGCAGGCTCGGGCAGAATCCGTGCCACTGACGGAGAATCCACCAGCACCGGATGGCTGTCTACCGGAAAAGGCTGAAGTTCCTTCCCCCTGTCCACGATCATTGGAGGCTGGATGCAGACGCAATGGCGGGCCCGTTACGCGTTCGACAAGCCGCACGAAAGATTCCCATTTCGTCACCGATCACAGGCCTCGATCATTCCTCAGTTCCAGACCGGCATCTGCAGCAGTGACATCCTGTCGTGTAAGCCACCGGTCGAAGGCCGCTTTGTATGTGTTTCACATCGCTGCTGATGAAATGCCTGCAGAACCACTGAAAGGGACTGACACTCAAAGCGTGATCATTACGCTTCACACCGCAGATCGCGCAGCTTTCTTATTGTTTGACAATGCAACGCAGCCACGATGCAGAATGGTGTCTGCGGAAGCGTGTCATCAAATCCGAACGCTCTTCTCTGCAGCGATGAGACCTTCACTTTCTCCAGACATTCCTGGAGTGTTCAGCAGAGAACCAATGCTATGCGTTTCCTGCTGCGACGTCGGAGATCTGCGATTTCTACGAATGCTCCGAATCCCTTCACGTATGTAGCCCAGCGTGTCGAAGGTGCGCCACGTGATCAGCAACAGAAGGATCTTTGCCCTTTGGCCCCAGCCTGGCAGATGGCGGAACTGCCGCAGAACCGACAGCGGAAGTTCCCGAGTATAGAAGTCACGATCATTCGAGTTTTCCTTGAATTCGCTTCGTCGGACGATCTGACGAAATAGAAAGGCGCCCTGCCCATAGCGATAGTGCATATTCAGAAACCTGGAAAGATCCTGATGATGCAGGTGCTTCGCGCGAGCTTCACGCTGCCAGACGATTCGATAGCCTTTGGAGCGCCAGCGGAAACAGAACTCCCAGTCTTCCCCACCTGCCTGGCGAAATCCGTCGTCAAACCCACCCAGGTCAAGGAACATGTCACGACGACACAACCAGTTGTTACTTGCGAGGAACAACACATCCTGCGGATTCGGGTTGTGAAAATCGTAGATACAATTCAGTATCACCTGGTTGGTTACGGAGAAAATGTTGTCATGAACATCATTCAGGCATTCTCCCCCCACCAGAGCCTGTGGGTACTGCTGATGCGTTTCGATCAGCTTTTCAAGCCACCCCTCTTCCGCCAGGCAGTCATCGTCAATGAAGACCACCAGCTCGCCACGCGCCTTTTGAACACCCACATTGCGAGCAGCCGCCGGCCCAGCATTCACCTGCCGAATCACCCGCACATGCATATTTGATGCGGATGTGCATTCGTGATCTGTAAGTTTTGCAGCGTCGACAGGGGGAGTGCTCCCATCATCGACAACCAGAACCTCGAAATCTTCAGATGCGTACGTCTGCCGCTGCAGCGCTCGGATACAATTCCGGAGCGCTTCAGGACGATTGTACGTTGGAATAATGATCGATACCCAGATCACACTCACCGATCCTGAATGCATTGTGTTCAGACACACAGAGCGACTAAGTCCGTCACCCTCGCCGAGTTTCGCCGCAAATGCAGCGAATTACTTTCAAAGCGGTGATCTGCCAAATTCAGCGACTTTCCGGTTTCGTATCCTACAGCAATAGGTGCTCAGGCAACGAAAGTCAAAAACCATCGCTGCACAGGTCCTCGGAAGCAGCAGCAACAAACCAACAAGTCACTGCAACAGGAACAACCGGTCCAACTCTGAAACAACCGCGTGAGGCAGTAAGTTCAGCCCAGCACTGGAGATGGCATCGAAAGAGCACCTGCCCGCACACGGGACGCTCGTTGCAAACGCTGCAACCGCACTGATCCTACCGGGCCCCAGGACGTTAACTCGCGACTGTCGTCAATTGACGAATTCGTTCCGCGGAATCCTTAACCGAGATCGGTGACAAGTGCCTTCGCAAAACTCTGCAGCATCCATGCTACGGCCGGAATCGGATGGCCGTGCAGAATCGCTGCATGCGTACTATCAATCTGCTCATCAGATCTGTGCAGGTCGTCTGCGTGTGATGAACAATTCCGGGGTGACACTTACTGCATTCCGCATGGCACGCCTTCACGGTTCATATCGAGTGCGTTCGCGAAAGGATTCTGACGGGCCACCCGCCACTAACTGATAATGTCAGACCCGGATTCGGTGTGACTGGCTGCGTGCGAATTGATTTGAATCGGCAGGCACGAGCGATCGTCACCAGCACAACCAGAGTTTCAAGTCTCGCTAATTTGTCCCCAATACAACGATGTGCACCAGCCCCAAATGGAAAATATGTGCGTCCCATGATCTCCTTATGCCGAATTCCGTGGAATCGTAACGGCTTGAAACACTCGGGATCGGGAAATGACTCCGGATGACGATGCATCAGATAGGGACACAACAGCAGGTTCTGGCCGGCTTCAACCCGCACTCCGCACGGGAGCCGATCTTCGTTTAATGGGACACGCGCAAACAGCCACGTTGGAGGGTAAAGCCGCAACGACTCGTCCAGCAGTCCATGAGTGAGTGGTGCCTTTTCCGCCGGAAGCGAAATCAACTCTGCAAGAGTTCCCAATTGCTCCAGCTCCGACTGCCATTCCCGTTCGAATTCCGGATGTGTCCCGATCAGGACCCAGCACCATGTCAACCATTCCGTGATTGTTTCGTGCCCTGTGCTCATCAGGGACAACACTTCATCTCCGATGTCCGAGTCGGATAGATAGCCTCCATCGGCCAGCTGAAATTTGAAGGAGGTAGTGCAGGTGGTGCGGATACACCTACTCCATCCATTCCCGGTGGAGGTGGACCATCAGAACCTGCGCAGTTCAATCCACTTGCAGCTTCATTCCT
>JALQUR010000568.1 GCA_023260695.1 Planctomycetaceae bacterium
GCCCACGGTGTGGACTGGGTGGAGACGCCGCAGTTTGGCGTGGTGCGCCGTCTGCCCAGCCGCCAGCGCTGGCAAAGCCAGTGGGCCGAGCACACCCGGGCGCCCATGCTGCCTGCGCCAGAGCGGCTTCAACCTGCGTCACTGCCCTGGCGCGAACCCGCCATGCCCAGCGCCGTCCAGCTGGGTTTGCAGGATGCCGACCCGCCCCTGCGCCAGCGCGGCGGGCGGGCCGAAGCAAACGGGCACAGCAACAGCGCAGAAAGGCAGAAAAACCGAAGCATGGCTTCTGAATCCTTCACAATAACACGAGTGCAGACACATTGCACAGAATCACATCCCGGATGCGTGCCGGGGTCGCTTCGGATTCTGAACAGAAAGCGCAGTTTGACAAATCGCTTTATCACTTTCTGCCAAAACACTCCTGTTGACCGTCGGCAACATGTCGTCCATCCCTTAAAACCACCACTTCAGGAACCTGCGTCGCCGCGACTTCGATCCAGCACGCTGCCGGGATGTTTCGAATCTGAAACAGACGTTGCGAACAGTCACCATTTTACCGCCGGACTCCGGTAATTACGGGCCTGCTTGACGAGCCCGACTGCAAGCATCCGAGGATCTCGGGAACCCAGCACCTGCTCAAACTGTTCGGGCCAGTACTCTGGCCGCTGTCTTCCACACAGACACCCTTTCCAGTCATCACTGCATCTGGTACCAATGGATTCGTTATGGACGCTCTGCAGCTCGCAATCGATCAGATTCGCTTCGCGCGTGATTACACGCTCACCCTGCTTGATGAAACTCCCGCTGATCGCTGGTTTGAGATCCCGCCCGGATCGCCCAGCCATATCGCATGGCAGGTCGGACACCTCGCGATGGCTCAATATGGCCTGTGCCTGTTCCGAATTCGGGGCCGCTCCGAAGGCGATCTGGACCTGATGCCCTCGTCGTTCCGGAAGAAATACAGTCGCGGCACCACCCCGGATCCGGATCCGGAACGGAATCCTGCAGTGGCAGACATTCGTGAAGTCCTTGACCGGGTCTACCAGCAAGCGATGCTGGAAATGCCCGGCTACTCCGCCGACGTTCTGCAGGAAACTGTCGAGCTTCCATACACCGCGTATCCCACCAGACTGGGATGCCTGCTGTTCTGTTCACACCACGAGCAGATTCATGCCGGACAGATTGGACTCATACGCCGGCATCTGGGACTCCCGCCCGTGCGTTGACTGATTCCACCACGAACGTGGACTGATTCCATCACCAACGTGGACTGATTCCACCACCAACGTGGACTGACCAGCAAAGCCGCCGAGCCTGTCGTATCTGGTCCGACTTCTGCCGGAGCCCGAGTTTTTCATCCCGACCGGGAACCGGCAGTCTCCCGGTCGCCCGAGAATTCTGCTATTTTCTGCCACGCCTGCCGGATGGAACGCAGGCCAGCAACTCACCTGCTCACCGCAGCAATCGTTCTCCTCTCGTCAGTACCGTGACTTTCGTTACCGTGACTTTCGTTTGTTCCCTGTCTGGAAAGCATTTTCTGTGTCTGAAACTTCCTGCGTACTTCTTGGTCTGCGTCCCAGCTTTGGATTTGGTGATCGTATTGGCCTGGCCACTCCCGGACACGTCCGCGCAATGCTCCAGGATGGGGCTGGCATCGAAGCGATCTATCCGCAGCAGTCCATCCGCGAAATGGCCCGTACAGCACGTACGGCCGAACAGGTCATGCAGGATGCTCTGCAGGGTGCCGCTGCTGCCGGCTGGACCGGGCCCGTCGGAGCCGATGCGGACCACCTCAAGACCGAAGCAGATGTGGATGTCACCATCGCTGCCGGCTTTACCTTCTTTACCATTGATCCATCCGGCTTCGTGGACCAGCAGGCCGACAATTATGACGAGCAGTTGCTGCGGGAGAAATTTGCAGCTGTCCGCGAGCAGATTGACTGGTACGAAAGCTGCCTCGGTCGCTCGGTGACGCTCACCACCGGCACTGTCATTACTCTGGATGAAGCCGCCTGCATGCGGGCGGCGGTCAAATACGGAGCCGCAATCCGGCATGCGGTGCAACTGGCTGACTACATTCGTCGGAAACACGAAGCCATTGGCCGAGACTTCGAAATCGAGCTTTCGGTCGACGAGACCGATCAGCCCACCACGCTTGCGGAGCACCTGATCATTGCTGAGCAATGTCTGAAGTCAGGTATGAAACTGGTCAGTCTCGCCCCCCGCTTTATCGGTGACTTTGAAAAAGGTGTCGACTTCATCGGTGACCTGCAGGCGCTGGAACGATCACTGGCAGACCATGCAGCGGTCGCAAAAATGGCCGGGCCCTACAAGCTCAGTCTGCACTCCGGCTCCGACAAGATCTCCATGTATTCTTTGCTGAGCAAAGCCACCGCCGGCCTGTTCCACGTCAAGACAGCAGGGACCAGCTACCTGGAGGCATTGCGAGTTGTGGCACGCCACGACGAAGCGATGTTCCGAGCCATCATTGAGTTTGCTCGTGGACGATATGATACCGACAAGGCAACGTATCATGTTCACGCAACAGTTGCGGGAACACCGGCTCCCGCAGACATCACATCCGCAAAAGTACTCGAACAGGAATACCTCGAATGCTGGGAAGATGTTCCGGAAGGAAAAGGCTTCACGAAACCCGGACGACAGATCCTGCATTGCACCTTTGGATCCACGCTGACACACCCGGAATTCGGTCCGGCAGTTCGCGATCTCCTCACCACTCACCCCGAAACCTACGCTGAAGTGCTGCGGGATCACTTCGGACGCCATCTGCGACCGCTCAGAGCCGGCCTCTGAATTTCTTGAGCCAGCAGTACTCACGGAGCAGGATTCCATGTCAGCACTTTCCGGACATGCCGCATTTATCACCGGCAGCACGCAGGGAGTGGGCCTTGAGATTGCCGCGGCAGTTCACAAGGCCGGCGCCTCTGTTCTGCTGCACGGACTGCATCATGATCAGGCTGCTGTCGCAGCAACTCTCCGCTGCGAAACGGATGGGAACCCCGCTGCCATCATCACCGGAGATCTTGCCGACCCAATGCCCGACGGTCCACTCGGCGTCGCTGAGGCGGCGTTGCACCAGAATCCGCAACTCGACCTGCTGGTCTGCAACGCAGGAACCTACATCGATACTCCGTTTCCTGCAGAATCCTTCGAGACCTTTGACCGTACGATGAAGCTGAATGTCTATTCACACTGGGTGATGATCAGACGCTTCGTCCAGCATTGGCAGGACAACAACATCCGCGGCAGAATTCTGCTCACCGGATCCATCAACGGGCGACTGGCAGAACCGGTGCACGTCGCCTATGACACGTCCAAGGCTGCCATTGAAGGCATGCTGCGTTCGCTGTGTGTCACGCTCGCCCCGCTGGGAATTCGTATCAACGGTGTGGCCCCGGGCCTGTTTCGCACTCCACTGACAGAACCCGCTCTGCAGGACCCCCGCATCATGCGCTGGATGCAGCTGCACACGCCCTCCGGGCAGGTTCCGGATGCGGATGTCTGCGGCGGCGCTGCCGTGTTCCTGCTGAGCGATGCCGCAGAACACATTCATGGACAGATGCTGCTGGTCGATGGTGGTATGAGTGCCTGGCAGCAGCCCGATCCCCCGGACGACTGGATGCCAACGGCCACCTGAATCTCAGCCGATGATCTCCCGGCGATGGCTCACATAATCCCAGACCACAAAACGATCAAGGTCCTTGCCGGCGGTAAAGAAGACGCGGCCGCCGGTACTCTCCGCCAGCCGATGCGCAAACTGAATGTCCTCACGGGACTGAGACCAGCTGGGCAGCAGAAAGATATTGATCGTGATTCCCTGTTGCCGGCAGAGCAGTCCTTCTCGCAGCGTTGCCTGTTCCGTCTGAGGATCGGGCGGGTAGAGCAGATACAGCAGATGCTCCTCGAAATGTGCTGTCGGCAGACCGTCCGTGATCAGAATCACCTGGCGGTTCGGTGAATCCTGTACCGAAAGCATCTGCCTCGCCTGAAGCAGACCATGCTGGATGTTGGTGAAATGCGGCGGGATTGCCGATTCCGGCAGATCCTCACGACTCATGTCCGCCCGCAGTCGTACCACGGGATCGGTGATCGTCGGAATCTTCGGCAGCAGTGTGATCAGATCTCCCGGAGCAACTCGCTTTGCGAAACTGTACAGTTCCAGAAACTGCAGATAGTCGCCGGGATAATCACCGGTGATCAGCCCCTGCAGTGCCAGTGCCATGCGTTTTACATTGATATACTGACCGTCGTAACGCATGGATCCGCTCATATCCATCAGCACCACCGTGGCACACCGCGGATTGTTCTTCGTGCGATGAATCTCAATGTCATCTGATCGTAATCGCAGCGGACGTTCACTTCCCTGACGCAGCATCGCGTTGATCATCGTGGTGGGAATGTCCATCTCAGTGATGGAATCTCCAAATTCCCAGGGGCGCGTCTGAGGCAGCTCGGTGACGCCTGCGCCTTCCACAGCCTGCTGATGCCTTCCGGATCGAGATGCCTGCAGGTCACTGAAGATTCGTTCCAGCAATCGCCCCTGGAAAACCCGATAGGCTTTGGATGTGAGCTGCACCTTGCCACGCTGATCGGCGAGTCCCTGACCTTCCATCAGATCCCGCAGATAATCCTGCACCTGCTTTTGAAAGCCCTGCATTTCCTCAATCGTCTGCGGATCCGTGAATTCACTCAGCTGATCCAGATCAATGATGGCCAGCTGAGCCGTTTCGCGGGCTTCCTCAAGCTGCTTCAGCAGCTCGTCAATCTGCTGCAGCTCTTCCAGAATCTCGAGTGCCTGCGGAACGGACATCGCCTTCGATCCGGTGAACTCATAGCTGGACACCAGCAGATCAACGCGATACTTGTCCCCCATGACCTCAATGAGCTGCGGCAGCCGGGAAGCAAACTCAGGACTGCGACGTTCTGCCCGATACCAGAGATCCTCCAGCAGGTAAATCTGCTCAGCACGCACGGCTTTCCAGAACGACTTTGCAAACTGTCCCGGCGGCGACGCTTTGCGAGCGGCGTCATTCACAGCACGTTCGGCCTTCCTGGCGACAGTGCGACTCTCCCAGGTGCTGAGTATTTTTTCGCGGCGTTCCCGGAGCATCTGAATCAGGGCATCCAGACTGGGGCCCAGCCCCGTGAACTGGTCCGCGCTCAGACGCACTGCATTCGCCAGCTCTTCCTCGCTGAGCTCCCGCATTGAGCCCCAGGTGAGCATGTGCTCAAACACGGGCGACACCAGATCCGGCGATTCATTCCGAGGCGATGGCATCCGCACCGGATCGTACTGCTGGTAAGTATGGATCACACCGCCCTGAGGCAGCTTGCGGGCAGGTCTGGAGTCTGTCATGCGTTCCGTCCTTTTGGATTCCCGTCGGATTGCAGACCCGACTTCCTGCAGTATAGTCAGCTTTTACCAATGAACCCGCCCGCTGCTGCCGGATTCTGAGCGACATCAGACCTGCTGCTGTTTCCCTGATTTCTGCATTGCACTGGTTTTGCCATGTCTGACCCGGCTCCGCCACCAGCTCCGGCGATCTGCGCCTTCGAAAGTCGCCGCAGCCACGAAATCTGCGACCTGATTCGTCGAGCCGGCGGTGTCCCGACTTCAGCTCCGTCAATGCGGGAGATTCCGCTGGAAGAAAATCCGGCAGGCCTGCAGGCCATCCGACAGCTCATCGCCGGGGAATTTGATGCCCTGGTGCTTCTGACCGGAGTCGGGACAGAAGCCCTGTTCCAGCTGGCGGAAGGGCAGGGTCTGCTGCCCGAACTGCTGCAGCACCTGGCTCGCATCCCATTACTGGTCCGTGGCCCCAAACCCGCGGCAGTGCTTTCCCGCTATCAGCTGCGCTACACCATCCGCGCTCCGGAACCAAATACCTGGAAAGAACTGGTAGCCGCACTTGATGATTCCTCCCTGCAGCTCAGCGGAATGAGACTGGCCGTCCAGGAATACGGCGTGCCGGGCCTGCAGCTCTATGAGGCCCTGCAGCAGCGAGGTGCTGTCGTCAAGCCGATTGCTGTCTATCGCTGGGCACTTCCACTGGATACGCAACCGCTGATTCAGGCTCTGCACCAGATCTGTGCCGGACAATTTCAGGCACTGCTGTTTACCAGCGCCAATCAGCTGAACTCAGTGCTGCAGATCGCCGAACAGGAACAACTGCTCCCGCAGTTACTACAGGCGGTGAATTCCGGAACGCTGGTCGCTTCCATCGGACCGTCCTGTTCAGAAGCGCTGCTGGAACGCGGCTGGCCAGTGCACCTCGAAGCATCGCCGCCGAAGATGGGACCACTCGTGCGACATGTGATGACGCATCTGACGCAACAACAGCAGCCGGGCACCGAGGACTGCAGCGGGCCCGAATAGTGTTGTCGACTGCAGGCGGCCTGCGATACAGACCACGGTGCGGGGATGCACTGCATTCAGGGCACTGCATTCAGGGCACTGCATTCAGAGCAGGGCATTCAGAGCAGGGCATTCAGAGCACTGCATTCAGAGCACGACATTC
>JALQUR010000672.1 GCA_023260695.1 Planctomycetaceae bacterium
GTAGCGACGGACGCCGCGACTGAAGGTCACTCGATTGAGCACAAACAGGCCGACGATCCAGCAGAACTGCAGAGCCATCTCTGTGCCCAGAGCCGAGGGTGGAATTCGCCCCAGAAAAATTGCAGCCGGCGTATACGCCAGATAGCGAAATGGCAGGTACTCAACAAATGGCAGCCACTCGCTCAGATACTCCAGTGGAATCATGTGCCCCGACAGGAAATAGCTCAGCATCATATAAATGAAAATCAGGGAACTGACTTCGACGAACCAGAACGCAATCTGTCCCAGCCACGCTTCAATCAGAAATCCAATGCCAAACGACATCAGCAGTGAGGCAATAAAGCAGCACAGTACCGGCACATCAGGCCAGCCCGGGAAATAGCCGCGACATAACCAGAACACCAGAGCGAATGGGCCTGTAGCCACTGCGTAATACACAAGTTTATGAGCAACGCGGTGCCAGAACAGATGATCCAGCATATCCACCGGCTGAATCAGATACTTCCTGACCGAACCATCAGCAATGGAAGTGGCAATCCCATTGGCCAGTCCGGGCATGCTCGAAAACGCACGAGCCAGCATCACCAGCAGGTAATAGGCAATCATCTCACCGAATCGAAAACCTCGAATAAGCTTCTCTTCATCGTTGCTGAAAATTGCCTTCCAGAGAAACACCTGAGTCACGACGGGCAGAAAGCGAATCAGCGTGGAAAACACAAAGTCACCACGGTAAGCCAGCCGCTCCTCCATCGATGTCTTCAGGATCAGCCACTTCAGGCGAAACACCGACCTGAGCGATGACTCCGCCACATCAGCGTTCATGAATCGCCTCCGTCGACTGACGCGGAATCCGGTTGCGAGAACAGTTCAGCAATCACTTCCTCCAGGGGACGCTCCGATACACTCAGATCATCCACTGAATTCTCACCGAGGATTTCCGCAAGGCAGGCCGACACCATATTCCGAGGGACTCGCAGACGTACGCGAGGCAGGCGAGTCTCCAGAATCTGCCCATATCGCGACAGAGTTTCCGGAATCCTGCCATCTGAAAACTGCAGATCAATAATCTTGTGCTGACTGAATCGATCCACAATCGCCGCAAGTTGTCCATCATGCACCACCTGGCCGCGATTGATGACAATCGCCCGTTCACACAACGCCTCCACGTCCTTCATGTAATGGCTGGTCAGAATCACGGTGATCCGCTGTTCTCGCTGGTAATACCGCAGGAACTCCTGCACGCGACGCTGGCTGACCACATCAAGACCAATGGTGGGCTCGTCCAGAAACAACACGTCGGGACGATGCAGCAACGCCGCAATCAGCTCCATTCGCATGCGTTCCCCGAGTGAAAGCTCACGCACCGGTCGAGCCATCAGACGGCCGACCTCAAGCAGGTCCGTGAGTTCATCAAGGCGACGACGATATTCAGCATCCGGAATGCGATAGATCTCACGATGCAGCCGAAAGGACTCCTGAGCCGGAAGGTCCCACCACAACTGCTCCTTCTGACCGGTCACCAGAGAAAAACGCCTGCGATAGGCATCCTTCCGCTGCCACGGCACATAACCCAGAACCGTAGCCTGACCCGAAGTAGGAACCACCAGCCCGGAAAGCAGTTTGAGCGTCGTGGTCTTTCCCGCACCGTTGGGGCCCAGGAAAGCAACCATCTCACCTTCTTCAATCCGAAAGCTGACGTTCCTGACCGCTCG
>JALQUR010000125.1 GCA_023260695.1 Planctomycetaceae bacterium
CAGCGGCGGACTCGACACATCTGTCCTCGTCGGATGGCTGCAGGATAAGGGATACGACGTACACTGTCTTTACGTCGACCTTGGTCAGCCCTGTGAGGACCGGCCGGCAATCATCCAGAAAGCTCTGGATATCGGGGCAGCGTCTTCTCTGAGCGTTGATATTACTGATGAACTCTGCCGGGACTTTGCCTTTCCTGTGATGCAGTGGCAGGCCCGCTACGAGAATATTTATCTGCTGGGTACCAGCATCGCACGGCCTCTGATCGCCAGAGCCTGCCTGCAGCGTGCTCGCGAAGTTGATGCCGTGGCGTTCGTTCACGGCGCTACCGGCAAGGGCAACGACCAGTGCCGTTTCCAGCTTGCAGCAGAAGCCCTTGACCCTCGCGTCCGTGTCATCGCGCCCTGGCGAATCGCGGAGTTCCGGGACCGATTTCCCGGGCGAACGGAAATGCTGGAGTACTGCGCACAGAAGAACATTCCGGTCAAGGCGACGGCCAGCAAACCCTACTCCAGCGATGAAAACTGTCTGCACATCAGCTACGAGGCGGGTGATCTGGAAGACCCGGAAGTCGACGGCACAACAATCATCGATTTTGGTATGACCGTATCTCCACAGGCTGCGCCAGATCAGGAAGAATCGGTCACAATCGCCTTTGAAAGCGGTGTACCGGTCCGAGTAAATGGACAGACGTTCGGCCCGGCAGCCATCGTAGCCGAACTGAACAGGATCGGAGGCCGCAACGGCTGCGGACGAATCGACATCATCGAGAATCGCTTCGTCGGCATGAAAAGCCGCGGCGTTTATGAGTCGCCCGGAATGACACTGCTGTACGCGGCGCACCAGGCACTGGAGCAGATGACGCTGGACCGCGACCTGACGCACCTCCGCGATTCGCTCAGCCCGCAGGTGGCAGAAATGGTCTACTACGGGTTCTGGTATTGCCCCAAAATGGATGCTCTGATGGCGTTTATCCGCGAGGCACAAAAACCTGTCACTGGTGAAATCCGGCTCACCCTGTACAAGGGAAACATCCGAGTCAGCAGTCGCACATCACCCAACAGCCTGTACCGTGCCGATATCGCCAGCATGGAAAAAGGTGGCGACTACAACCAGACTGATGCCGAAGGCTTCCTGCGAATTATGGGTCTGCCGCAGCGAGTTCAAGGGCTTGTGAATCCGCGCGAATACTGATCTCCGTCGCTGACTGACTGAAATGATTTTACGCCCGCCGCAGGTAACTCGGCGGGCGTTTTTTTCTTCGGATCATCGCCGGCATCAGCGAAAGATCAGATCCTCAGGGTGAACTTCTCCTGCAGCCACGCGGGCGGACAGTTCGCCGGCATCCAGCGCCTGCAGCGGACTGATCTCCACCAGATCCGACTCGTCGACGGAGCAACCGGCGAGCATCAGCCATTCCCGGGCAATCCGGCTGAGTGCCTGCCGGGACGTCTCAGCGGAATCGCTTCCCGTCGCATTCTTGACCGGATTGAACTGCCGTTCACGATCACCTTCCACAATCAGTGTCCGCTCCGCCGCAGGCAGAGCATCAAAGATAAAGCGTTCCAGCTTGATGGCATTAGGCTGCCCGTCGATCTCACACGGCAGCGGATTTCCGTGGCGGTCCACGCAGGGGACTTTTTTGCGTGCTGCGTGCAGTGGCAGATCACGATCTCCGGCAGTCAGCTGTTGCAGAAACTCCAGACAGAAGACGTGCACTGCAGTGTTCCCGGCCCAGAAGATCCAGTCGCCCGCAGCATCCGTTCGCGCGGCCTGCTCCGCTGTCAGTTCGCTGTACTCAATGATCTCAGTGCGACCGTCGAGATCTGCCAGGACACCCATCCGTTCCTCGGGCGATGTCTTGCTCACAACCATTGTCGTAAGCTGTGACCGCTGCTGCTGGTGGAAACCGATCAGTGCGGGGTCAGCCACCACAACGGTTGGATTATCCACCTG
>JALQUR010000209.1 GCA_023260695.1 Planctomycetaceae bacterium
GCTGCTGTGGACGCGGGGCGAAACCACCGTTGGCGAAGTTGCTGCAATCACCGCGCTGGTTGTTCGACTGAACGGAATGAGCGGCTGGATCCTCTGGGGCCACCGGTGTCGCCGGATAGCCGCGGATAGACATCAATGGCACGAGTCCCGGCAGGAAAACCGCTGAAGTTGCGATCTTCACTGGTGACCGTCACCACGGAATCCATGAGCACATCCGCCCGCAGCCGCCGCAGCCGAGCATGAGAAAACTGCCGATTGTCGCGGGCGTTGGATGCGTTCGGTTCTGCGCTCAGCTGATACACCCGAGAATTGCAGATGTCTCGCACGAGTGCACGCAGGCTGAACTCTGACTCCACCAGGCGATCAGAGAGTGCCTGCAGCAGTAATTCGTTCGTCGGCGGATTGCTCACACGCACATCGTCCACCGGTTCCACGATGCCACGTCCGAGCAGCTGTGCCCAGATACGATTCGCCAGGTTGCGGCTGAAGATCTGATTCTGCGGTGAGGTGAGCCATGCTGCCAGCTGTGGGCGTGGATCCCCCGTATGGTCGACCGGTGCGACCGCTCCGAGGGTCCGCGGCGGCATGGGGCGCTGATCCAGCAGATGTCGGGCCGGTGCTGCAGTGGTGTCGTAAAAAATTCGCTGTTCGCGTGGTTCCACGCCCGGCTTGCGCTTCATTCCGGTAAAGAAACTCACAAAGCCGTAGTAATCGTCCATGGTCCAGCGATCGAACGGGTGGTTATGACACTCGGCACACTGAATCTGAATCCCCAGGAACACCTGAGAGAAATCGGCGGCAAAGGCCTGCGGCTGGAATCGTGGACCATGCACCAGCATGGTGTACAGATTGGCCGGACCGTTGATCAGGTTGCTGCCTGATGCTGAAACCATTTCCGCGACGAAGTCATTCAGCGGTCGATCATTTCGCAGCTGTGTGCGGATCCATTCGTAGAACGCATCCGCTGCCTTGATATGAGTTCCTACCGGAGCATAATTGCCGCCCATGACACGCAACTGCTCCGCCCACATGGCCGTCCAGAGATCGGCAAATGCATCGTCCTGCAGCAACGATTCGATTCTGATTGCACGTTTGTTGGGACGCTGATCGTCCATAAAAAAGGTCCGGTATTCGTCGACAGTGGGAACTCGACCGGCCAGATCAAGCGTGACCCGTCGCAGAAATGTTTCGTCGTCACACAGTTCTGACGGGGCGATCCGCAGTTTCTGCAAGCGGTCAAAGACCAGCTCATCGATATAGTTGACGGGATCCGGGCTGGGCCACGTAAAACCTTCCGCTGGCGGCAGGACAATGACCTCTGCGCCGATCGTAAAGCGACTGAAACGAGCAAACACGTGGGAATCGCCCGGTCCGGTTGCCGTGACATGGCCACCGGAATCAATCTCCACAACACTTGCGTTATTGCTGTGGAATCGTGCCAGGCTGGTCACGTCACGACGAGTCCCGTCGCTGGAGAGGGCAAACAGGGTGAGCTGATCCTCTGCGTCCGGCCCGTCGAACACAAGGCTGCTGCTGGATAATTCCAGCCCCGTCACTTCCGGCACATCACCCGCATCGTCCGGAGCCCCGGCTGCGATCCATTGCTGCAGTGTGTGGTAGTAGTCACTGTCTTCGGAAAACAGCCGGCCGCCGGTGTGCGGAACAGCGGCCGTGGCTTTCCGCAGGAGCAGACTGCGTTCGGGCACGGCGACGTTAATGCGGCGCCCGATGAGTTCCTGCGTAATTGCAAAGTAGTCGCCTTTGGGGTCGTAGCCGAACAGGGAGAGGTGAAAGCCATCCTTGCCGCGAGCTGAACCATGACAGGTTCCGGAGTTGCATCCGGCGCGAAACAGGACCGGCATCACGTCACGTCGAAAGCTGATTTCCTGAACAGCTGCGGGACTGACGTCCGCTTCGTCAGCCGTTGCTGCGGAATACTGCAGCAGGAGCGAAAGCAGGGTCAGTATGGTTGTCGGTTTCATGTTGGTGTTCCTGAACACTCAGCAGTACAGGTGGTGGTCCCGCAGTGATTCACTTCAGACTGGGGTCGATTCGCAAAGTGCCGCGACCACTGCGCTGGACAATCTGCTGATCGCCCGCCGGGATCTGTACTTCGCAGAGCAGTCCGCTGGCCTGTCCCAGCAGGGCTTCGTCCGTGGCATTCAGCTGAAACGTGACGCTGGTCGATTCCTGAGTGATTGTCGGCAGTGGTTCGACCACGGTAACTCCACGTGGCAGTCCCAGCAGCCGCACTTCAGCCCGTCCCGCGAAGGGTGTCTGCTGACGCACGGTCCAGACGAAGTCCTTGACTTCCCCACGGCGAATACTTTCGGGCTCTGCGGCCAGTTCCACATAGGGCTGGGCAACAGTGAGCTCAATGATCCGTGAGGAAACGCGAACATGACCGGTGCCGAGGAAGTCGTCAATCTCTTCCCGCCCGCTGCTGGCGATGACATACAACGGCAGGGTTGTCAGTGGTGCGTTTGCCTGGGCGCCCAGCTGCAGCAGACACTCATTCTGGTCCGGAGGCAGTATCAGCGGCGGTGGTGTGGATATGCTCCGTGGCACGTCGCCGCAGCGAATCGTGATGGCTCCGGTGAATCCGTTCTGTCGAGTGACGCGGACCGGAAGCGCCAGTTCTCCACCACGGACCAGGTCAGCCGTCGGTGGATCGACTTCCACGGAGAACGGAGCCGGGTCGGTGACGCCCAGAACATAGCGATCAGTGCGCACAGTTCGCCATGCATCACCGCCGGAATGATTGATGAACGGGACGCACTGCTGGCAGCGAGTCTCCACCTGCAGTCCCTGTTCCACCGGTTTTGCCTGCAGTGTAAAGACGGTGCCTTGCAGAACAGCAGTTTCATCGGCTTCGAACTGCAGTGGCCAGCGCGTGGCCTCTTTGGGAATTCTGGGGGTGACCATTCTGACTCCGTCGGGGAGCCCAACGGCGGTGAGATCGAAGTCACAGGGGATGGCATTCCACTGGCCCTGCGGAAGGCTGATATCAATTGTCCAGCGGTTGCCTCTGGGAATTGCCAGCCCGGTCACACGCGTTGATTCGGTCCAGTCGAATGTTGCGCTGGAGAGCAGCGTCTGCACGACAGTGGGAGGCGGTTCGATTTCAATGCGATAAACCGCAGTTGGTCCACCGGATCCGCTCGGGTCGCGGATCTCCAGCTGGTATTCGCCATCACGGGCGGGCTGCCAGACCACTGAGGGGTCGATTGCCTCCTGGAGTCCTCCGCCGCTGCGAAAGCCGGTGCCGAAGATATCGTGGTCTCGCAATGGGGAGTCGTCCAGGTTCACTTCAGCCGGGCCGAGAGTTCCATCCGCCTCCACGGGGCAAATGCGAATCACAGAATCGATGGGGGATCCCAATGCGGCGGCAAGCACGCGCACCCGCCAGCGGTCGCCCTTCGTGACCGAGAATCGATAGGCATCGCTGTCAGCTGCATTGTCGATGAATCCGTTGATCGCAATGGGCAAACCGGGCACGCGGGTGTGCTCTGCAGTTGTGTCTTCGAGCAGATTCGGGAAAGGACTGCCCCGTAGTTTGATCGCCGACGGAGCATCACCGAAGTAGCCGAACGTATGCGAACTGCCTGCGGCGCCGGGAATCGTCAGCTGTTGCTGCAACTCTCCGGCGGCATCGCCAGGCAGACGGATCGTCTGGCTGGTGCCGATCTGACCGCCGGGCGGAAAGGCTGCCAGCGGCCGGCGATAATTGCCAATGTGAATGCAGTACTGCGTCTCACGTGGTGCAAAGATCGAACGCTGTACCTCCACATAGACCGGGCCGTCCTGTGTCAGGCTGACCGACACCACGGGGTCCTGCAGATGCAGTGAGTTGTCATCGTTGGTTGCCAGCACGCGACCATTCTGGTCCAGAATGCGGACCGCCAGATCGTATTCCGAATCACCATAATGCCGATCAGCCAGGCGAGCGGAATCGACTTCCACGGACAGGTTCTGTCCCGCAGTCCCGTCGACTCGGTACAGATCGCGATCGGATCGGGAACCGTTACCCAGCTGTCCCCGCACCGTCACGTTGCCGCTGACCTGCAGAGCTGATGCCGGAGTGTCGTTGCTGTAGGCATTGTTGGCCTCACCTTCGTCAATCACCGGGAACGGGGAGACGTGAAACGTGCCAATGCAGGACAGTTCGGTGGCAGTCAGCAGACGGAAGGGATGTTCGCCGAGCGGACAGTCGGGGGCGATTTCAAACTGGCAGACGACTTCTTCCACGATCGCGCCACCGTGTGCCAGACCGACGCGAGCAATCGGCCGCGGAGGCTGCAGGTCGACGGCTGTGATCCCCGGCTGAAAAAAGATGATCTGCCGTGGGCTGGTCAGTGAAATGCCCTGAATGCGAACTTCCACTGTCGTGCCCCGCTGGCCGATGCGTGGAGTCACCGCTTCAATGCCCTTGACCATGTCGGCCGTGGAGCGTGGCGACGTGCAGGGAAGGCACAGCAGCAGGATCAGGATGCTTCTGAGAATGCTCATGGTTCAGATCGGGGAGGGCAATTGGAATTGTCGTGGCCGGCATCACGGGGCTGGCCGGGTCTGACGGCGAAAGGGTCCGTTCAGCTGAGCAGGCCTTCCACAAGGCGTCCATCCTTGATGATCTCAATTGGCCGGGTTCCGAACGCCAGCAGTTCCTTGTTGGCATCAATTCCCAGCTGGTGATAAATCGTGAACAGGAGATTCTCCAGCACAACGGCATCGCGGGCGGGTTCGGCACCGGTGGCATCGCTGGCCCCGTAGATCTGGCCGCGGCTGAAGCCGCCGCCAGCGATCAGGCTGGAATAGCAGCGGGCATGATGGTCGCGGCCGCCATCGCGATTCACTTTGGGTGTGCGACCAAACTCGGAAGTGACCCAGAAAATGGTTGTGTCGAGAAGCCCTCGCTGGTCCAGGTCAGTCACGAGGCCGGCGATGGCATGATCCAGAGCTGGCAGCTGGTCGAGCGTATTGGAACGGACATCAACGTGGCAGTCCCAGGAACCATAGGTGACCGTGACAAACCGCACGCCGGCTTCGACAAGACGCCGGGCGACGATGAGTCGTTCGGCGAGGCCTTTGGGATGAAAGCGATTGTCCGGCCCGCGCAGTCCCACCACGTCGCGGCCGTACAGATCGAAGGTGGCCTCGCTTTCGCCGTCCAGAGTAAAGGCATGCTGAGCCTGCTGTGAGGTGAGCAGCGTGCTGGCCTGCTGATAGAAGTCGTCGGTGGTGTCGAGCGTATTCGGATCGATCTGCTGCTGCCGCAGTCGCCGTTCGACAATCTGACGAACAGCGAGCCGGCGGCTGAACTGGTCCTGGCTGACTTCTTCCGGCAGTGAGAAGTCCCGCACTTTGTAATTCTGCTGGCCGGGATCAGAGCCCAGTTCGAACGGGCCGAAGGCGCTGCTGAGGAATCCGGTGCCGCCGGAGAATGCATTCTTGTTCGGGATTGCGATGTACGGCGGCAGTTCGCCGCGCTT
>JALQUR010000259.1 GCA_023260695.1 Planctomycetaceae bacterium
ACTGCGCGCATCACCGGGTCCGGAGTTGACTGAGATCCAGAAAACCGCGAGCCACCGACACTCCCCTGCATGCGATGGTTCGCTGCTATTTTTTCTCACGGAGGCACGGAGCCACAGAGACAATCACAAGGCGCCAGACACGACACTCAGCGACGGTGGCTGGCACCGGGTTGCAAAGCCGATCACACGGTTCGAGAGATTGTCGAATTCCATCCTTCGCGCTCTTCGTGTTCTTCGTGGTGACTCTTACTCGGCTTCCAGTCTCTGAGTGGCAGAACGACCCGCATCAGCGGACGGCTGGAATTGACGTTAATCGGAAAAACGCTGGCCACCGTCGCTCCCCTGCATGCGAAGGACCACGCCTCTTGGTTCTCACGGAGCCACGGAGACGGACGGCCTCCGGTGGGTCGCACCTTTAGCGCATTTCTCCTCCTCATGCCTCTCCGCGTCTCTGTGGCTCCGTGAGAAAACCTGTCTGAGAGCGAGCAAGCGTCCACCGGATGTTATGGAGCCACACCTCTACCGACCACATCCCCCCTCAATTCGCCCAGCGAGGTGAATTGGTCGCGGAGCGACACCCGGTGCAACCGTGTGGGTTGCCGCCTGCCTTCTTGATAAAACTCAGCCGTCGACGTACGGTTCCCCGGCAGCCTCAAATCACGGTATCCGGCACTGAATCTGGTAATCCGCCACATGCCATTCCCATACAGCCCAGACACTGTCGGCTTCTGCATCAGCAAAGTCGTCGATCTGGCCGATCGTGACGATCTGTTTGAACACCTGCCCAATGAACGCATCGCGGAATTGTCGCGGAGCAGCGGACAGCCAGGGTTCCGTGACGCAGCCCATGTGCTTCGCGCAGCTGGTATCCGATCACGACGAATCCTGCGACCAGACGTCACTCCTGTCGATCTGGCTATCCACCTGCTGCAGGATCTGACCACTGCGGCTGAGCCACTCACCGACAACTGCGTCATCCTGCTGGCCCATTCGCATGCCATTCCGGCTGCAGCTTCTGATCTTGCCGGGCAGCTGGCGAGACAGCTGCACCTGCCGCAGAATCAGGTGCTGGGATTCAATCCCGGCTGCACCGGATTCCTGATGCTGCTGCGGCACGCTCAGCAGCTGCTGAACCAGCCTGCGCCACCATCACGCGTCATTCTGCTGCACGTGGAGACACCGGAAACGTGGCACTGCGCCGCCGATCGCCAGTTCTGCGGGCTGGTCGGCGCAGCAGCAACAGGATGCGTGGTGCAGCTGTCAGTCGGGCCGCTTGAGATTCTGCAACTGAGTACCGATTCCCGGCCGATCACGCCCTCTGCTCAGGTTGCTCCCGGCCCGCTGTTCCACGCGGAACATAATCAGTGCGTCAGCTTCCGCGGAGAACACCAACAGCAGACTGTGATGCGGATGCACGGTGAAGCGGTCTACCTGCATGGCATCCAGCGACTACTGACAGAACTGCACGCGGCTGCAGCAGCCATATCAGCACTGCCTGCCAGTCGCCCCGCCACCACACCACCGGTCATCGTCGCTCACCAGCCAGGAGGAAAACTGCTGCGTGCGTTTCAGGCGGCAGTCCGAACCGAGTTTCCAGCGTGGCCGGTGCTGGCCAACCTGCTGGAGCAGGGCAATACCATCTCAGCCACAATTCCCGCTCAGCTGGCCCGACTGCAGCAACTGCTTGCTGAACAGACAACAGTCCCATATCGCCCGGGACAACTGTTGATCCTGTTGGCAGCCGGAATCGACATGCAGCGTCCTGCAGACCATCTCCGCGGCGGCTGGGCAATCGTGCGCATCGGAGCAGATGACACACCCGTCCGGGACACAGCCGATACGTCAGATACGTCAGATACGGCCGACACCTCAGGCACCAGCACTGCCGAATAACGCTCCTCGCCAGTCAGCGTTGTCCCTGCCAGCCCCGCCGCACCAGCGTTTCTCAGCTGCTGCGCCATCCACCACAAATCGCTTCCAGCCTTCAGCGATTAACCACCAGCGATACAATCCGCGCTGCGGTCCCCTGACTTTCCGCGTGATGAGCCTGACTGACGCGGATCTCCACCTGATGCTCGCCCGCTGCAAGGTCACTCTCAAACATCACGGTCCGCGGATAATGCAGTCCCTTGCTGTAGTGATGATACAGTTCAGCAGACTGCCAGTCCCCGCCGTCAATGCGGTATTCCAGCTGGCCGGCATCCGGCCCGGCCAGAACATAAGCGCCAACCGCACGACCGCTGAACCGGAAGGACAATGTGGCACCTGGCTGAGTCGCATGCAGGAAATTCCGATCTGCAAACCGCTCGCGGAAGCCTCCTTTGAGCGACTTCCAGTCGGGTACGGAATTCTGCCAGCCGTCGCCCAGCTGCACTTCATCCGCGGCCAGAAACGCCCCTCCGTCAAAACTGGATTCCAGCAGTGGCTGCGGCAGTTCCGGATCTGCCGCCGGGGACTGTTCGGACATTGCCGCCTGCAGTACATGTTCCACCATCAGCGCCGCATGACGGTTTCCCGCCGGGCCGGGATGCGTGCCGCCCCAGTCCTTCCATGTCATCGATCCATCCGCAATCCGGCTGGCAAGTTCCTGCGGCAGGTCCACGGAACTGATTCCATAATGGATTGCCACCCGTTCGTGCTGCTGAGCACTGAGCTGGCGACGACCGGCCTGAGCTGTTTCCAGCATGGGCGGATTGACGAAGTGAATCATCACCGCGCCACTGTTCGGATTGGCCGTGAAGAACTGCCGCACG
>JALQUR010000284.1 GCA_023260695.1 Planctomycetaceae bacterium
AACTCGGAATGGTCTTCGGGGCCGGCGCACGCGGTGCTGGCCCGGAACAGCCGGGGCGCCCGGGTGAACCAGGTCGGCCGGGGCAGCCGGGGCGCCCGGGTGAACCAGGTCAGCCGGCAGGAGGTCCTGGTGCTGCCGGAATGCTGGAACGCATGATGCAGTTTGATGAAAATGGAGATGGCCGGCTGGCAGCTGATGAGCTTCCTGAACGATTACGAGGAATGATGGAACGTCTTGATCGCAATCAGGATGGTTTCATCGATCGGGAAGAGTTCGCTGCGATGGCAGGCGGTCGTGGACCAAACCCCGCTGATGGACGTCCGGGGGCTCCGGGTCAGGGTGCACCACGTCAGGGTGCGCCAGGCGAGCGAGGCCCAGGACAGGGTGGCGGTGACTATTTTGCAGGCATGATTCAGCGAATGGACCGCAATGGCGACGGACAATTGCGTGGTGAGGAGATTCCGGAGTTCCTGCGGGCACGGATGGATGAAATCGATGCGAATGATGATGGGGCACTGACGGCAGAAGAAATCCGAACCGGAATGTCCAGTGCAGCGCAGCGTGGCAATCGTCCTGCTGGCGAGCGTCCTGTTCGCGAAGGCGACCGTCCCGCTGGTGAGCGTCCTGTTCGTGAAGGCGACCGTCCTGCTGGCGAGCGTCCTGAGCGAGATAGCGAGTGACATGGTGTGATCTTTGTCTGGATCGCTCACTGTAATCAAAGGGCTGCGGCAGGGAAAAACTCTGCCGCAGCTTTTTTATTGCTCAAGCAGAAGTCGTCTTTGCTGTTCGGACTGAGCCGGTGGGGTGTTACTGACTGGAAAGATCCGCAGGCAGGACGTAAGTTGGCAGCGTCTGGGATTCATAAATCGGACCAGGTTGCTCGTCCGGGATATCAGGCACACACCGTCTTCCGTGCGCAAAGGTGAACGCTGTGAGATGTTCATACGCCGCTCTGTCCATACTGCTCACACTGGGTTCGGCAGTGGCAGATCCTGTGGATTTCAATCGGGATGTGCGACCGATTCTTTCCGGACGTTGTTTCCAGTGTCATGGTCCGGATGAAGCAGAGCGCCAGGGTGAACTGCGTCTGGATCAGCATGAGGGTGCGGGGGCCGCGTATTCAGCAATCACGCCGGGATCTGCTGCTGACAGTGAGCTCTGGCGACGGATCAATGCCACTGACGATCAGCAGATGCCTCCTGCGGACAGCGATGTGCCTTCGCTCACAGCAGCGGAAAAGGACGTGCTGCGGAGGTGGATTGAGCAGGGAGCAGAATACTCGGCATTCTGGTCGTTTGTTCCTCCGCGTCGCGCCGCTGAGACTGCGGCTGTTGCCGACCAGCGCTGGAATGACAGTGTGATCGACCGGCTGGTGTATCCGCAACTTCAGCGTGCCGGTGTGCAGCCGGCCGCAGAGGCAGATCGTCGTACGCTGATTCGACGGTTAAGTCTCGACCTCACCGGGCTGCCGCCAACAGGGGCAGAGATTGCCGACTTTCTGGCTGACGAGTCGAGGCAGGCTTATGAGCGAGTTGTGGATCGTCTGCTGCACAGCCCGCACTACGGTGAGCACATGGCGCGGTACTGGCTGGATCTTGTCCGATTTGCGGATACCAACGGAGTCCACCACGATCACCTCCGCGATTTTTCTTCGTATCGCAGCTGGGTGATTCGTGCATTCAACCAGAATCTGCCGTGGGATGATTTCACAAGGTATCAGCTGGCGGGAGATCTGTATGCAGACGCCAGTCGCGACCAGCTGGTTGCATCCGGTTTCAATCGCCTGCATCTGATCATTGATCGCGGGACCGCCCTGCCGGAGGAAAGTTACACCAGAAATGTGATCGACCGTGTGACGGCCGTGGGAACGGCGTTTCTGGGGCTGACTGTTCAGTGTGCGGTCTGCCACGACCACAAGTATGACCCGATCACGGCACGTGACTTCTACCAGTTGTTTGCATTGTTCAATAACTTCGACGGGGAACCGGAAACCGGTGGGCGTTCGGGCACTGATTTTCGGCGTGGGCTTCAGCCACCTTACATCCGTCTGGAGACACCGGAACAGGCCCAGCA
Source organism: Planctomycetaceae bacterium (assembly GCA_023260695.1). Classification (GTDB taxonomy): domain Bacteria; phylum Planctomycetota; class Planctomycetia; order Planctomycetales; family Planctomycetaceae; genus SXXK01. Next base: position 2,074 of record JALQUR010000284.1, read on the forward strand.
GCTGCAGGCGCTGGATGCAAAGCTGCAGCAGCTGGATGAGCAGCTCAAGCCGCTTCGTGAAGCATTGAAAGCCGCCACTGGTGAGCAGCAGGAGCAGCGCAGAAAGCAGCTCGAGGAACAGCTCGGCAAGCTGGATCAGCAGCGTACAGCGGTGGCTGCAGAACGGGATGCGCTTGATGAACTGATTCCATCAGCCATGGTCATGAAGGAGCGAGCAGATCGGCGGAAGGCATGGATTCTTGTACGCGGTCAGTATGACAAGTTCGGTGAGGAAGTGTTTCCGGGCACGCCGGAGTTTCTCGGGGGTCCGCAAAGCACTGAGACGGCCCTGCTGACTCGACGCGATTTTGCGGAGTGGGTTGTCGATCGCAGCAATCCGCTCACTGCCCGAGTGGCAGTGAACAGATTCTGGCAGCAGTTGTTCGGAGTGGGGATCGTGCGGACTTCCGAGGACTTCGGAAGTCAGGGAGAGTGGCCGAGTCATCCGGAGCTGCTGGACGAACTGGCGGTGAGTTTTGTGGAATCCGGCTGGGACGTGCGGGCGTTGATGAAACAGCTGGTGATGTCTCAGACCTACCGTCAGTCGTCTGCGGCTGCTGCGGAACTTTACAGACGTGATCCTGAGAATCGTCTGCTGGCAAGAGGGTCCCGCTATCGTCTGGATGCCGAAGTGATCCGCGATCAGATTCTGGCCTCCAGCGGTCTGCTGAACCGAGAACTTTACGGACGCAGCGTCCGCCCACCACAGCCTGCCGGATTATGGGAGACGGTGATTATGCCCAGTTCCTATCCGAAGAGTTATGAAGCTGACACGGGAGCTGCCATCTATCGTCGCAGTCTGTATACGTTCTGGAAACGTGGGATGCCTCCACCACAGATGACGATTCTGAATGCTCCGTCGCGGGAATCGTGCATTGCCCGGCGGGAACGCACAAACACTCCGCTGCAGGCTCTGTTGTTGCTGAACGAGCCGGAGTTTCTGAAAGCTGCTCGACATCTGGCTCTGCAGAGTCTGCAGTCAGAGCAGCTGGATCCGGAACAGCGAATCACTCGACTGTATGAGACCGTGACATCTCAGCTGCCGGATCTTCAGACCCGCGAGATTCTTTTGTCCGGTCTTGAGGAGCTGCAGGCAGTGTATGTTGCCAGGGCAGAGCTTGCTGATGCACTGCTGACGGGGCTTGAGCTTCCTGAAGGCATTCAGGCGGGAGAACTGGCGGCGTGGACGATGACAGTCAGCGCACTTTACAACCTTGACGCAACTCGGACCCGGGAGTGAATCAATGCAGCATGTTGAAGAGTATCTGCGTCTGCAGGCTCGCCGTCGCTTCCTGACCTCGACAGGCATGGGTCTGGGGGCGACCGTGATGTCGTCGCTTGGTGACAACCAGCCGGCTCAGGCGGAGTCGATGCGGCTGCCACCGGGAGTGGACCATGTGATCTTTCTGTTCATGGCCGGTGCACCGAGTCAGCTGGATCTGCTGGATCCCAAGCCGGATCTGGCGAAGTTGTTTCGCCAGCCGCTTCCGGAGAGTGTCAGCAACGGGCAGCGAGTGACCGCGATGACGCGCGGTGCCACGCAGCTGGTTGCACCGTCCATGTTTCGCTTTGCACCGCAGGGAGAGTCGGGACTGGAGATGTGCGAGCTGCTGCCGTATCTGTCGGAGGTGGCTGACGAGCTGTGTGTCATTCGCTCAATGAACACCAACGCCATCAATCACGACCCGGCGAAGACGTTTTTCTGTACGGGAGCGGAGATTCCCGGCAAGCCGAGTATGGGTTCATGGCTGAGTTACGGTCTGGGTTCGATGAATCGTGACCTGCCGGACTTTATTGTGCTGACGTCAGCCTTCTGGACTGGTGGAACAAGGAATGTTCAGGCCCTCTACAGTCGGCTCTGGGGAAGCGGTTTTCTGCCTTCGCGGCATCAGGGTGCGGCGTTTCAGGTGGCCGGAGACCCGGTGCTGTACCTGTCGAATCCGGCTGGAGTGGATCGTGATGTGCGACGTAAGATGCTGGATGCGATGCAGCGGATCAACCAGCAGCACCTGCAGGAGATCGGGGATCCGGAGATTCGCACGACGATTGCTCAGCAGGAAATGGCATTTCGCATGCAGGCTTCTGTACCGGAGCTGACTGAGATTGAATCAGAACCGGAGCATGTGTTTGAGCTGTACGGTGCGGAAGTGCACAAGCCGGGGTCGTATGCCCGCAACTGTCTGCTGGCTCGACGGATGGTGGAACGCGGTGTGCGGTTCATTCAGTTGTTTCACCGCGGCTGGGATCATCACAATATTCTTCCCCAGCAGTTGCGTGGTCAGTGTTTTGACGTGGACCAGCCTTCTGCGGCGCTGATACAGGACCTGCGAGTGCGCGGACTGCTGGATCGAACAATGATCGTCTTTGCCGGTGAGTTCGGACGCACCTGCTATGGGCAGGGCAAGCTGGAACGCGACGATTACGGTCGCGATCATCATCCGCGCTGCTTCTCGGCGTGGGTGGCAGGTGGCGGGGTTCGTGGCGGAACGAGTTATGGGCGAACCGATGACTTCAGCTACAACGTCGTGGAGAATCCGGTTGCAGTGCGGGACCTGCACGCCACCATGCTGCACCAGCTGGGCGTCGATCATCGCCGACTGACCTTTCCGTTTCAGGGCCTTGATCAGCGGCTCACCGGTGTGGAAGAGGCGCGTGTTGTGCATGAGATTCTGAGCTGATTTGAGGTTCTTTCCACCGGAATGCGCGGCTGTCGTTGCAGTGTCTGCGAAGTGATCACAGGGATGCGTTCCTGCTGGAGATGACGCCGACAGAGATGGCGCCGTTTCGTACCGGAGTCTCAGCAATGCATGATGTTCAGGAAATCAATCAGCGTCTGTTGCAGTCGATTCAGCCGGTTCTGCCGGACGACCGCAGCGTCGGGATCGGTTGCATTGGTGCTGGATTCATTATGGCCGACTGTCATCTGGTGGCGGCGCGGCAGCATGGGCTCAACCCGACAGCGATCTGTTCCCGCAACCGCAGTCGTGCGGAGGAGGTTGCAGCGCGGCATCAGATCCCGCACGTATTTGACAGCGTGGAAGAAGTCGCCGCCTGTCCGGAAGTCAGCGTGATTGATGTTGCAGTGCCACCGGACTTACAGGCGGATGTCATTGAACGAGTCCTGGGGGCTGGAACCGGGCTCCGCGGAATCCTTGCTCAGAAACCACTCGGCCGGGATCTGCAGGAAGCCTGTCGGATCGTGAACCTGTGTGAGCAGGCTGGCGTGCAGCTGGCTGTGAATCAGAACATGCGTTTCGACCAGTCGGTTCGTGCGTGTCGTGCATTACTGGACCAGCAGGTGCTCGGAGATCCGGTACTGGCCACGATCGAAATGCGGGCGATTCCGCACTGGATGCCATGGCAGGAACGACAGGGCTGGGTGACATTGCGGATCATGAGCATTCATCATCTGGATACGATGCGTTACTGGCTGGGCAACCCCGAGCGCGTCTTCGCCAGCGTTCGGCCGGATCCACGGACGGGTCGGAAGTTTGCGCACGAGGATGGAATTGTCCTGACGATTCTGGAGTATGCGGACGGAGTGCGAGCTTCGTGCTGGGATGATGTCTGGAGCGGACCGGCGGAGGAAGGTGCGGCTGCGGAGACCGGTATTCGGTGGCGACTGGAGGGAACCAGCGGGCTGGCTCTGGGTACGATTGGCTGGCCGGACTATCCGCGGCGAACACCGAGTACTCTGAAGTATTCCACAGTGCATGATTCCGGGGCCTGGCATCAGCCGGAATGGGAGAGTGTCTGGTTTCCCGACGCATTCATCGGGCCCATTGCTGACCTGCTGTGTGCTCTGGAACAGCGGCGGGTTCCGGCCGTTTCGGGCCGCGAAAACCTGCACACGATGGCACTTGTGGATGCCTGTTACCGGTCTGTGGCAGAGCACCGAGCGGTTTCGCTGTCGGAGTATTCTGATCAGCTGAGCTGCTCCGGCAGTTAAGCAGGAATTCCCGCTCCTGGTGTTCTCACCGGAGTCGGAAACGCTCGGTTTGGCGCTCAGATTTTTGAGCGTTAAACTGGGAAGCTGGTTTCTGAACGTTCAGTACCCCGTATTTGTGAGAAGTCAGGTCAATGATCAAAGTTGGAATCAATGGTTTTGGGCGAATTGGACGGATGGTCTTTCGGGCTGCCGTTCAGAATTTCTCTGACGACATCCAGATCGTCGGCATTAATGACCTGCTCGACCCGGAATACCTGGCCTACATGCTGAAGTACGACTCAGTACATGGCCAGTTCAAGGGCGACATTTCAATTGCTGACGGAAGCCTGGTCGTCAATGGCAACACGATTCGTCTGACTGCGGAGCGTGATCCTGCTGCTCTGGCATGGGGCGATGTTGGTGCAGACATCGTTGTGGAATCAACCGGTCTGTTCCTCAGTGAGGATACAGCAGCCAAGCACATTGCTGCTGGCGCCGGGAAGGTCATTATGTCTGCACCGTCCAAGGACGACACTCCGATGTTTGTCTACGGAGTGAACTGCGGCAGTTATGCTGGCCAGAAGATCATCTCCAATGCCTCCTGCACAACCAACTGTCTGGCTCCGCTGGCAAAGGTCGTCAACGACACCTTCGGCATCAAGCGTGGTCTGATGACCACTGTGCATGCTGCTACTGCAACTCAGAAAACAGTTGACGGGCCAAGTGCCAAGGACTGGCGCGGTGGACGTGGGATTCTGGAAAACATCATTCCTTCCTCCACTGGTGCAGCGAAGGCTGTCGGCAAGGTGATTCCGGAACTGAACGGGCTGCTCACCGGCATGGCGTTTCGCGTTCCGACCTCGGACGTTTCTGTCGTCGACCTGACCGTCGAACTGAAGTCTGAGGCCAGCTACGACGACATCTGTGCAGCAATGAAGTCTGCATCAGAAGGTGCTCTGAAGGGTGTGCTGGCATACACGACCGAAAAGGTTGTCTCCACGGACTTCCGCGGCGAAAGCCACACCAGTGTCTTTGATTCCGAAGCCGGGATCGCACTGGACAGCACATTCGTGAAGCTGGTTTCCTGGTACGACAACGAGTGGGGCTACTCCAACAAGGTGCTTGAGATGGCTCGCGTTATCTCTCGCTGAGCATCTGCGGAAGCTCGCAGACGGCTGAAAACAAGGGACAGGAATCAAATGATTCCTGTCCCTTTCTTTTTGTCCCTGGTACTGTTGGCACACGGCACATGGCACTGCAGCTGCGGAGTGGCGCCGTCGGATGCATTCGGCTGCCTTGCCGCATCAGCGGCGGGCGGCCGCTGCAGTATCCAGAAACAGGATCATCGACGGATTACCAACGGGAGTGTAATGGCCGGTGAAGTTGAGTGCTCCGGTGTTGCGATCGACTCTGAAGAGAGTCACATTGTCCGCCCGCTGGTTGAGGCAGTACAGGAAGTTGCCAGTGGGGTCGAATTCAAAACTGCGGGGGTAGTTTCCGCGTGTCCACTCGTTTCCTGTCTGAGTCAGTGTACCGTCGTCGGCAACAGCGAAGATACCGATACTGTCATGCAGGCGATTCCCTCCATAGACAAATCGTCCGTCGTGGGAGACGAGGATTTCCGAGCAGAAGTTACTGCCGGCAAAACCTTCAGGCAGGCTGGGAACGGTCTGCCGTTTGCTCAGTTTTCCGCTGGCTGTGTCGTAGTCGAACAGCACGATCGTCGAGCCTTCTTCCTGGATGGAATAGAACCAGCGTCCATTCGGATGGAAATGAAAATGCCGCGGGCCGTCTCCCGGCGGCAGTGTGACCCAAGGCTGCGCGGCCGGCTTCAGTCGCCCCGTCTCGGCATTGAATTCCCAGACGTAGATCCGGTCCTGTCCCAGATCCACATGCAGGACGTAGCGGCCGTCAGGGGACGCGGCGATCTGGTGAGCATGAGTGCGGTCATGTCCACTGAAGGCGAAACTTCCCGGAGGTGCGTGTTCTGCTCGCGGTGGCCCGACGTTTTCATCATCCTGTCTGAAGTCTGCCATGGGTCCGAGTGAGCCGTCTTCAAGAACGGACAGCACGGAGATGGAGCCACCAAAGTAGTTGGCGACCAGCAGAAACTTTCCATTCGGATGCAGACTGACATAGGTCGGCCCTGCTCCGCCGGCAGGCACTGTATTGAGCATCTCCAGCGCGCCGGAGCTGCGATTGATCCGGAAGGAGCTGATCGAGCCCTGCTTTTCAGCACCGTCACCGACGCGATCGGTTTCGTTGGCGGAATAAAGTCGGGTGCCGGCTTCGTTGACTGCCAGACAGCTGGGGCTGGTTCCCAGATCGAAGGTGCCACGCGGGCTGAGTTCACCGGACTCGCGGTTCACTTCAAAGATGTGGATTCCTCGTCCGTTTCCCGGTGGCAGATCAACCTGCGTCGGCAGCACGTCCTTGAGAGGTGAACTGAATGTACCGATATAGGCAAACAGCGGTTCAGCGGGCTGAGCGGAGACAGTGGCACTGACAGGCAGAGCTGCGACAGCGGCGACGGCCGTCTGAAGCGCCCGACGGCGAGTTGTTCTGGAGGAGCTCATGGGTGATTCCGTATTGAATGGATGAGCAGAATTCGAAGCGGCACGGGCCGGCACTGCCTCGCAATTTAACCGGATTCTGGTTGCGGTGCACGCCGCAGGCAGGGCGGTTATGTCTGGTGCCCCGATGCTCCGCCACGGCGGTGGTCCGGATTCAGCGCTGGTCTTTCCGTCAGCGAGTGTTCAGAATACGTGCAATAACCAACGGGTGGCACGCTCCAGCTGCGGTCGTGTCATCAGTGTCCGGAGAAGGGTTTTCACGTGCATCAGCATCCGCTTGTCATTCAAGTCTGGTTCTCGCTTGCGACAGCACTGCTGCAGTCGCCGCTCGTTGCTCAGTCACCGCCAGCTGCAGCCCAGCCTGAAGTTTCCTTCGTCAGCGATGTCTTTCCGATTCTGCAGCAGCATTGCGGAGAGTGCCACGGCAGTCGTCGACAGGAAGCTGAGTTCCGTATTGATCTGGCAGCTTCGCTGCATGATGATCGGCGGCTTGTCGCCGGGAGTATTTCTGAGAGTGAAATGCTGCATCGCGTCCGGCTGCCGGAGGGCGATGAATCGCGGATGCCTCCTGTTGGCAGCGGACTTTCTGCCGCGGAGATCAGGCTGCTGGAATTGTGGATTCGTTCCGGAGCAGAGATCCCGGACGATTTTGTTCCTGAAATCCACTGGGCGTATCAGCCTCCTGTTCGTCCACAGACGGATTCTGCGAGTTCGGAATCGCCGATCGACCAGCTTGTCCGCCGCCGGCTGGCAACCCGCGGGCTGCAGCAGGCTCCACCCGCTGCTCCGGGTGTGCTGATACGACGGCTGAGTCTTGATCTGACGGGGCTGCCACCTGATCCGGAGCTGGTGCTGCGTTACACCCGGGCGCCGGACGAATCGTTGTACCAGCAAATTGTGGATCAGTTTCTGGACAGTCCGGAATTCGGTGTCCGCTGGTCAAGGCACTGGCTGGATCTGGCTCGTTATGCTGACTCGCACGGCTTTCAGCGCGATGATCTGCGTGATCTGTGGGCGTACAGAGACTGGGTGGTGAACGCTCTGAATCAGGACATGCCGTATGATCAGTTTACGATTGAGCAGCTGGCAGGCGATCTGCTTCCCGATGCCACGGAATCCCAGAAGACGGCGACGGGATTTCATCGGTGCGTGCCCACCAATGTGGAAGCAGGGTCACTCCCGGAAGAAACTCGAGCGGAGCAGCTGATCGACCGGGTGAATACGACGGCTGCGGTGTGGCTGGGGACGACTCTGGAATGTGCTCAGTGTCACGATCACAAATACGACCCGTTCACGCAGCAGGACTACTACCGCCTGCTCGCATTCTTCAACAATACAGAAATTGAAGCGGACCGAAAAAATGCATCGCAGCCTTCCTCCATTGCGTTTCTTGGTCCTTCAATGCAGGTGACCGAACCGCAGCGTGATCGTGAACGGCAGGATGTACAACAGGCCATTGATCAGCTCCGCACGCAGATTGCCGGGGCACGTCGGGATCTTCAGGAGCGTATGGAAGAGCTGGTGCAACTGCGGAGGGTTTCGCTCGAGCACCAGCGGGATGCTGAACTGCAGAGTGTTCTGCAGGTCCGGAAATTTGAGTCGTCAGTTGCGGGAGAGCCATGGGAGCTGCTGGCAGACGGAAGTGTTCTGCTCACGGGTGCGGAACCTCCCGACACTGATCTTTACACAGTTGTAACGGCGCAGCCGCTGCGTGATGTTCGCACAATTCGCCTCGAAGTGCTCACCGATCCGTCCCTGCCCGGCAATGGTCCCGGACGCGGTGAAGCAGCTCGCCCGAACTTTGTCCTGCATGAATTCCGTGTGCAGCATCGGGACGCTGCCGGGATCACGCGGGAGCTTCGTTTCAGTGCAGCCAGAGCAGATTTTTCACAGCAGAACTGGGATGCAGCAGGGGCGATTGATGGCAAGTCTCAGACGGGCTGGGCAATTGCGCCGCAGTTCGGAAGCAGTCATTTTGCCGAGTTTCAGTTGCAGCAGCCGCTGACAACTGCAGCTGATGATGAACTGATCTTTGAGCTTGACCAGCATCTGGGGAAAGGTCGCACCATCGGTCGTTTTCGTCTGCGCGCATCACCCGCAAGCTTTGCTGACGGCCCCGAAAAGATGTCTGCCGAATTCCTGGCGGTGCTGCAGAAGCCCGCACAGAAATGGACGAAGGGCGACAGGAAAATACTTCAGGAACAGTTTGAAGCGGAAAACGATGAGTTGCTGAAGTTTACTCAGGAGTTACAGCGTCAGGAGCAATTGCTTGCTGCATTGAAGCCGCATACCACACTGGTGATGGTGGAGACCGAGCCAAGGCCGACTTTTGTTTTTCAGCGAGGGGATTATCGGAATCCGGGTGAGCCGGTGTCACCGGGATTTCCTGCCATTCTGGGTGGCGATGCTGTCGCTGGTGGAACTCGCCTGGAACTTGCTCGCTGGCTCGTCTCTGCAGCAAATCCGCTTGCAGCCAGAGCTGCGGTCAATCGCTGGTGGGCCGAGCTGTTTGGCGCGGGACTCGTGGCAACTCCGGAAGATTTTGGCCTGAAAGGCGATCGTCCGGAGCATGCGGAACTGCTTGACTGGCTGGCGGTACAGCTGATGCAGAACGGCTGGTCGATGAAGTCGCTGCTCCGGGAGATTGTCCTGAGCGAAACCTATCGGCAGTCATCGGCTGTGGCGACTGATGCGAGTGCTGCAGATGCGGAGAACCGCTGGCTGTCACGAGCTTCCGTGTTTCGCATGGATGCAGAGATGATTCGTGACAATCTGCTGGCGCTGTCCGGATTGCTTGATCATTCTCAGGGAGGCCCTCCCATTTATCCTCCGCAACCTGATGGTCTGTGGAAGAAGGTGGGTGGTACACAGTACGAGTATGAGGTCAGCGAAGGTACACAGAAATATCGCCGAAGTCTGTATATCGTCCTGAAGCGAAGTGCGATGTTCCCGGGACTGATGACCTTTGACGGATCCATGAGGCAAACCTGCACCGTCAGGCGATCACGCACAAATACTCCGATGCAGGCTCTGATGCTGATGAATGATGCACTGAGCAGCGAGGCCGCTGCAGCTCTGGCTGAGTTCGCGTTATCATCTCCTGATGAGGCGGACGAAGTGCGGCTTGCGAACATATTCTTTCGCTGTACGTCGCGACCAGCAACAGCTCGGGAGCTGCAGCTGTTGACAGAACTGCTCAACGACCAGCGTACTGCTTTTTCAGACTCAACGGCGTCTTCGTCGGAAGCAGATGCAGTCGCAGAGCGCGCAGCATGGCAGAGCGTCTGTCTGGTGATTCTGAATCTGCATGAGACCATCACCAGAAACTGAGCTGCACGTTTTTCTCGGGTTTATGCTCAGTTCGTGCGGTCACGTAACTGGTTTTTCCCAAAAAAAAGAGACTTGTGGTAAGAAATTCTGAGACAACAGGTGATATTCTCCGAAACGTAGGAATGTCGTGGAGAAGGCTGTTTGTCAAAAACACGTGAGCCTTACAACAAAAACTGTGTTTTTTCGTCCAATTCAGGGACGGTTTAACTCCTGGTCCGAGGGGCTTCGGAC
>JALQUR010000296.1 GCA_023260695.1 Planctomycetaceae bacterium
TTCGTTCTGCGTGGTCTGCCGGCGCGTTTCCGGTGACCGTGCATGGTCGAGTCTATTCACAGCCAGAAATTGAAGGACAGGTGTCCACACTGTTGTCTCAGATTGATGGTTACGAAACCGCACTGCAGAAGTTTCAGCAGACGGCGGATTCGGCACGCCAGCATGTTGAGGATCTGACCTGCCGCATCGTACGAACTGAGACGGACCTGGCTTTGATTGGTGTGCGTCGGGAAGTCTACAAGGCAACCCGCTCAGATGAGTCGGTCACTGAGTTGATGGCGACCGTGGATTCGCTGTTCTCTGAGAACGCCGTCGTGATTGCCGCCAGTCCGATTCGCAGCGTGGATGAACTGATGGCCTCGGATGCTTCATCCAGCGTTCGTCCCTATGCCAACAGCAAGGCCATCGCGTGGCTCACCGCGAACCACCAGTGATATGTCTTGTGGGAGACTCCCAACGGAACCGTTCAGAACCGCAATCAGTGCTTGTGCTGATTGCGGTTTTTTTCTGCACGCCGCTGCTGGGCAGACTGAACGCTGCGATCCGCGGGGGGCAACCTGTGCGGGCATTGTGAACGGGGAAGCTCTGCTGCAGCAGCGGTATTGCAGGGGCGTGAAAAGCGGACGGGAAGATGGCTGACGCGGCATGGGTTGGTTGGTGCAACTGAGAATCTGCGGATGCGTGACCGGGGAACGCCCCAATCATGTCAGCCGCTGGCTGTTTTGATCCGACCATGCCTGTGCCGCCGGAGCACCGCTGATATTTGCCGCGTTGCCGGTGTGTGTTGTGTTGCGTTGCGGCCGCGATATTATGCGACGTCTCCTGCTGGACCCAGCGATTCACGCTGGGCAGATGTGTCGTCTGGCAGCGAAGGTGCAGGCCGCGACAGAGTGTAATGACAGAGCGTTGATGCGGGTGTTTGACAATGAATGAAGTCCTGTTTACGAAGCGTTCGGAAGGTGATGGCGACGGCGGGGACGAAGTGCCGTTTCCGTCAGGGAATCGGTTTTCACCGGTGCTGGATGAATCCCGGAACCCAGTGTGCATCGAGGGCGGTATGGGGGTCGTGTTTCGGGCACACGACACAAAGCTGGATCTTCCTGTCGCCATTAAACGGATTCGCTCACAGATAATCAGACAGTCGGATGCGCTGGGACGGTTTCTGTCCGAAGCGCGGGCTCAGGTGCGGCTGAATCACCCGCACATCGTGCGTTTGTACAGTCTTGATGAAGACCCCTATGGTCCTTACCTGGTTCTGGACTGGGTGGACGGGGAAAGTCTCTACGACCATGTTCAGCGGCAGGGGGTGTTGTCACCGTCCAGTGCGTTAGAGCTGCTGATTCCCATTGCGGACGCGCTGCACTACGGACATCGACAGGGGTTAATTCATCGCGACGTGAAGCCTGCGAATATTCTGGTTCGTACTGCTGATCAGATACCGTTGCTGACGGATTTTGGTCTGGTTCGCAGTTCTGCGATTCCGTTAATCAGTCAGCAGTACACCATGGGAGGTGATCTTCTGGGGACGCAGCAGTATATGTCTCCCGAGCAGTGTGCGGACGCCAGTTCAGTGGATCATCGGACAGACATCTTTGCGTTGGGCGTTACGTTGTACTGGTTATGTACGGGGCGCACGCGTCCTTCATGGGGGGAAACACCGCCGCAGGATCTTCAGCAGCTGATGATTCGCAGCATGGCGGAATCACCGGCAGACCGTTATGCGGACATGGGCGAGTTTTCGGCGGCGATGCGTGCTGTTCTGGCGTCAGGAGACTTGAGTCCGCCCACGGCAGATGCTGTGAGGCCGAGTGT
>JALQUR010000360.1 GCA_023260695.1 Planctomycetaceae bacterium
CTGGTCAGGCACCTGTTTAAGTGCGGCACTCTGGCCTGGATTCAGTTCGAGAGCGTAGTCTGAAGTTCCTCGCCTGCTCAGTGTGACCAGCAGCTGCTGGCTTGCCTGATCAGATTCCTGCAGATTCAACAGCCATTGCCCGCTGAGGTCTGTGGTCTGCAGCATGTCTTTTTCTGTCAGCAGCGGATGCACAGAACCGGTACACCCGCTGAGCAGAATCTGAAGCAGAGTGCAGGCGATCAGTCCCTGCGTGATTCCCGCAGAGTCTGAACTGCCGTCGCGTCTGTCAGGGTGGCCAGTGTTCATCGGTGACCAGTTCTGTGTGTCTGAGCTGCCGAGTGCTTCACTGTCAGCAAGGGGCGTGGGGGGATGAATTGCGGCGTGGGTTTCAGCTGTTGCGGAATTCCAGTCCTGTGAGCGTGCTCGTGCTGGTGCCGAACGTGTCTGCTTCGATGCCGAGACGCTGGATCATGTTGACGTACAGATTGCAGAGTGGTGGCGGGTTGTCGGGATCAAAAGCAAGGTGCTGGCCATGCTGAAAGTCGCCGCCGGCCAGCAGCACGGGCAAATTCTTCGTGGAATGACTGCTGCCGTCGCCAAGGTTGCTGCCGAGAAACACGGTCGTGCGATCCAGCAGATTGCTGTCTCCTTCCTGGGACTGTTGCAGGCTGGCCAGCAGATCGCGGACGGTCTTCATCGTCTCCAGTTCAACGATTTTCAGCTGAGCCAGTTTCCCGGGATCCTTGCCGTGATGGGACAGATCGTGGTGGCCGAGTGTGACTCCGTCGATGGGAGGCGCGAAGCTTGATCCCGCCAGCATGATGGTAATGAGTCGCGTGGAGTCGGTCTGCAGGGCCAGATGGCTGAGCTCAAACAGCAGTCGAGTGCGGCCGATGATGTCGGCAGCGTTGGGAATATCCGTTGGTGGTTCAGCATCGACCTGCGGCTTTGGTTTGCGAGCCCAGCTGGCGTCATTCACCATTCGCTGCTCGAGTTCACGAAGACTGGTGAGGTATTCATCCAGCTTCTCGCGATCTTCTCGGCCCAGCTGGCTGCGAACTGAACTTGCCTGTTCGCGGACATCGTCAAGGATGCTGCGACCGTCTTCAATACGGCGGAGCTTCTCCTGGACATCGCTGTCGTCGCCGTTCACGAACAGGCGAGCAAAAACGCGGGATGGAGAATTGTCTGCGGCGATGAGTGCCCCGGTGCGTGTCCAGGAAAGACCGCCGGTACCTTCCCCGGAAAGCGACAGACTGGGGAAACGCGTCTGTGCTCCAATGTGATCGGCGCAGAACTGGTCGAGTGAGATGGTGTTGCGGAAACCGGGACGCCCTGCGTTCGGAGCTCCGGTGAGGAAACTTGCCGATGCCTGGTGGGCGAAGCTGGACCCCATCCCGGCGTGGGACAAGCCGGAGATCACGGTGAATTCGTCGCGATAGTCGCCGAGGATCTCGAGGTAGGGGGACAGAGTGTAATCGGTGCCGTGTTCGGTCGGGAAGAAATTGTCGGGGTGCAGTCCGAGCGGCGCGCAGATGCAGATCATACGTCGTGGTGTCCGCTCAGCGTCGGACAGTGGCGTGGGTTCGTCGGCGTCCGCATTGAGCAGCGGGAGTGCCAGCGTGATACCGGCTCCGCGGAGAAAGCTGCGTCGAGCATGTGTCATGGTGTGAGATCCTGAGGAAAGCTATTTGCTCTGGAACAGTTCACTCTGAACAACTTCGTGAATCAGGGAGCGAAATCCATAGTTCTGAGTTCGCACACGGCTGACGATTTGTTCGATCTGTGGTTCATCGGCCAGATCGGGGACTGCCCCGGTGCCGTAGGAAAGCAGCTGGCGAGCCAGATTGCGGGTCAGCTGATCCGGGTCCTGAAGCAGCAGTTGCTTGTATTCGTCGATGTCGTTGAACGTCCTTCCGTCTGTGAGTTCATCTGCCGGGTTGACGGGTGGTCCGTCCCAGAAGCGAACACGGCGTCCATTGATCTGTCGCGGCTCACCGGTGGCGCGATAGTGTTCGCGCCAGCCGCCGATGACGTCGAAGCTTTCGAGTGCAAATCCGGGGGGATCAATCAGGCGGTGGCAGGACGCACAGCTTTCGATACTGCGGTGTTTTTCGAGCTGTTCGCGAATGGTTGTGGCGCCGCGGATGTCCGGCTCGATGGCTTCGATGTTATTCGGTGGTCGGGGAGGGGGAGTTCCCAGGATGCGTTCGAGAACCCATGAACCGCGCACGATCGGGGACGTGGTTGTGCCGTTGGCGGTCACCTTCAGGATGCTTCCCATTGTGAGCAGACCACCGCGATGGCTGTCCGGTGGCAGAATGACCTTCTGCAGCTCCATGCCTTCGATTCCGGGGATGCGATAGTG
>JALQUR010000363.1 GCA_023260695.1 Planctomycetaceae bacterium
ACTTCGCCGGCTTCCAGCGTCGCACGGGTTTCCGCATTCTCAACATCCACCAGTCGTTTCTGGTTCGTCAGCGAACTGAGCCTGCTTTCCCGCCAGAAATAACCCGCTGCGATCACCACTACGACAGCCAGGACTGACGAAAGGATCTTCGCACGCCGCAGGTCTCGCTTTTCCGGCGCCCGGCGAGGATTCAGGAGATCGACCGCAACGACTCGGCCGCCGCCAACGCTTCCCAGTTCGCCAGCCAGCGACACCACCGCTCCAGCGGATATCTCAGCCGGAACCGCCGAAACCAGTTCATCCGTCGGGTCAACACGAACAACTTCGGTGATCCCAAGTCGGCTGCCCAGATCATCTGCAGCAGCATCAATAAACTTACGCGATCCAACAAGGATCAATCGCTCAAACTGAAAACGGGTCAGAAGATCGGCGGCAGCCAGACGAGCCCGGGAGAGTTCTGCTCGCAGGACTCGAGTCACATCACCGGCAGCGATAACACCCGTTCCACTATGGCTGTAGACCACCCCTCCCTGAGCGGCGAAGATCAGCTCCGTAAAATCTCCACGCAGAACAGCAATCACAGCAGCTCCCCCCGACAGGGAGGACAATTCGGAAACCCCTGCGTTCTGCAGGAACTGAGCCGCACTGTAGCTGCCAACCCCCATGGACGTCAGAGCGATTCCGGCATCGGACAGACTGCTGCGAATCTGCTCCACCAGCGTTCGAGGCACCGTTGTCAACAGTACGTCGCGCGAAGGGGCATCAGGTGCTGCCGGAAGGGGAGTGAAGTCCATCCGCACCGTTTCGACCGGAACAGTGAGCTTCATCGAAGCCTGCAGTGCCAGCAGGTCCGGAATCTCTGCCTCAGGAATATTTGGCAGCTCAATCCGATGAATCGTAACCAGTTGCCGTGGCAGTATCACGCGGGCAGCAACATTGCCCGCTCCGCCAGAGGCGTCAGCGATCTGTCGCAGACGACCAACCAGTTCAAAGACATCAGCTGATCCGGCCTCCCGCGGAATGCTCTCGAGCAGGCGGAAGTGAGTCTTCGCTCCGGATCCTTCTCCTGCCGCCACAAGGACGCGGTCACGATCCCATTCTATTATCAGTTCAGACATGTTTTTACTACCTGCTCAGGATTGATCAGCACGCCATTGACCTGACATACCGCCTGTAGACTGAACACCTCAAACCAGAATCTGCGTCTGTAGAATCACAAGCGACCCGCGAAAGGGTAAAAATCGGGACATCTGAGTCAACATGTTCGCTCCACAGGAGCGACTGGTGGAATTCTGCCGATTATGCGGTTCAGCAGGCAGAACTACTGCTGCTCGCCTCCCAGCAGAGCATCCTCAAACCCCCGCCCCAAAGGCGACAAATCCCGCTGCAGAAAAATCCGCGGTGGAGTCAGGGTCGCGTCAATCATCGCCTCCAGCCTTGTTGTCGGCCCGCCCTCATCAAAGTGCCCCAGCACCTGAAAGGAATACAGGTCACCGCGTGTCGTGATCCATGGCCCCAGCCGTTTGAACGTCGCCAGATCCACATATCCCTCCGTGAGTAACCATACCGGAGAAACACGGTTCGCCATCATCTCAGCAGCCGTCGCTGTATCCTCCGTGGGCGGTCGCGCCGCCACAATCTCTTCGGCCAGTGCCTCGGTCATCTCCGGAATCCCCATCAGCACTTCAAATGAAGCCATATTGATGTTCACACGACCGTCAAAGAAATCATCATTCACCCACGTCAGTTGCTCTTCAAGAATGAGCATCTCCTGCATCAGTCCGGCGGGATCATCCGATCTCCAGGGACTGTCAAATGTCTGCAGGCTTCCCTCAATCTGCACTTCCACCTGAGCATCAATCAGATCATAAAGTGAACGAAAGGAAGCCTGAGGCGGCGCGGAAAGATCAATACCGGCACGCGTTACTTCACCCAGTTCACCATTGGCGACATTCTTTGCGATCCAGTCCACAAGCTGCTGCTGCTCGATGGTAAGCATCCCCTGCGCTTCACTGTCGGCATTCAGGTCGCCGTTCAGCCGATACCCCGTCACAAAGATTGCCGTATCCGTATCAAAGTTCTCTTCGATCAGATCAAACATCTCCGCGATGATACCGTTGTTGATGTTCACTCGCGGCGTCCCGTCAACAAGCGTATTGCGTTCTCTGCTGGAGACAGTCAGGAAGTCCCGAAACCCCAGATCCAGAACCCCGTCACCATTGTCGTAAGGCAGGCTCTCGTTTCCATCATCCTCGTTCGGATCAAGACGACCGTTGCGATTTGCATCTTCACCATAGAACAGTGCCGGCGTTACTCCCTGAATCTGCAGCAGTTCTTCGATGGTCTGCATCGGTGCGTTGCGTGCGGAATACGGAACTGCCAGACCCTCGTACGTCGATGATTCAGCACCGCCAGGCCGCACGTCCTCGTCGCTGTCGATCCAGTCAAGAATCGCAGCGCAGATTTCTTCGGTCATATTCGGAATCCAGGAAATTGACTCCCATGGATCCGAAATGTCATCGGTGTCGTTCTCCAGCTCCAGCAGACGATTGATGTTGAACTTCGACGTTTCAGTTGTCAGCCCCGCCCGCGGAGCGTCACTTCCCGATCCGGAAATCGATGGGCTCACTATCGAAAACCGAACCTGGCCTCGTGCGTTCTCACTGACCTCCAGAACACGCCGTGAGAACATCGCCGGGCTGTGATACATCTCCTGAACACTGCTGGAACCCATTGTGGAGACAAGACTAGCCACGTACTCCACTCCGGACTCAGCAGCCATCCTCGCTTCCACATCACGACCATACATCCCCGCCGCGCGATTCTCGATGTCCATCTCACTCATGTAGCTGTACGCTGCAAGCGACAGCAGCAGAATCACCACCGTCACCACCAGCAGTACAAAACCGCTCCGCTCCGCCCCCAGTGAATCGGAAGGAGCTCTGACGACGCAGAAACCGGTCGCACTATTTCTCATAGCACTTCCTCCGGAGGAACCGGGATTGCCAATGGAAGCGGAACCACTGTTCGATGTGTACTCTCAGGCAGGAAGTATTCATCCTGATCGTCTTCCCCGGAATCCTGACCGTCAGGATCTGACGAACGCAGCGTCACTACAATCTCGATCGCCCTCGGCAATGCATTGAGTTCTGTACTGTCCCACTCCTCAAGCCACGCGATGCCATCAAAATAACGAAACTGAACGGACGTCACTTCCGGAGCCAGCAGCTTTGAAGCTGCAAGCTGTGGTTCTTCTTCTGCAAGATCAAAGGAACTGCTCAGACCGTAAAGATCACCAGACATACGGACCAGCCCCACGGGACCGTCCGATGAGCCGAGCACCTCACGATCTGCAACCTTGCCCGCAAGACCGGCGCTGCTGGTATCTGCGAGCAGATAGCGAACCAGCATGAGTTCGCCGGTCCGCTGATCGAGGGTGTCCAGTTCCTGAGCAGAGACGTATGACAATGTCGGATCAGGCCGGCTGATAAACAACTGCAGGTCCGTCAGCGTACCCACCAGCCCGCTGGTGTAGGTCATTGACACGGTCTCGGGATCTATCTGCGACTCCCCATACGCATTCCCGTCCAGTTCATCTGTCTCTTCAGTTTCCTCCTCTTCCAGCAGCTCCTGCTCAGTGAAGGACACTGACTGGATGTCTCGCGTCATCTGACGCAGCACCGCCCGGGCAATCTGATGCCGTTCAATCTCTTCGTGGCTGTCCAGCTGCAGCCCGAAATAAATATCCATCGCGGAATAAAGTGCAGCCATGAGGATCGAGGTCAGACCGACGGCGATCAGTACCTCAAACAGCGTAAACCCACGTCTGCCGACAACATCACTGGAACTCTG
The DNA here is from genome assembly GCA_023260695.1 of Planctomycetaceae bacterium. Classification (GTDB taxonomy): domain Bacteria; phylum Planctomycetota; class Planctomycetia; order Planctomycetales; family Planctomycetaceae; genus SXXK01. The sequence goes on from JALQUR010000363.1 coordinate 3,853, forward strand.
CAGTGGAGGTCGATAGCTCATTGGTCCGCCTCCAGCATTGCGTCCACAAACAACTGTGGATCCCGCACATAGCGGACCAGACTGAATGCAGCATTCGGTTCACCGCCACCCGGACGATGCTCCACCACCACGCGAACCTCAAGCAGTCCGTTGCCGGGCTCGGAATTCACGTCACTGGTCCACGTCCAGTTCCCCGTTTCATCATCCGTAAATGGATTCTCTGACGACGAATCAAGCTCGATGACACCAGCGACAAGTTCACCCATGACCGCTTCGCAGCGAATTACCGCCTCAGAACGCAGGCGAGCAGCGATCTCAGCATCCTGCCCGCGACTCAGCGCATACATGATACTGGTCATCGCACCGAGAAAAATTGCGACCGAGACCAGTACTTCAAGCAGAGAAAGACCGGCACGGGGCAGACTGCGGGACAGAGAAGCAGGACGAACAAACATCAGTCCTCCTCCATCCGGAACACCTGAGAAACCCACGCCGCTCCGGTCAGACCCCGCACGCGAATCTCAGCCGATCGACCGTCTTCATCGAGCAGACGAAATCGCTGATCCTCGGCAGTTCCGTCAAATCGAAACAGGATCGGCAGAGACCAGGTTTTTCCCGCCAGCGTTCCCGCATCCGGCAGATCAAGAAACGCTTCCGCATCGAGCGATTCAATGCCACTCGAATCCTCAGAAAACGGGCTGAGCATGAGTCCTTCCTCAAGCTCACCCGACTGTACGACAACGTTTGTCGTGGAAGGTTCCTCGTTTGCGGTATAACTGCTCGCGGGTCGATTCAGCGGATCAGCCGGGATGGCAACAAATGAAGTACCATTCATCTCATACCGAAAGTGATAATCAACTCCGGCTTCGATGGCAAATCGGCGAGCGCCAGCAAGCACCTCTCGTACTGCATCAGCACCATCCTGCACACGACCACCGGCAAGTCGATCCATCAGCTGTGGCACAGCCATCGCACTGGCTGTGACAATCACCGCAAGCACAAGCAGAAGCTCCAGCAGAGATATTTGCAGAGATAATTCATAAATGGGCAAGTAAGCCGTTCTTTGACTTAGATGGTAATAAAATAGCAAGACTAACTAAACAAGAACTTTACCGGTACGGATTAGAGGTTAGCCAATATTTCTAC
>JALQUR010000414.1 GCA_023260695.1 Planctomycetaceae bacterium
ACTGATCAGCGTTTTGCGGGGGCATCGATTCCATCTGCTGCGGTCTGAGTCATGTTCAATTCTGAGCGAATCAAGTCGGACGTTCTGGCGTTGTGTCTGCTGGGGGTTGCCCTGTTCTGGACCATGTCGCTGCTCAGCTACGACGCTGCCGATCCGCCATCGGATCTGGTCTTCCCTGCGCGAGTGGTGCCGGTCAATCTCTGCGGCATGCCGGGGGCTCAGGCTGCGCATATATCGCTGCAATGGTTTGGTGCCGGAGTCTGGCTGCTTCTGAGCGGGCTGATCAGCTGGGATCTGCGATTATTCGCCCGCGAGAGTGTGCGTGGCACAGCGACGACGATTGCCGGAATCCTGCTGTTGGCAGTTTCGGGCTGCGCTCTGCTGCAGATTCTGCTTCCGGATCTGAATACGGGATCGCTCTGGGGCAGCGGCGGATATCTGGGGGCCGCCATCGGGCTGTTTCTGACGCATTATTTCACGTCAGTGGGGGTCACGATTCTGGCCGTGAGTCTTTTTCTGGCTGGCATGGTGATGTCCCCGATCCTGGATCTGGCGTTTCCATTACTGCGGCTGTCGACGGAATCCGCCGCGGCTGCCGGACGATCCGGAGTTCGGTTCTGGGATGCGGCAGGAGTTTCTGAGCGGCTCCGCAGCCGAGGTCGTGTATTGAAGCGAGTCGGTTCGGCCAGGGTTCGCAAGGCTGAAGCTGACCCGCAGAACGAAGTCGCTGCCAGTGCTGAACAATCCACGTCGGATTCTGCAACGTCTGTTACTTCCGAATCGGAGCTTGTTGTTTTTGACAGCGATGCTGGCGGCATTACGGAACTGCAGCCTGAGGTGACCGTAATTCCTGAGGATGTGCAGGCGAAGCGAGAAATTCGCATCAATGCTCCGCAGCGCTTCACCGTGCGTTTTCCGGAGCCTGATCCGGTGGTGGAGGCTCAGGAGTACACACTTCCGGCGATGAACCTGCTGGATGAGCCGGAAGACTTTCCTTATGAGGAACTGGCTCGAAAAGCGAGGATTGCTGCGGACACGCTGGAGCAGGCCTTCGCGGAATTCGGGCTGAATGTGCGGGTGGCTGAAATCGATACCGGACCGGTCGTGACACAGTTCGAGCTGGAACTGGAAAAGGGTCTGCGGCTGAACAAAGTGACTGCGCTGGAGGACGACCTGGCGATCGCTCTGCGAGTGCCTTCGGTGCGTGTGGTAGCGCCGATCCCCGGACGCAACACGGTCGGTGTGGAGGTTCCGAACGACAAGCAGATCATGGTACGTCTGGCGGAGCTGCTGCAGATTTCGGCGGAGCAGACAGACAAGATGCATCTGCCACTGTTTCTGGGCAAGGACGTGAGCGGGCGTCCACTGACGGTTGACCTGGCCAGAATGCCACACCTGTTGATTGCGGGACGTACCGGCACCGGCAAGAGCGTGTGCCTGAATACATTGATTCTGTCACTGCTGATGACACGAACTCCGGACGACGTCCGCATGCTGATGATCGACCCGAAGATGGTGGAGCTCAGCCCATACAAGTCGATTCCGCATCTGATGCATCCGG
>JALQUR010000428.1 GCA_023260695.1 Planctomycetaceae bacterium
TCTTCGCCATGCGAGGACACCAGCTGCGGTACCAGAACGGATTCGACTGCCAGGGTCTGTGGGTCGAAGTGGAAGTGGAAAAGCAGCTGGGCCTGGGAACTCGCAATGCAGTTGCCGAGTACGGACTGGATCGGTTTGTGAACGAGTGCAAACGGCGAGTGCTCCGATTTGCCGCTCGACAGACGGAACAATCCGTCCGTCTGGGGTACTGGATGGACTGGGACATGCCGGATCAGCTGCGGACTCTGGCAGAAAACGTCGGCACCGAAAACGAAGTTTCCGTCACAACACCGAGTGGGCTGCAGGTGTCTGATCGAGCAGACCGCATCGTCGAGCGGCTTGGAAATCCGGAGTGGGGTGGCAGCTACTTCACATTCAGTACAGAGAACAACGAGACCATCTGGACATTTCTGAAGAAGTGCTGTGCTCGGGGCAAGATTTACCAGGGACACGATGTCATGCCCTGGTCCGGTCGCGGTGGCAGTGCCTATTCCCAGATGGAGATCGCGGAGGGGCGTAAACTCACCACTCACAAGAGTGTGTTTGTGCGGTTTCCGCTGCGCAACCGGGGAACAGCTGAAGCACGCGAGTATCTGCTCGTCTGGACCACAACACCATGGACGCTGACCAGCAACATTGCCTGTGCTGTGAATCCGGATCTTGAATATGTGCAGATCAGAGCCACTCGCGATGGGGCGGTGTATTACTTCGCAAAGGAGAACCTCGAGTTTCAGCGTCTGGCCACGGAGTTTCGTGAGGGCTTTGGTCGGCCGGAGTGGAGGTGGCCGCAGGAGGTGCCGAAGCTGAAGACGCTGGCACAGATCTTCCGGGAGCAGGGCGGCTTTGAAGAGATCAGTGTCATCCGTGGTGCCGAAATGGTTGGCTGGGAGTATGACGGCCCCTTTGACGACCTCCCGGCTCAGCAGCAGGCTGGCGGGGTACCGATTGATGAGAACAATCCGGACCGCAGCGGGGTCAGCAGTCACCGTGTAATTGATGGCGGACGGGATTCGCGTGGCAACGCCAACGTGGTGGCCGGCGAGGGTACCGGGATTGTCCACATCGCTCCGGGCTGCGGCGACATCGACCACCGCATGGGCATTTCACTCGGTCTGCCAGTGATCGCTCCGCTGAAGGAAGACGGGACCTACCGGGAGGAGTTTGCAGATTTCGCTGGACTTGAAGCAATCGCGCCTGAGACGGCAGAGAAGGTGTTCCAGCGTCTGCGGGCAAAGGACCTGCTCGTCTCAGTGGAAGTTTATCCACACATCTATCCGCATTGCTGGAGAACCGGTGACGAGCTGTCTTCAGACTGGTTGACGAGTGGTTCATTCGTATGGACTGGCGGGAAGAAATCAAGGACGTCACTCGCAGCATCCGCTGGCTGCCGGACACAATCGACGGCCAGACGCGAGAGCTGGAGTGGTTGTCGAATATGGGTGACTGGATGATCAGCAAGAAGCGTTTCTGGGGACTGGCTCTGCCGATCTGGGTGGATCAGGAGACCGGGGACTTTGAAGTCATGGGCTCGCTGCAGGAGCTGCAGGAACGTGCTGTCGAAGGCTGGGACGAATTTGCCGGCCACAGTCCGCATCGCCCCTGGATCGACCAGGTCAGGATTCGCAATCCGAAAACGGGCAATCTGATGCAGCGGATCCCGGATGTCGGCAACCCGTGGCTGGATGCCGGGATCGTTCCCTTCAGCACGATGGGCTACAACCATGATCGTGAAGAATGGAAGAACTGGTATCCGGCTGATCTGGTGACGGAGTGTTTTCCGGGGCAGTTTCGCAACTGGTTCTACTCCATGCTTTCTTTGTCCACGATGATGCGCTACGACGAAGCCGAGACCGCGGAAGACAAAAAACCCTTCCACACGCTGCTCGGACACAGACTGGTGCAGAACGAGCAGGGACAGCCGATGCACAAGTCAGATGGGACAGCCATCTGGTTTGAAGAGGCAGCAGAACAACTGGGTGTGGACACCATGCGGTGGATGTATCTGGCCCAGAATCCTGCAGTCGATCTGCGTTTTGGTACGCGTCACCCGGATCAGGTGGTCACCCTCGAAACTCCCGAGGGGCCTGTCCGTGAAACTGCAGAGGGCGTTCCAACCTGCCTTGTGACCAGCAACCCGGCTGATGAAACACGACGACGCATCCTGATTCCGCTCTGGAACTGCTACAAGTTTCTGGTGGATTACGCTGTCGCCGACGGTTTTGTCCCGACACCGGAACTGCGGGCACGTGCAGCAGGACAGACGACCGCCGTTCCCGATGTCAGCTCACGTCCTGAGATTGATCGCTGGATTCTTTCCAACCTGCAGTCTCTGACGGAAACAGCTGTGCACGAGATGCAGAACTTCAACGCTCCCGGATTCTGCCAGGCAGCAGCTTTGTTCATTGACGACCTGAGCAACTGGTACATCCGCCGGAACCGCCGCAGATTCTGGCGTTCGAAGGATGCCAGCGATACGGACAAGCTGGCGGCCTATGAAACTCTGTACGAAGTTCTGGTCACTCTCTGCCGGCTGCTGGCTCCCTGCATGCCGTTTCTGACCGAACGCATGTATCAGAACCTGGTGCTCATGCGGCAACCGGATGCAGACGACAACACTGTCGCAGGCCTGCCGGCATCGGTTCATCTGTGCCAGTTTCCTGCCTGCCATGATGAACTTCTGGATCAGGCTCTCAATACGCGTATGGCTGCAGCCCAGCGGATTGTCCGTCTGGGGCACAAACTGCGTGAAGACTGCAATCTTCGTGTCCGCCAGCCACTCTCCGAACTGCAGTATTCCTGCAGTACCGCCGAGACAGCTGCTGCTCTGGAAACCCTGACTGACGTCATTGCTGAAGAACTGAATATTCGCAGTGTTGTGCGACGGGACAATCTGGATGACCTTGTCAGCTACGCTTACAAGCCAAACCTCCGCACTCTTGGCCCCCGCTATGGAAAACTGCTCAAGGATCTGCGTTCTGAGATTCCGGAGATGGACGACAGTCTGCTCGGTCCTCTCCGCCGTGGTGAATCCGTGACCGTCAGCATCGCCGGACAGGACGTGCAGCTCGAACCTGGTGACGTGCTCATCAGTACTCGTCAGGCTGCTGACTGGGCCAGCGCGGATGATGCCGATATTCAGGTTGCCATCAGTACTCAGCTGAATCCGGAATTGCTCCGTGAGGGAATGTCTCGCGACTTTGTTCGTCAGGTTCAGCAGTTACGCAAGGATGCAGACCTCAACATTCAGGACCGCATCTCCATCAGCTACTCCGCCGAAGATGCCGAAGTCGCAGTCATGGTTCAGGAGTGGTCCGACTATATCTGCTCCGAGACTCTTGCCGATCAGCTTCGCTCAGATCCTGCTGTCGAAGGCCGTTCCGGAATGGTCGGCGACTGTAAGGTCTCGATCTCAATCCAGCGCACAAATGGCTGATCCGTAACGCTCAGCTGGTACGCTGCCCCGGCGAAGAAACTGACGGCGTACTGCAGGGAACTTCTCGGTCCACTGTGGAGCCTGCCGTTGTTTCTGCAGCAATTCGGTTCGGAACGCGAATCGGTTCAGACTGTGAATCGGTTCGGAACGCGAATCGGTGCTTTGCCTGGCAGGCAGGCGCAGGCGATCAGGTGATTGGTCGGAGCCAGCAGCCTGCAGCCTGCAGGCAATCAGAGAGATTCCAGATAGGCTTTCAGCAGACTGATCTGTTCGGCGGGCAGTGGAGCAGACTGATCATGATGAGATGACCGCAGTACCTCCTCAAGTGTGGCAGCTCGGCCATCATGAAACCACGGGCTCCGCTGACTGACGCCGCGCAGGGACGGCGGGTTGAAATGGGTTTCCCCGAGTTCATCGTGCAGACCGGTATCCCATGTATCGGTCGATGTCAGGTGAACACCAGCGTGGCAGTCGCTGCAGCCATGCTGTTCAAACAATCTTCGCCCGGCCCCCAGCAGCTGCTGATCCACAGCGTAGTGCCGTGCGGCCTGCACAGATGGAGGCGGAACCAGCGTTCGCAGGTAGGCGCTCAGTTCCACCACCGGCAGTTCTTCCGTTTCCAGCTGACACTGCATGGAAATGATCAGTGACGTCGTCACCTGCTCTTCCAGTTGTCCGCGGCCACCTGTCCATGCCCACGGCCCGGTGTCCCCGGTCCCGAGCAATGACAGAACTTTCTTGGGCGCACCGAGATCTTCATCCCCGAAGGTATCAGAAAGCAGACCGTTGGTGTGTCCATCCGTATGGCAGGAGTGGCAGCTGTACCATCCATCGAGGGACAGGGACGCGTCATAGAAAGCACGTTCTCCCTGTTCGACGATTGTGAGTTCACGTGGAGTCCCCAGAGAGATTGTCTGCCGCAGAGCAGGGGACTTGCCCTGCAGATCGATTACTGACACCGAATCGTCAAATCGACCGGCAACGAATACCAGCTGGCGGTCAGGGTCATAACAGAGTGATTCGGGGCGACGGCCGACTCGCATGCGTTCAAATGGCAGGTGGCTTGCGGTGCGGTATGCCACCTGGCTGGTACCGGAGATGACCAGCATTGTGATGTCGTCCGCGGTAACGATCAGCCGCCCCGGGTCTCCCGAACCAATCGACGGTGTTCCGAGGGGATAAAGGCCGAACGCCTCAGAGTCACCTGAAGCATAGGCGGGCCCCGAGTTATCCGAGATGCCGGAATAAGATCC
>JALQUR010000473.1 GCA_023260695.1 Planctomycetaceae bacterium
CCAGAATCAGCCGACAGTCCGGCTGAGTCCGGCATCGGTCGCGGCTCCGCTGAAGAACTTCAGGAACGTGGGCGGCTGGGGCTCCGATGCAATCAAATACATCCAGCAATACGGACTCGCTCCGGTCGACAAGTGGCCAGCAAATGCGATTGATCGACAATTCCAGACGGAGGCGACGAGGCAATCAGCTCTCCGGTATCGCGTGCGTGAGTGGGTCGAATGTAAGCCGAGAAATCTCGACCAAGTCGTCTCGCTGCTGCTCCGGGGGATTCCGCTGGCGGCGGGCTTTAACTGGTGGGGCCATGAGGTCACGTTGACGGATGCCATCTGGCTCGATGGCGAAGTCTGCATCAGGTTCTGGAACAGCTGGGGCCGATGGGGTGACGGTTACGGGTTCGGCATCTTGCGGGGCTCGAAAATGTTGGCCGATGACATCGTCGGGCTTTATTCAGCGAGGGCGGCAACATGAGAACCTGCAGCAGCTGTAAGCACTGGATTCAGAGCCAGAAAAGGCAGCAGGAGAATCTGGGCTTGTGCAATCAAAAAAATCGACAGGCAGTCGTTGGTGACAACGTGGTCCTGCCGATCATGTTCGGCTATCAGAGCTGCGAAAGGCACGCTCAGAAGCGGGACGCAGAAGCAGATGGGGGTGCGTGATGAGTACAGACAAATTTATCAAACTCAGCGAACAGTTTGTTTACGCCGACTTTACATGGTGGGGTGCAACTCGTCGCAGCGCCATTTGGCCAATCAGCCAGATTAGGGAGATTGCTGATTGCGACGGGAGGCAGACGAAGTTGTGGCTAATTGGACAAGATGATGAGTCGCCGCATCTGCTGGAAATTCCGCTTGATGCCGTCCGCCGTACTCTGCTGGGGCCACCAACAGGCATTGACAACCTCACCGACACAGCAGGGGGTGCGTGATGAGTGACACCTGCGAAACATGCAGATTCTGGAAGCGCAAGCAAGATGGCAGCGGTGACTGCTGCATCCGGGCACCATGGGTGATTCCCGACCCGGATGACCGTATGCCGTACACGTGGTTCCCCCGCACGCTGAGCGATCAGGGCTGCGGCGAGCATCAGCCAAAGGACATTGACAACCCCACCGACTAACGTACAATGCAGGCGGCTGTGAGTACCAGACACTGCCGCAAATTAAACCCATCCGGGAAACCCGGATTCTGACCCGTCTAAGGTTGCTGGTACCAGCCTTACGACGGGTTTTTTCATGCCTTCGGAAGGTGCGGGCCGTGGCGAAGGAGCAGGAGGAAATGGGGGAGTACCCGAAAACGCGGCAGCAGACGCCGTTTTTTGCAAACAGGTTCATCAGGCTAACTGCGAAGGTGTGTGTTGCTCAAGAAATTGGGCAGACTGCCGCACTGTTACTGATTTATGTCGTCCAGACTGAGGATTCATGCTACTACCGCAAGCCTGTGCGGTTTTGGAATGAGCAACTGATGAGCCTACTCGGGCTACGCAGCCCGAAGCAACTGTCAGCAGCCCGCGACGCGGCAGTGAATGCCGGTTGGCTGCACTACCAGCGCAGCGGAAACCGGTCGATTGGTGAGTATTGGGTAATCTGGCCCGATGAGTTTACAGACCTGCCAGATACTCAACTGGGCGAGCAGGAGCGCATTTGGGGCGACAATCATTCCGCATACGGAATGAATAGCGGAATGAATAGCGGAATGAATAGTGACCTGAATGCGGAACGAATAGGGGATGAATTGCGGAATGAGAAAGGGCACGAAAGCGGTAAACCTTCTAACCCTATCCCTATCCCTATCCAAGACACCCCGGCGTTTCTCGCCGAGGTGTGCATTCCTGATGGAATTGACAAGCAAAGAGCAATTGAGCTGTTGGCCACATGGTACCGACACCACGAGACCTCAAAGCGGCCAATGTTGCCAAACGATCCGAGGCTAGAGACTATTGCACGTGACATGCGACGCGAAGGGCTAGCGACGATTGAGGCCAGAATGAGCTACGCAATCAACAGGGGCAAGTACAGCCTGCTGCAACTGCCAGAAGAACGCGCGAGTGGGAACGTGAGCCGCAGGGCTAGCGAAAACCCGGAATGGCTGGACGTGCTGCAGGTTTGCCGGGAATACCCCAGCCAAGGCAGGGGCGACATGGACGAGCGACGGCAGCGACTGCCGCGCGACTGTTACAAGGCTGCATTGAAGATCGGTGTGACGCGAATAGCGAACGCTTCGGAGTACGAC
>JALQUR010000551.1 GCA_023260695.1 Planctomycetaceae bacterium
GTAAGTGCCGAGTTTGTCCGGGAAGCTGCAGACAGGCGGCGATTTAGTTTTCGACTGCTGCTGTCGCTGATATCATGCGGTCCCCTGCAGACCTGCACTCTGATGAGTTCCCGCCATTTCCCACCCGCCTTGCAGTCAGGATTTCATTTTGTCTGGATTGCGTGACCTGATCGTCTTCGATCGCATTCGTTTCTTCCTGCCACTGCCGACGCTGCTGTCTGCCGTGCTCAGTCTGAGTGGCTGTTTTCTGGCGGGATGTGAGCAGGCAGCAGAAGTTCCGGTGGAGGCCGATGTTCAGGAGTTGCCGGAACTTGAGGCGTTGGTCGTCACGGTTGATCTGCAGACGTGGCCGGCAATTCTGCGAAGTCACGGTAGTCTGGTTCCGGATGAAGTGGCGATTGTCGGCGCTCGAATTGAAGGCCGGGTGGATCAGGTGCACGTGGATCTGGGTGACCTCGTCCCTGAGGGTACTCCGCTGGTGACGCTGGCTCAGCAGGAATACCGTCTGCTTGCTGCTCAGGCTGAGGCACAGCTGCTGCAGGCGCGATCAGCAGTCGGGCTGGTGGAGGACGCTGCTGTCAGTTCCCTGAATCCGGAGAACGCTCCACCGGTGCGTGAACAGAAAGCGCTGTGGAACGAAACACTGGCAAGCCTTGAGCGGGCTCGTCAGCTGAAGGCTCGCAACGCGATTACGCCGGCAGAGCTGGAACAGATCAGTGCTGCGGCCGAGGTTGCGGAAGCACGCTACAGGTCAGCTCTGAACAGCGTGCGTGAGAAGATTGCGGTGATCGAACTGCGGGAGGCAGAACTGGCGCTGGCACGCGAGAATCTTGCTCAGACAGAGATTCTGGCGCCATTTACAGGGCTGGTGCAGCTGCGGCAGGTATCGCCCGGGTCCTATGTGCGGGCGGGTGATCCGATTGTCACAGTCGTCCGCACTGATCAGCTGCGATTTCGAGGGATCATTCCGGAACGGTATGCATTGCAGATCGGTGCCGGTCAGCTGGTCACTGTGGATGTGGAGTCAGTGGCGGAGCCATTGCAGCTGCAGATCAGTCGAATCAGTCCGGCAGTGGACCTGACCAGTCGTTCCCTGTTGTTTGAGGCGGTGATTGACAACCAGCAGCGACAGCTGCGGAGCGGACTTTTTGCTGAGGCTCGGATTGTTACGGACCCGGACGCCACAGCGCTGGTGATTCCCGAATCGAGCCTGGTGGAGTTCGCCGGTTCAGAGAAAGTCTGGAAGATCGAAGACGGGAGGACGCGGGAGCAGCAGGTGCTCACCGGCGAGCGTCGCGACGGCAGGATCCTGGTTCTGCAGGGGCTGAAACCGGGCGATCGGATTCTGCAGGACGGGGTATCCGGTCGAGTGGCTCGGATTGTGCCGTCAGCAGATGGCGGCTCACCAGCGGCTGGTGCGGAGTAGAGTGGTGACCGGTGTCCGGACCTGACTGTCTGCAGGCGAACTGAAAGGCATACAACGTGTCGTGGCTGGCTGAAATCTGCGTCCGACGTCCGATCTTTGCAGTGATGATGGTTGCTGCGCTGATCGTGTCCGGAGTCACTGCATTTCCGCAGCTGGGAGTGGACCGTTTTCCCAGTATGGATCTGGCGACGATTTATGTCCGCTGCAATTACCCCGGGGCGGCATCGGAAGAAGTGGAATCGGAGGTGACCTCGATCATCGAGGATGCCGTGGCGACTGTTGCCGGGATCGAAGAGCTGCGGTCCATTTCCCGCGACGGTCAGTCGTTTGTGATCGTCACCTTTTCCCTTGAACGCGAGATGGATGCCGCAACTCAGGACGTGCGGGATGCGATCGCTGCTGCATCTGCCAGGCTGCCACCGGGCATGGATCCGCCGGTGGTCCAGAAGAGTGATCTGGATTCGTCACCGGTAATGACGCTGGCGGTTTCCGGCCCTCGATCTGCTCGGGAGCTGTTTGTGCTGGCAGACAATTACGTCAAGAACGTAATTGAGTCGTCGTCTGGTGTCGGCGATGTATCGATTCGCGGCGCGACAGACCGTGCGGTGAAGGTGGAGATTGAAGCGGATCGACTTGCAGCGCACCAGCTGTCCATTCTCGAAGTGCGAGAAGCGATCACCCGGCAGAACACGGAAGTTCCCGGAGGACGTATCGACGAGGGGCTGCGAGAACGAGCGTTGCGAACGATGGGGCGTCTGCAGCATTCGCGCGACTTCCCGGATCTGGTGGTTGCAAGTGTTGAGGGAACGCCGATTCGGCTGAGCGATCTGGGGACGGTGAGCGATGCCACCAAGGAGGTACGGACACTGGCGCGACTGAACGGTGTCCCGGCGGTTGTGCTGAGTGTCCAGCGGCAGTCCGGCGCCAATACCGTGGCGGTGATTGCAGGAATCAGGAGTCTGCTGCCGAAGTGTCAGGAACTGCTCCCGGATGATGTTCAGGTGCAGGTGATTCAGGATCAGTCACGCTATATCGTGTCAGCGCTGCATGAAATTGAGCAGCATCTGATATCCGGCAGTTTGCTGGCTTGCATCACCGTCCTGGTTTTCATGCGTTCGTGGCGTTCCACTGTGATCGCAGCCGTGGCGATTCCCGCTTCCATCGTGGCGACGTTTGCATTCATGCGGTGGTTTGGCTTCACGCTCAACAACGTCACCATGCTGGCTTTGGTGCTGATGGTGGGGGTAGTGATTGACGACGCGATTGTGGTGCTGGAGAACATCTTTCACTGCATTGAAGAGCAGGGTCTGGCTCCCGGAGATGCAGCAATTCGGGGGACGCGGGAAATCGGGCTGGCTGTGCTGGCGACAACATTGTCGCTGGTGATTGTCTTTCTGCCGGTGTCATTTCTTTCCAGTGTCACGGGGCGAATGCTGTATCAGTTCGGGGTGACAGCGACCGTTGCAATTCTGGTGTCCATGTTTGTCAGTTTCACGCTCACGCCGATGATGTGCAGCCGGATGCTGCGGCGGAATACTGCTGCTGACGCACCTGCGGGGCAGCAGCCGGCGGGTCCTGCATCACGACGTGGTTTTTATGGTCTGATCGAAGTGGTCTATCTGTGGCTGCTGGCGGTGGCGATGCGATTTCGCTGGGCGGTGCTCCTGCTCAGCCTGCTGGTGATGGCTGCCAACGTGCCGCTGTATCAGCTGGTGCGGCAGGACTACATTCCATTGAATGTGGATGAGTCGGAATTTGAGGTGCGGATGGAAACTCGGCAGGGCTCCAGCCTGGCCACGATGCGAGAGATTGTGGAGCTTGTGGAAAGTCGGCTGGAGCAGATCGAGGGGCTGGAAACGGTGCTGACTTCGATGGGGACGACTGGCTTCGGCAGTGTGAATCGAGCCGACATGTTTGTCCGTCTGGTGGACAGCAGTCAGCGGACCTTTTCGCTCAGCCGGTTCTGGCAGGGTCTGCTGGACGGGGATCCCGGGCAGGCGTTTCGCGGGAACTTCTCGCAGCGCGAAAAGATGACGGAGGTTCGCAACAGCCTGAAATCAATCTCTGGAATTCGGCCATCCGTGCGAAACCTGACTTCGCTGCGACAGGGTGCACCGGTGGATATTGA
>JALQUR010000567.1 GCA_023260695.1 Planctomycetaceae bacterium
CGCGTTGGCGGCGGGCGCTTGCCACAAGGCTTGCCACTCGCGCACGGCATGTCCGTTCTCGGTTGGACGCCAATTCAGCGCCGTCTGACGTGGGTAGTCTTGTGGCTTCGGTGTTGAGGCCACGGTCGTGGGTGCATCCAGGCCTGCAAAGGGGTCGTCACTGGGCGCGGCGGCCAGTGCAGCGTCGGCTTGACCCGCGCGTGGTCGAGATAGCGCTTGGTCCACGGCGTGGCGCACCATTTGGTGGATTTCGCGGCTGTCGCGGAAACGCACTTCGATTTTGGTGGGGTGTACGTTGACGTCGACCACCAGCTGCCAATTGTGAAGCAGGGCACATTCATACGATTGAAATGCAGTGAGCAGTCTTCGTCGCGCCAGTAGTCGTCGTAATGCGGATGCTCAAACCACTCCCGCGTCAGCGCATCGTTGTGTTCGGGGACTCGGCAGACATCGCGCATGCTGTAAAATCGTTCTGGTCGCGTGGTACCACCGATCCGATACCCTTCCTGAAACAGACTCAGGCCCGTATCCACCATGTACTGAGCAACGAGGTGGGGTGGCCGTGAGACGGCCAGAAAGTTCTGTGCATAGCCCCCCTGGGAACTTCCGAATGTTCCCACTTTGCCGGTGCTCCACGTCTGCGCTGCCAGCCATTCGCAGGTGTCGTAACCGTCCTGCAGACTGCCCCAGCCAAGTGCGCGATAGCCCTGCCATGTCCCTTCTGACAGTCCTGCGCCGCGAAAATTGACCATCGCCACGACGTAGCCGCTGGCCGACAGCCGTGCGGCTGCTTCCCGGGTTCCGCGACCGGTCAGTGAAGCATAGCGCTGTTCGAAGAGGACCGGCCATTTTCCGTCTGCAGCCGGAAAATACAGCCAGGCAGAAAGGCGAGCTCCATCCCGCATGGGAATCATCTGGTGTGATTCGACAACACCGGCCGGAAAGTTCACTTCGTCGGTCTGTGCGCTGGCCGTGGGCAGCTGAAACGCCAGCACCAGCGTGCAGAGCAGACTCACGGTTCGCCTTGTTTTCGGTGTGTTCGGCATTTCTGTAGTTCCTTGCAGGGCTGGCACGCGGTTGTTGAGGCCGGTTGCATTGAATTCCGCTGATCAACGTCGGTTATTTCTGTCTGACCCAGTTCAGAGTGAAGCGGGCGCAGGCGATGGATTCATTCCGTTCGAACAGGCAGAGCACATCATGGTCGGGCAGCACAGCCAGATCGGAATAGGCGCTGGGACCGGATTCAAGAGTTCGTCTGACGGGCCACGATCTGCCATTGTCCATACTCAGACGAATGGTCAGGTTTCTGCGCCGCCCGCGTCCGGCCGGTATCTCCTCACCGTTTTCATTGAGTGGTAACGTTGCCGGATTGGAGAACATCAGTACTCCGGAAGGATGACTGCACAGACTGGCCATACAGCGGGGTTCCCAGAGTTCATTGTGAAACACCGGAGTGCTCCAGTCAGAGATTCCGGTTTTGCTCCAGGCCACAAGTTTGCGGTTGGAGAGGGAGTTATTGCGGGTGGCCATCATGACTCTGCCGTCAGGCAGTTCTGCAAGGATCGATTCATTCGGGCTGATGAATTCGTCGTTGTTGGGCATGACAATGTCGCCGGCCTGCCACGTGATTCCTGCGTCATCGCTGTAGATTGTGCCCGAGGCAGCGGGGCCATGATCTCCCACTTCACCGAAGGCCAGCCAGATCGGTACCAGCATCCGCCCCGATGTCAGCTGAATTCCGTGACCGGGGCCGGTCGCTATGACCTTCCAGTCGTACCATTGCCGAAAGTGACTGAAGCTGGGAGTGATCTCTGTCGGCTGGCTCCATGTGATCCCGTCGTCGCTGCTGCTGATGCGAAAACAGCGGGCATAGTTGATGCAGTAGAGCAAGGTGACTGCACCACTTGCTGAGTCGACAACAGCGACGGGGTTATTCACGGTCTGTTCGTGTTCGCCGCCAGCAGGTTTGCGCGGGTTGCCTTCAATTCGCGGGCCATGGTGGGCGATCTGCTGAGCAGGCAGCCAGGTTATGCCCCCGTCGGTCGAACGGCGGAGGTGAATCTCGATTTCACCCCAGTCCTTGCTGTCATTTCTGCGTGCCTCACAGTAAGCCAGTACGGTGCCCTGTGTGCTGACAACCATGCCGGGGATGCGATAGCGAGCGACGCCATTGAGGCCAGGGGGGAAGACATCCGTGACCTGTGGCTGCGGAACTGGATCATCGGCACCGGCGGGCAGCGGGCTCACCAGGAGCAGGAAGGGAAACAGTATCAGCAAGGTCGTTCGCAACAGCATTCAGAAACTCTCTGACAGGAGGCCGTGCAGGCCCTGCACCAGTGTGACAAGCAGCAAATGACAGCGAATGATTTCGAGATATCGAACCGGTCCAGCGTGCGGGGTCTCCACGAGCACGAAGACGACATCTCTCGCATGATCAATGAGTCCTATCTCGAGCAGAACAAGACTTAGAACT
>JALQUR010000692.1 GCA_023260695.1 Planctomycetaceae bacterium
GTGCTGATAACCGATCATTGCGCAGTGCCTGAGCGAATCCGCGAGCGGAACAGACTTCATCCCGTACAGACTGAAGCCCAGATTTGCGGCATCGGCGAAACTGTTCGAGGATGCAGATGCCGGTGACAGCAGCGACGCGCAGCCGGAGGCGACAGCTGTCTGCAGTAATGTTCGGCGTGAATACTTCATGGCAGGAGATCCTGTCGCTGTACGACTGGTGAAGACTTGAGCGATCGGCCGAAAATCCGAGTCGGGTCAGCGTCCGAAATCGGGGCCGGGATCAAGCAGTTGAATGAGGTGCCGTACGGTGTACGGACGCTGTACCAGCCCGGTACGGCTGGCAGAGAACCACTGCATCATGCAGACATGATTTGACGTCGCAAGGATTGTGGGGCTGCCTTCTGCGTGATTCAGAAAGTCGGCCTTTTCCTGCAGAATGCGACTCGCATTTTCCGGCTTCCGCAGGTGGTACACACCACCGGAACCGCAACAGTCTGAAGCGCGCGGCGCATATTCCCACGGCAGACCTGTTGCGTTCAGCACCGATTCCGGGATCCGGCTGACATGCTGTCCGTGCACAAGATGGCAGGGCAGATCAATGTAGACTCTGGCGTCGGGCAGGTCCGGAGTGCGTCGTGTCAGACTGACCTCTCCCAGCAGAGCAATCACATCCCGCACAGGCAGCGACTGCGGAGCGGCATGAGCAAGAGATAATCCGCAGCCGGAGGAATTCGTGACGATCAGATCCGGGTTGAGTCTGGTGAATGCAGCAATCCGGCAATCAGTGGATGCCGCAGCCAGACCGAGATGTTCGTGGACAGCACCACAGCATTCCTGAGCTGCTGGCACGACAACTCGGAAATTGTTTTCGATAAGAACGCGCACTGTGGCGAAGTTGATCTCGCGAAATACTGATTCCATCAGACAACCGGTCTGCAGGGCGGCCACAGGCCCATTCGGCCGAAACTGATTCATGAGCTGAGTGGCGTAGTCCGCGGTGGATAACAGCACGTGAGGCCGACCGGGAAACAGATGTCGTGAGCCGCCGAATCCCAGTTGTCTCCACAGACGCAGCGGCGTGGCCAGGCTGCTGAAGAGTCGGGGGCGAGCAGCAAGTGCCGCAGCAAGACGCAGAAACGAGGGAATCCTGCTGCGCCCGGAACTGACCTGAGCAGCACGCTGCAGTTCAAGGATCTGCCCATAGGGAACGTTGGCCGGACACGCCGATTCACAGGCCAGACAGCCAACACAGTCTTCTGTATAGCGTGCAGTCCACGGGTCTTCCGGGATCTGCTGTTCTGCTTCTTCGCGCCAGAGTCGCAGTCGACCGCGAGGGGAATTGTTTTCATCTCCGCTCAGCTTCCACGTGGGGCAGACTTCCAGACATAGTCCACAATGCACACAGCTGGTAAGCAGGTCGCGGGGCTGCGTATCTGCCGCTGACGGTGGTTGCTGCGGCGTTGCCGCATCCGAATCGGGCTCGTTGCTGATGCTCACAACAGCTCCTTCTGCAGCTCGCTGATCCAGTCGGCTTCACGTGGGTCAATGGATGGCTGATGGT
>JALQUR010000705.1 GCA_023260695.1 Planctomycetaceae bacterium
TCCGCCGAGCGACGTCACACAGTCGACCAGCAGAAGAGAATCGGCTTCGTGGACGACATCGGAGATTTCCTGCAGTGGCTGCCAGGCGCCCGTACTGGTCTCAGCATGCACGATCCCGGTGATTTTGGGACGGACTCGCTGGACCGCCTCACGTACTTCTTCGGCAGTAAACACTTCGCCGAAGGGGCGTTCAATTCGAGTGACTTCCGCCCCGGCACGTTCTGCGACTTCTGCCATCCGCCCGCCGAAGACTCCGTTGACGCAGCAGAGCACACGGTCGCCCGGTTCCACCAGGTTGACCACACAGGTTTCCATCCCGGCACTGCCGGTTCCGCTCACAGCCATGGTCATCGGGTTGGTAGTGCCGAAGACTTCCCGCAGCATGGACTGCAGTTCATCCATGATCCGCAGGAAAACCGGGTCCAGATGGCCGACAGTGGGTGCTGCCAGGGCTGACAGAACCTGTGGATGAATCGCACTGGGCCCGGGGCCCATCAGCAGTCGGCTGGGTGGTGTCGCAGCAGGAAATGACATGTGCTACTTCTTCCTGGTGAAATAAAGAGTGGATTCCGACAGCTCAGATGCTATCCCGCGGCAACCGGAGCGGCAATGCAGGCGGTGGTCCGAACAGACGGCAGACTGTGCGGCCGCGGCCGCTGCAGGGAACGGATCCTGCCGCTGCACATGTCCTCGCTGTCAGTGACGGAAATGCCGTCGGCCTGTGAAGATCATGGCAATGCCGTGTTCATTGCAGGCGTCGATGACTTCCTGATCATTGCGTGAACCACCGGGCTGAATCGCAGCTTTGATGCCTGCTTTTGCTGCTTCATCAATCCCGTCCCGGAAGGGGAAGAAAGCGTCAGATGCGACGACACCGGCCTGACTGCGATCTCCGGCCTTGTGAGCAGCAATCATGGAGGAGTCCAGTCGACTCATCTGACCGGCACCTGCTCCCAGCAGCATGCCTCCCTTCGCAAACACAATCGCATTGGATTTCACATAGCGACAGACGGCCCAGGCGAATCGCAGGTCGCGAAGTTCCTCTGCCGTCGGTTCGCGTTCGGTCACAACCTTCCATTCGCTGTCGTCCTGCGGCAGATCGTCACGATCCTGTACCAGCAGTCCGCCACTGATGCGGCGATAATCCGGCGCTCCACGATCCGCATCACTGAATTCCACCTGCATCAGACGTACGTTATTGCGCCATTTGGGCCGGTTGGTAAGGATTTCGAGCGCCTCGGGCGTGTAGCCCGGTGCAATGATGGCTTCAATAAAACGACCCGGCTCACACATGCGTTCTGCGGTCGATGGATCGACGACGCGATTCAGTCCGATGATGGAACCGAATGCGCTGACAGGGTCTCCCGCATGAGCATTCTCGAATGCTTCAGCCAGCGTTTCGGCGATGGCACATCCGCACGGGTTATTGTGCTTGATCACGCAGGCAGCCGGTTCAGAGAATTCAGCGGCAATGGCGCGAGCAGCATCGAGGTCCAGCAGATTGTTGTAGGAAAGCTCCTTGCCGTTGAGCTGTTCTGCGGTGGCAAGTGTTCCGGGGGCCGGAGCTGATTCCACGTAGAATGCAGCCCGCTGATGCGGATTCTCACCGTATCGCAGGGTCTGCTGACGTTGAAAGGACAATGTCAGACGGCTGCCGAAGGCTGCCGAATCTGCCTCGGGTGCGGCTGTGATTTCCGCAAGATAATCGCTGATGGCACGGTCGTAGACTGCTGTCATTTCAAATGCAGCAGCGGCCAGTCGGCGGCGGCAGGCCTCATCAAACTGATCGTTCTGAAGTTTCTCCAGAACTTCCGCATACTGATCCGGACTGGATACGATGCCGACGTGCGCATGGTTCTTGGCTGCGGAACGCACCATTGACGGGCCACCGATGTCGATATTCTCAATCGCCTCATCGATGGTCACATCAGGCCGGGCGATGGTCTGCTGGAAGGGATACAGATTCACTACCACCAGCTGGAACGGAATGATTCCGTGAGCAGCAATTGCTTCGGCATCGCTGGCAAGGGTCGGGCGACCAAGGATTGCTCCATGTACCTTCGGATGCAGAGTCTTGACACGGCCGTCCATGATTTCGGGGAAACCGGTGTACTCGGTGACGTCAACCACCGGGATCCCGGCCCGTTCCAGACAGGTTCGAGTTCCCCCGGTGGAGAGAATTTCAAATCCAAGATCAACCAGGCCGCGGACGAACACATCAAGTCCGGTCTTGTCACTGACGCTGACAAGGGCACGACGGGAAGAGGCTGTTGTCATGAGAATTCCGGTTCAGCACCGAGGTGCTGGAAGAAAAACCTGACGGCAGACTGCGGACAGAACCGGAGTGCGGCCGTCGTCAGGAGGCGGCAGGGCGAAACGAAGACCTGCCACCATTGGAGCGACTGCTGATCCGGGCCGCTGGCGTGCCCGGATTCACGACCGGCAACGGTAACGGCGCTGATTCGTGAATTCAAACCGCCGTGATCCGGTTCCCGAATTGAACAGTGGGCGTGTGCAGGATCGGGAATTCTGCTGCTCGAGCAGACAGTGCTGCTAATGCTCGTTTCGCGTGCTGTAACGAGCAGGCAGACCATCCGAGCCGATCTGAATGGTGTAGGACTTCCCGTCAGCCGCCACACGGGCGAGGATCCAGTTGCCCTGGCATTCTGCCGTGGTGCCCTGATTGGCAATCTGGTCTGCCGGAGCCTGCTGGGCAGGATCCACATCCACGTTGCGATGCAACTGGTACCAGTGCTGCAGAGATTCCACACGTCGCAGAGTTTCGAGAGTTGTGGGAGCCCCACCCTTCTTTGGTCCGTTGCACATGATGGCTGTGACCGGATCAATCGCCAGCACCAGTGCTGGATTGTTGCTGACCGGAAGCCCGTGGTGTGTGACCATGAACAGGTCCACCCTGCCTGCCGGATTGCGAGGAGTCACCAGTTTTGCTTCGGTGTTCCAGGTCAGGTCTCCGCAGGTCAGATAGCGGAAGTCCCCGAGACCGAACAGCAGCACCAGACTGGCGGCATTATCACTCTTGTCTTCCGGCTGCGGCTGGTGTTGTTCAGCAAAGGGATTTCGAGGTCCTTCTCCACTCACAGTTTCTCTGCTCGCTGCGAGTACACGGCAACGCAGCGGGACATTCCCGGATCGGAGTGGCAGGTGGTCGCCGGCGCGGAGCTGCTTTGACTTGTTTTGCGTCGCGCCACGGTAGGCAGCGATTCGTTCGTGGAACTTTGCGTCTTCAGCCAGGTCATCGGGAATGCCACGATCCCAGAAGGTGCCGATCCCGATTTCAGCGGCCAGCGCGGCATGGTTCCCGTAGTGATCCAGATGCCAGTGCGACACGATGGCGTGGTCGATGCGACTGAGCCCTGCGTTTTCCCGAGCGACTTTGAGGATCCGATTCAGGTCGCGTCCCTGAGGGACGCCCCCCCGGGATACTTGAACGAAGAAGAACTGCGCTCGATCGTCGAGGGCTTCGGCCCGGCTGACGTGATGGACTGGGCGCGGGGGCTTGGAATCGGGCTGTTCGCGGGCTCGGGCGTGGGAAAATCGACGCTGCTGTCGGCCTTGGCGCGAGGGGTCACGGCCGACGTCGTCGTGATCGCCATGGTGGGCGAGCGGGGGCGCGAACTGCGCGAGTTCGTGGAAACGACGCTGGGCCCCGAAGGGATGGCCCGGGCGGTGGTCGTGGCCGCGACATCGGACCAGTCGCCGCTGATGCGGCGGCGCTGCGCCTGGGCCGCGATGGCGGTCGCCGAGCACTTCCGGGACGAAGGGCGCCACGTGC
>JALQUR010000711.1 GCA_023260695.1 Planctomycetaceae bacterium
TGGGCAGGTTCTTCGAATGCAGAACCAGATGCTCGGAGGTGAGCTCAATTACGAGGTTGTCCTCGATGAACTGATCCTGCTGGGCAAGCTTTCCATTGATGTCCAGAAACCCTTTCCGCAGCCAGCCTGTCATGTTTCCGGCAAACGGGGCCACCGGCCGTTCGCTCAGGTAGATCAGCTGATCTGCGTTGCCTGCATCAAACTGTTTCGGCAGCGTCTGATCGCTGGTTGTCGGGTTGAAGTACCAGCGTCCCCCAACAGGTATCAGTGCCTGCTCTGAAAGTTGCAGGGGCAGGGCATTGTCGCCTGCTGAAATCGCAGGCTGTTGCAGCGCCGGCGTGATGGGTGTCAGTGAGAATTCATTGATCATGAATTCGGAGTTGTCACCGCTGCCTGATCCCCGCCCGACCATGACGCTCAGTTTCAGTGTGTCGACTTCCGGAAAGGGCGTGCGGAAATCCAGGTCATAGCTGCGCCAGTGAGCTTTGCCCAGTTCGCGATTGGTTCCTGGATCCAGCAGGTCGCTGCGTTCCCGTTCGATCTGTGGGTAGATGCGGGTGGAAATGGCGTCCAGTGAATTACTGCCGTTGTCTCTGAAGAACTCCACCTGCAGGAACAGTTCATCCTGTTCCACAGCAAAGCCATCCTCGGCCATGGCCTGTATACGAAAACGAAACCAGCGTCCCTGTTCTGGTGTCAGGCCACTGACTGTGGTACTCAGACGACCGCTGTAACTGTCGTTCTGATCAATGTCAGCGGCAGAAAACATGCGTACGGCCCAGCCGGAATGTTCACCGAAGTCATCCAGTCGGCGGTACCAGACATCCCCCTGTATCTGGAAACCCTCCGGCAGTTCCTGTGTTTCATTCGGCTGCAGAAGCGAGTTGGGAATCAGCGATGACTGAGCGACTGCGTCAGTCGGGCGAAGACAGCTGAGCAGCAGTACCGCGATGACAGAAAACTGATTGCAGAACCGGAATCCTGCGGGCGTACATGATGCGGAGACAACAGTGGATCTCATGTGCAGGTCTTTGCCTGATTTGCGTTGGATGCTGGCGTCGGTGGCAGGTGAGGTGTTGATCATGACAGGAAACTTTACAGGTGAAAAGCAGATCCTGGCCCGGTTGTTCGTCGGACCTTGAGAACAGCAGTCGCGGTTGCCGGAGCATTGTGGCCAGCGAGACAGCGTGCGACACATCATCCGGCTACGCCTGCCGGTGACCGACAGCAATGCGAAATCCCCCGTGGCAAGGTGTCAAAAGTCACAGGTTTTCATATTCTGCATGCATATTGCAGTGGAATGACGGTGCTGTGTGCTGCAGCAAGACTTGTCGACAGCGGTCTCCCTTTCAGTGGAAAGTTGCGTCTGTGAATACATGCGTTGTACGTCGTCTGCCCATGGCACTGATTGTTGTCACGCTGATGGGGCAGATGCAGACGGCTGAAGCGGCCGCCGCGAAGGTGCTGCGGGACATCGAGTATGCCAGTGTTGACGGGCACAGCCTGCAGCTGGATC
>JALQUR010000722.1 GCA_023260695.1 Planctomycetaceae bacterium
ATAGCAGTAGCCCACCAGATCTTGATAATATTTTGCTCAAGCCAAACATAATAGCGTTGCGCAAGTAAACTTTTACAGATCATTAGCGGCAACTTATGTTCTTTCAACGTTGAATCGCGGGCGTGCACTTCCCCAGGGTCCTTGCGAATACCGTGGCTGAGCTGATTGCGGCGAATTCGGTTGGCCCCCGAATGCCACAGCTTCAGACATGTATTGGAACAGTGCGAAAACTGATTTCCCTCCAGCAGATTTCGATCGCAATCCACCAGCACGCAACCATCCCACACACGACAGGCACGATTCCGGAGCAGCACCGAATCATTTACTTCGCTCAGAACCAGTCCACCACGGCGACCGTTCTCTCCCCAGCCAAATGCCGGATCACTGAAGTTATCTGAAAAGTCACAGTCCTCAATCAGCCAGCCCGAACCGTCTGAGATCTGCAGACCCGTTTCCCAGCCGCGCACACAGACATTCCGCAGTGTCACATCGGAAACCCCTCGCGCGGAGATACCAACCCCGGTGTAGTCCTTTTCCGGGCCGCCCGCGCGCAGCACAGGTCCGCTGATCGTTGCCCCTCGGCCGTCAACGGTGATGCCTGATCGCTGGATCACAATCCCGCCATACACGATTCCCGGATCAAGCGTCGTACTCTCTGTCAGGATGAGTCGCTGCGGGGGACTGTCTGCAGCCTCCGTCACGACAGTTGTGTCGGCAGCTTCGTCGGCGTACGCAGTGCACAGCAGCAATAGTCCTGCACACAGAACTGCCAGAGGCATACGGGGCCGGAGATGCAGTAAGTGCGTCATTCGACAGCCTTCAGCCACGCTGATTCCCCGCCAACAACCGGCAGAAGCAGTTCCGTCTGATCCAGATCAATTGTCAATTCAGTACCGGGATCAGGCCACATCGTAAAGTCTCTGTCGGAAGAGAAGATCATCAACCCGATCTGGTCACCCGCACGCAGCACCTGGTCGTCGGGCTGCAGATCAAACTCAAGGTCGTAGAACTTTCCGGGCACGAGCGGCTCACTCTCGGTCAGGGAACGGTGGTTCTGAGGATCTGCCCAGCCCCGAGTAATCACATCGTCGGTGATTCGCTTGCTGTCAGTCCACGGCAATGCCACCAGCCAGACGGACAGGTTTGCCGCTGCACGACTGCTTGCCAGACGAATCCTGATTCGAGCCGTTCCGGACAGATGCAATTCCTGCTTCAGGGCCGCAGTCGCGTAAAGCAGTCGATGTTCTGTGGACTCAGCACGAGCAAGTGTGGCGCCGTCGAATGAATAGTTGTCGATGAGGCGTTCAGCCCCCTGTTGTTCGTCGCCAGCCTGAGAGAAACTGACGAGGCCACCACGATTCTGACCTCCACGCTGAAGCAGCATCCGCACCTGCTCCGCCTGAGGATGCGGATAGTCCGGATATGCCGTTGGTTCGCTGCGATCTTTTGTTTCGCGGACAATCCATGAGCGAGGATCGTTTTCCACACCGTTCTCAATGCCACAGACATAACGAGTGAACCAGCGATTCATCATGCTCAGTGGCGGAGGCCCCCCATGACCGCCCTGATGCAGAAAGATCTGACAGGGAACTCCCTTCGCACGGACCGCATCGTAGATCCGCACACTGTGTTCCGGCATCACATTCCAGTCATTGAATGCATGCGACATCAGCATCGCCGCCTTGAGTGGCTGCAACTGATTCAGATAGTCTCTTCCTGCCCAGAACTCATTGTAGTCCCCGGTCATGCGATCGTGCTTTGCGAGCATCAGCTTGTCACGAACTTCACAGTTGCACCAGTCTCGACGGTCCGGGTCACCGCTGTTGATGAAGTCATAGAGAACATCGATATCCTCGCCCATGTAGCCACCCGGATGTCGAATCAGACCATTCGATCGGTAGTAGTGGTAGTACGAGGTATTGGGAGCCACTGGAATGATGGCCTTCAGTCCGTCAACCCCGGTTGTTGCTGCCGCCAGTGGCAGTGTGCCGTTGTAGGACGTCCCCGTCATCCCCACAGATCCGGTACTCCATGAAGCCGTCACCAATTCACCGCCAGTTGGCGAGGTGAATCCGCGCGCCCGGCCATTCAGCCAGTCAATCACAGCCTTTGGTGCAAGCGACTCATTCCTGCCACCGACCGTCGGACATCCCTGCGAACGTCCGGTTCCCGGAGAACACGAATGGACAACCGCAAACCCACGCGGAACCCAGTCCCGCACGTGCCCGTTGGAGATCATCTCCTTTTCCGGCTGGTGCTCAATTCCCGGAGGCACCTGGTGATACTGCTGTCTGACCCCCAGTTCCTGTTTCGGATCCCAGAACCAGCGCGGGTCATTATTTCCGGTACCGCTGTAGTACGGACTGGTTTCATAAATGACGTGGACGCGCAGGCCCTCCGTCCCGGTCTGCTCCGGACGTGTTACGTCCACCTGCATTCGATCCCGTCTGCCGTCACCGTCTGAATCAAATTCGGTCTCAACCCAGAGATGCTCACGAATCCATTTGCTGGAATCACTGAAGGCCGGAACAACCTGCGCCTCGCCATCACGGAACACCTGCGCGGCACGCTCGTCAGCCGCGACAAAGCCTGTGAACAACAGGAGCACGGTTGCCACAAGGGGGAGCAACTGGGTTCGCAGTTCAAGTCCCGGGCGATCTCCAGCAATCAGTATCTGCAAGCGTCTCATTTGTTTCTCACCCCCTCTTCGTACTTCCACTTTGTGTCAGCACACCGCTGCGTTCTGTGTTATCACGCCGTTGAACGGAGCATATCGCGTCGGAATCAGATTTGCACGTGCCGCTGCTGCCCGATCCGTTGTCGCCCTGCCGCAGGATCAACCTCGTTTCGGCCCATCAAACACCGCGGCGAACGACGACGCCAACTGACCTGTTACTCTGGCGGAATGTTCCGCAGCAGGGAACCGCTTACAATATTCCTTGCTGCCCCCTAAAGTGATGCACGGGGCACCGCGCACTGACATTCCCGCGTTGCAGCAGTTCACTCCAACATTCCGGCAATCCGCCACTGCCGTTCTGACCTGTCACGCCAGGATCAATGCAAAGTCTGTCATGCTGGATCAACAACTGCGAGCAATTACTGACCCGCTGACAAAGCCCGTCGCAGCGGGTCTGACACGCCTGAATATCCCTCCGTCAGCAATTACCGTTGCCGGACTGCTCTGTGGGCTGGCAGGCTGTTTTCTGCTGGCAAATTCCAGCTGGCTGCCTGGCCTGTCACTGCTGCTGCTCAATCGACTCTGCGACGGACTTGATGGACAGGTAGCCCGGATGACTCGCCCCAGCCCTTTCGGTGGGTACCTCGACAGTGTCTGCGACCAGATCTTTTATGCCGCAGTACCGTTGAGTTTCGGATTTGCGGCGGATGAAAACCTGCGGCCGGCACTGCTGCTGCTCTTCAGCTTCTTCGCCTCCTCAGGCTCGTTTCTCGCCTGGGCCGCGATAGCCACCGCGTACGCGGCAGACAAGACCAATCAGCCGGCAAAGTCATTCACCTACTCCGCCGGGCTGATGGAAGGCGCAGAAACAATCCTGTTTTTCGCACTCTTCTGCCTGTTCCCAGCTGATTTTCCGACCCTTGCTGCCGTCTTCTCAGCACTCTGTGGATGCACAGCGCTGCAGCGAATTCTGATGGCATACCAGACCTTCCAGTCGCCCAGACATCAATAGCCGGTATGTTTCCCGAGTGCCCCTGGTGGAATTCGCGCGAAGCGTCGGTTTCTGCTGTATCAGCAGATTCAGTGCGGTCGAGAAAACAAACACACGCCGCCTTCTGCATCTGCCCGTGGGAACAGCACAATGAAGCGACAGTCATCACGACTTCCCCCGCCCCCGCCTGAGAGATTTGCCTCAATTGATGCCCTGCGGGGGATGGCACTCTTCTGGCTCATGGGGGGACAGACGCTGATTCTGCGCCTGCTTGCACTCTCACCGGTGGCAGTTCCCGGCCCTGTCTTCCGCGGCCTTGATCGTTCCGCGTGGGCAGGACTGACAATTGTCGATCTGGTTTTTCCTCTGCTGCTCTTCCTTTCGGGCTGCGTTCTGCCGGGTTCACTCAATCGTCATTCGGCGAATTCGAAGACACTCTGGCTGCGAGTGATCCGCCGGGGGGTGCTGCTGGTCATCCTGCAGATGATCTGCAACGGTCTGCTGCAGTTCAATGCACCGCGGGTGAATCTGATCGGACCGTTGACGCATCTGGGCGTCTGCTCTGTTGTGGTCGCCACTCTGCTCATCAGCAGCAAGCTCAGAATTCAGGTAATCTCGGCGGCCGGACTGCTGCTGCTGCATTCCCTGATCACTGGCAGTATTCCACTTTCAGAACGGATGACTGCAGACTTCACAACGTCAGGCAGTTTTGAGGCAACGCTCAGCCGCAATCTGCAGCCACTGCTGCAGGGACGGGCAGCACTGCCGACAGTTCTGAATTACGGGGTCTGCACGCTGCTCCCCGCAGCATTCATCATGCTGATTGGCAGTTTCGCCGGCCGACTCCTGCTGGCGGAGCCTCGCATCTCAGTACGTATCACCACACTTCTGTGCAGTGCCGGTGGAATGCTGTATCTGGGCCAGTGGTGGTCTCAGTCACTTCCCTTCATCCCCAGTCTCTGGTCCGGATCTTATGTCCTGTACGGGATCGGTTGTTGTCTGGCAGTGCTGTTGCTTGCACACCTGCTGGTGGATCTGCCGGGGCAGGGTGCAGGCTCACTGTTCTTCATCGTGATTGGATACAATTCATTGCTGGTCTGGCTGACTCCGTTTCTGGTCAACTTTGACTGGATCTCTGCATTTCTGCTGGGGCGACTGGCCAGGTCGTCCGGGCAGGCGGCTGACCTGCTGCTGGCACTTGGCAGTATTCTCATCCAGTGGTTGATTCTGGCATTCCTGTTTCGTCAGCGTCTGCGACTCGGTGTCTGAGAACAAAAAAGGCGGACTCACATGGAGCCCGCCTCAGGTTCGTTTAACAGGCATGCACGCCTGGTCAGTGCTGCATGAGCAATTCGTCGCACACGCCTTCTTCAAAGATCACATCAAGTTGATCAGCGGCCGCCTCATCCACATGCATTTCAATCGTTTCCCCGGCCTCGCTGAACTGTTCCGCTGAGAACATTTCGGCCCAGCCAGCATCGCGATGCTGTTGATCAGGTTTCGTTGCGGTGTCCGCTTCAGCAATTCGATCCGGAGTCGCAATCGCTGAAATGTGATGCTCCAGATTCAGCTGCAGACCATCCATGAGAACTGGCTGGGACCGCGGCACGGCGACATAAGCCGCCAGAGAGGCGGACATGGTGCCGATGACCGCTTCCTCAGATGCTGCGGGCGGTGGGTCTGAAATTCCCTGCGGGGACCGATTGCCGGACTGAAGAGCAAACGTCGAAATCAGCGAAGGACTCAGCGATGTGCGTGCATTCTGATATCGCCAGACGCTGTCTGAATTCGCATCAACAATCCAGAGATCCATGGACACATTCGCAGGATCAAGTGCAATTCCCCGGGGGCGAGTGTTACCCCCGGCAAGCGCCCAGGCATTGCCCTCCAGCGGGATACCATTTTCCAGCGGATATTCGTAGACGTGGTCGCTTCCGTTGGCGTCATTCACAACATACAGAGTTGGCTGGCCGAAGGTCTCACCATAAACAATACCACGAGGCCCATTGTTGCCTGCAGCCAGATCAAACTGAAACGACGATGTTCTGGAGCCGGACAGCACGGAGGCAGCCCCGTTATACCGGTAAACGCAGTCATTGCGATTATCGACAATCCAGATATTAACACCATCTGTCGCAATCCCTTCAACCAGAGCACGCCTCCTCATCCCATCGGCTCTCCAGATCCCGAGGAGCGCTCCGGCTGTGTCGTAGACGTAAACATTTCTGTTTGAATTGAGGACCCAGACCCGGTCGCCGGCGGCTGTTGTCGCAACTCCACGAGGTGCAAAGTTTTCTGCAGCCAGAGAATAATTCTCAACCGGTGTCCCGTCCTCTTCATACTCAAACGTCGACGTAACGAAGTCGTCAACGACGTAGAACTTCGTCCCGGAAGACGGCGGTGCCTGATCGTTGTCCGTATTCACCAGAGCAATATCGTCCGGATTCAGTCCGTTATAACGCGGGTCTGTGGATGTCGATGCCCCGATCGCCACGTTGTAGGAAATATCACCGTCAAAGGTCGAATCATCCTGCCCGGTCACAGTGATGGTCTGAGGAACATTCCAGTTGCTGGTATCAAATGTCACGCTGGCCGAGCTCACAGTTCCTTCAGAAACATCGGATGAACTGATCGGAATCGATACGGTTGTGGATACTGCCGGGCTGGAGATGAGCACGATGGTGAATGTAACCGTACCACCATCTTCACTGGTCGTTGTTCCACTCAGATTACCCACCGTAATTCCGCCAGCTTCCTCGTTATCCGTATTCACCAGCGACAGATCAGCGGGGTTCATTCCGCTGTAGACGGAGTCAGACGAACT
>JALQUR010000187.1 GCA_023260695.1 Planctomycetaceae bacterium
ACACTTGCCGCCAGGTCCATATGACACTGACTGAGTTCAGCTTCAGGCTGACGCGGCGCAAAGCCAACAAGATCACTGAATCGACGATTCGTCATCGTCAGACCCTGGCAGTAATTGAAGTACTTCATGTCCATCCAGAAACTACCATCTTCCCGGACATCTATTAAATGGCTTCTGATCAAGTCTGCATAGATCGGCTTGCCATAAGGTGCCAGCCCCATCAGCTTGTATTCGCCGCTGTTCACCTTGAATCCACAGTGATACGTAATAGCCGAATAGAGCAGCCCAAGTGAATGAGGAAACCGGATCTCCTGATGGAGGTCAATCCTGTTCTGACGCCCCACACCCCATGTTGTCGTCGCCCACTCTCCGACCCCGTCGAGGGTCAGAACAGCCGCTTCGTCAAATGGGCTGGGAAAGAAGGCACTCGCGGCATGACTTTCATGATGCTCTGTGAATAAGAGCTTCGCATTCGTCGCATTTGCAAGCTTCTTCCGCAGTACCCGTCCCTGATACAGTTTTTCACGAAGCCACATTGGTATCGCCATCGAGAAGCTCCGAAAGCCAACCGGAGCAAAGGCGAGGTATGTTTCAAGTAATCGCTCAAATTTTACGAGTGGCTTTTCATAGAAGACAGCGTAGTCAATCTCGCTGGCCTCAACACCCGCCTGCCTGAGGCAGAATTGCACCGCGTTCTCCGGATACTCCGGATCGTGTTTTTTTCTTGTGAATCGCTCTTCCTGAGCAGCAGCCACCACTTCGCCATCGATCAGCAGCGCAGCTGCGCTATCGTGATAAAACGCTGAGATTCCAAGGATCATCGTCATTATCTGCTTACTCCCGCGATCGAACCGGCACTACGCGCCTCCAAGATCAGACGTTGAATAGTGCTGAGATACCTGCCTGTCGTATAGTTTGCTTTGATATGCGCTCTCGCGTTTTCGCCCATGGACACTGAACGTGCTCTGTCAGCAAGCAGCTCCTTCATGTACCTGCTCATCACTTCAACATCGTACTCGTCGCACAACAACCCTGTCGTGCCGTCCACGACTGCCTCATTGATACCGGCATGTCGTGTCGCTATTACTGGCAGACCTGCAGCCTGAGCTTCAAGGATTGAGTTGGGGGTACCCTCAGAATCACCGCAATGTGTTGTCACGGAATGCTGTACAAACGCTCGAGCCCTCTGCATCAGCGGGATAAACTCATACTGCGGCATCGCCCCCAATAACTGTACGCTTTCCCCGATCCCGTAACTTCTGACCAGTTGTCGGCAGCATTCCAGGAGTGGTCCGTCGCCAACCATCACCAGAACAGCATCCGGATGTGCTTCCAGTGCAATCCGGAATGCATTGATCGTCAGTGCCGGAGACTTGATGTCCGCGAACCGCCCCACTGCAAAAAGAACCTTCTCGTAATCCGGCCTGATCTGAAAAAACTCCTCACGTGCTCCGTACGGATTCTCAACAATCTTCCCCGATGGGCAGCCCAGCTCCAGCAATGCTCTGGTCATCCTGCGGGAAACACTGATTACACTGCTCGCATACTCGAACATCTGTGGATACTTGCCCCGATAGGCGGACAGGGTCTCTCCCCGATGCGCTTCGTGACCGTGAAAATGCACCACAAGCGGAATACCCAGAGCCTTTGCTACAGGAGCAATGTCCGCTCCGTTGGTGCCGTACTGAGCAAGGATGCAGTCAACTCCATGTGAGGAAAAAAAACCATCGAAAAAATCAAGTATCGTTGTCCATTTGTCGCGGCGGCGCGCTGCCAGTCGATCGTAGACAAAGACAGGCAACAATCTCTCGAGCTTACGCAGCAATGGAGTTCGACTGTAAAAATAACGGATCGTCCGGCCCTCATATGTGTACTCCGGGTACCAATTATGAAGTACACACTTCTTCCCGCTCAGGCCATCGATCTGAAGTGAGATGAACGTTTCGCTGATCAACGGACGGTTACCGTAGATCACGCAGAGACAGCTCATGAACTGCCCTTTCACAAAAGACTGATCGATATCAATGCACCAACGCTGCTCTGCGTCGCACTTGCAGACGTCCCCAGGCCGCGCGGTTCCTGAAATGGCAAAGCAACATCACTCGACACGAAGAATCATACGCAGACCAGATGCTCAAAGCCGGAAATCAATCCCTGCTCTGATCGATTCCCCTGGTGGCTGTGATCCTGCCTGCGCCAGACAAATCCGGGCCTGCCTGTCAA
The DNA here is from genome assembly GCA_023260695.1 of Planctomycetaceae bacterium. Lineage (GTDB taxonomy): Bacteria > Planctomycetota > Planctomycetia > Planctomycetales > Planctomycetaceae > SXXK01. The sequence goes on from JALQUR010000187.1 coordinate 2,224, forward strand.
TCTCACTCCGGAGCAACTGAAGGGTCATTGCTGTCATCCATCCCCTGAACGAGCTGTAGATGTCAAGACACCTGCGACAAGCCACATGATTCGCAGATCCTCACGACGAAGAGTGCAAGTCAATGCTGATCCCGAGGTTTGAATATCCTCACCATCAAATCAGGTTTCGGCAGACTGATGCGTCAAACGACACAGCCCCGGAACCATTAGGAACCTGGTCCACACCAGTGAAGACTCAACTGGAACATCCCGCGCAAACACACCGAACAATCCGCGGCAAGTACTCCGAACTCGTCGCCGTTGGAGACCCCACTACGACCAGACTCAGGGAATTACCAGGCAGCGAAACTTCGGAACATCCATTGAGACTCGCTCCAGACAGACATTGTGTTGAGGTGCTGGCAGAGCCATTCTGCGGCAGCCTCTACGCTTGATCTCCGCCCGCTTTATCCCTTTCGTTGCCGCGTAAATGTGTATTCGCTCATCAGACAAGCGCGGACTCCGTCCCCGTAGGTGACA
>JALQUR010000290.1 GCA_023260695.1 Planctomycetaceae bacterium
CGCACGCTTTTCCGACATCTGCGGGTCGCGAGCACGCACTTTCTGCAGCCAGTCCTGCGGAGGCTGAATCGGAGTATGCGGAGCGTTGTAGGCCAGATACATCAGGAAGGGCTGCTCGCTGTCACGCTGACTGTTGAGGAATTCCACCGCCCAGCTGCTGAACAGGTCTGTGGCATGTCCTTCCGGATCAATCTCCTGCTGTTGCTTTCGCATGTAGTTCACGTCATGCCGTCGATGGTGGTAGTAATCGTCCATCATGTCACCAAGGAAGCCGTGGAAGTGATCGAATCCGCGTTCCGTGGGAGTGTTCGGCGTCTCCAGCCCCAGGTGCCACTTGCCGATGATTGCAGTGCGATAACCGCCGCGTTGAGCCGCTGCAGGCAGCAGCTCGTAACGCTGGCTGAGGTATCCCCAGCTGTTTTCGGCATGGGTCCGAATCACACCCGGAACGCCCACAGTGTCCTGGTAACGCCCACTGAGCAGAGCGGCACGGGTTGGTGAGCACACCGGGCAGTTTGCATAGGCATTGGTGAACTGCATACCACCGGCAAACAGCTCATTCAGCACCGGTGTCTGCATGTCATCAGAACCGCAAACCTGCAGATCTGCGTAGCCAAGGTCGTCCGCCAGAATCACCAGCAGGTTGGGACGCTTGTCGTCTGCGCCGTACAGCACATTTGCTGCGATGAAGCATGCGCAGATGAGTCTGCCCGCAGTTTTTCCGCTACCGTTCATTCCTGATCCTCTTGCTCTGGTATTCCTCTGAGTCATCACACTGCGTCCGATCTTAGCAGACCAGCCACCGCGTCGGGAATCGACGTCGCCGCCGCAGGTTGTGGTCAGCAGTTCAGGAGGTAGAATCTGAGGCGGTCCATGCCTTGTATCCGTTGCACTTTCCTGTAACTCCGGAGTGTCAGCCGTGAGCCGTCTGTCTGTAATCATGTTCCTGTGCCTGCTGAGTTCGGCTGCCGCATCGGATGCACCACGTCCGAATATCATCTTCATCCTTGCTGACGACCTCGGCTACGGAGACCTCGGCTGTTACGGCCAGCAGCTGATCCACACGCCGCGACTGGATCAGATGGCGGCGGAAGGCATCCGCTTCACTGATTTCTACGCCGGTAATACGGTCTGTGCACCATCCCGCAGCGTGCTCATGACCGGGCTGCACATGGGACATACACATGTCCGCGGGAATGCCGGGGGCCCGGACATGTCCATTCAGTCACTCCGTGACGAAGACATCACTGTGGCCGAAGTGCTCCGCTCCGCCGGATACAGTACAGCGCTATGCGGCAAGTGGGGACTTGGCGACGATACCACCGGTGGACATTCCGGACTTCCGCGGCGACAGGGGTTCGATTTTTTCTATGGCTATCTGAATCAGGTGCATGCCCACAATTACTATCCCGAATTTTTGTGGCGCAATGAAACAAAGGAGCCGCTGCGAAATAAGGTGCAGAGTCTCAATCGCACCTATGGTGGGTTCGCAGGAGGCTGGGCAACCGAGAAAGTCGACTACAGCCATGACCTGATCATGCAGGAGTCACTGCAGTACATCCGCACCGCCTCTGCAGCGGAAAAACCGTTCTTTCTGTACATCGCCCTGACAATTCCGCACGCAAACAACGAAGCATCCGGTGGCACCGGCAACGGTCAGGAGGTTCCCGACTATGGTCCCTATGCCGAACTTGACTGGCCTGAACAGGACAAAGGACAGGCTGCGATGGTCACCAGAATGGACTCCGATATCGGTCGTCTGCTGGATCTGCTGCAGGAACTCAGAATTGACCGGAACACCGTCGTGATGTTCTCCAGCGACAACGGTCCGCACAATGAGGGACGACACAACCCGGAGCGTTTTCAGCCCTCAGGCCCGCTGCGAGGCATGAAGCGATCGCTCACGGAAGGCGGAATTCGTGTTCCGCTGATTGTCCGCTGGCCTGGTACGGCACCAGCCGGAACCACCTCCGGGCACATCGGCTACTTCGGCGACCTGATGGCAACTGCCGCGGAGCTGGCGGCTGTCAGTGCACCGGACAATCTGGATTCCGTCAGTTTCGTACCGGAAATTCGCGGACAGAAATCGGTGCAGCAGGAGCACAGCCATCTGTACTGGGAATTCTACGAACAGGGCGGCCGTCAGGCCGTTCGCCGTGGTCAATGGAAAGCCATCCGCGAACCGTGGATGACCGGCCCGACCCAGCTCTATGACCTTTCCAGTGATCTCTCAGAGCAGAACAATCTGGCGGAATCCCACCCACAGATTGTAACCGAACTGGAACAGCTGATGAGCCAGTCTCACCAGCCGCATCCCAGCTGGACACCACGTGGAAAGCCACCGGCAAAGTGAACCACCGGCAAAGTACGCCGCGGGTGCTCCGACCATTGCGTTATCTGACAATCTCAGCTCGAGCAAGGTAGATGCAGGTCTTCCCTTCGTGACTCGAATAGTAGCTCACCCAGAGCTGTTCTGCGTGCCACACCAGCCCGGCGTAACTGGTGTCACCACCAGAGGGCAGACGCAGAGCTTCTGTCAGGGTTGCCTGTTCAGCGTCCAGCCAGCACAGTGACGTACGGGCACCACCGTCATACAGGCGGACCGCTGCAATCAGCCGACCGTCAGGAATGCGAATCATGTGAGGACCACCGATGCGGCGATCCAGCGGTTTCCAGCTCCAGTCGGTATACGGCGGCCTGGCAGAACCCAGAAAGCCCAGCTTTGGATCCCCGTCCTGCCGCAGCAGACACAGCGCTGTCGGTTCGTCTGCGGAGCCAAAGATGATTGACGTCTCGTTGGGATAGGTTCCGCCCACATCAACGCGATCAATCACCTTGTGGAATTTCCCGGTGGCGTCTCCGCGGAAGAAACTCAGCCCACGCTGCCGCGTGCCGTACCCAAACCCGTAAGCATGCTTACCCTGCCACGAAATCCGCCACAGCCAGTTATCGCGATCGCCCACATCCACTGCGTCACTCCAGTCCTTTCCATTGCTGGAGAACCAGACGAGCGACTGATGCTTGTATTCCTGCTGATCGTGCATCGCTTCGGCACCGGCCAGCATCAGTCTGCCATCGGGTGTGACGGTGATCTTCGCATCCCGCAGATCAGAATCGGGAGATGAGATCAGGGCAGCAGAGGTCCATGCGGATCCGTCCGTTGAGGTAATAACACGCAGGGATCCGTCCGGAGAAACATGTCCCTGTCCTTCGCGGAAGACGCAGAACCAGTTGTCGTCAAAGCGAGCCAGATCCGTGAAGGCGTTGTGTGCGGCATGATCCCAGATTCGTTCCGCCGAAATCAGCCGCAATTCATCGGCCGAACACCCGTTTCGCAGGCAGCAGGAACACAGAATCAGAACGCAGAAGGGCAGGGCGAAGGCACGCAGCATCAGAGATTCTCCGGCAGTTGACCAATTCAGCGGACCGTCACGATCCACAGTCACTGTGTGGACCAGCAGAATACAACAACAGTCCACTTCCGTCATCCAGCCGCGGAGGTTGCCAGTCGGACACAGACACGAGATACTGCCACGGCCTGTTGCGAATCCGACTTACCACGCCTGTAGCGATGACCAATGCGATGCCAGACCGTCTGCTGCCTGCACTGATCCTGATCACAACACTGCCGTGCGCGACCGCCGGTCAGCTCACCCTGCGAATCCTCGATGCCGATTCCGGAGAACCGCTGGCTGCACGCATCTATCTGCAGAATGATGCCGGCGACAGCTTTTTCTTCGAATCTCTGTCCCCCACGGGCTCGGCATTACCGTACACCGAGCAGTGGGTGCCCATCGCCGGGTCGAGTGAACTGCATACCACGGTGTCTGCACATCCTGCAACCTGTGATCTCCCGCCGGGCACATACACCCTGCAGGTGGAGCGTGGCAAGGAATATGTCCCCTTGCTTCAGCAGCTGAGCATCGGAGCTCAGGACATTTCGCTTGAAGTCGCTCTGCAGCGCTGGTCCGACATGGCATCGCGAGGCTGGTATTCCGGTGAGACTCATGTGCATCGGAGAATTCAGGAGCTGCCCAATGTCATGCTCGCGGAGGACCTGAATGTTGCCTTCCCGGTCACGTTCTGGACGGTACGCTCAGACCGCCAGCCGGATCTGTCACCATCTCCGCTCAGGCGGCAGGGACCATCTCCGTTCGGTCCCCGACAGGACGCTGGCAGTGAACCGATTCTGATTGACGCCAGTCATGTGATCTTTCCTCGCAATACGGAGTACGAGATCTTTTCGATTGGTGATCAGCGACACGTGCTGGGGGCCATGTTTCTGCTGAATCATCAGCAGCCGTTTACCCGGCTGGCACCACCCGTCACACCAATCGCCACAGCTGCACACGATCAGGGAGCACTCATCGATCTGGACAAACACTCCTGGCCATGGTCACTGATGCTGATCCCGGTAGCGCAGGTCGATCTGTTCGAGCTGTCGAATAACAGCGTCTGGCGTACTAACTTTGGTTTTCGTACCGCACCGGCTGTGCCGCCTCCGTGGACGACGCTTGAGCGTACTGCCGATGGCGGACTCACCGAGTGGGGCTGGCTGACGTATGGATTCGAGATGTACTACGCGCTGCTGAACTGCGGATTCCGACTCAGTCCGTCAGCCGGTACGGCAGCGGGTGTGCACCCTGTTCCGCTGGGGCACAGTCGCGTGTACGTTCATACGGGAACGAACTTCGATCGCGAGCAATGGCTGCAGGGGCTCAGGGCCGGACGCAGTTTTGTCACCACGGGGCCGATGCTGGAAGTCACGGTCGACGGCCATCTCTCAGATCATCAGTTTCGCCGTGAAGGCGGCGGGCCACATCAATTCGCGGTTCAGATCCGCAGCACCAGCCTGCTGCCGTCGGAGGCGATTGAGATTCTTGTCAATGGAACAGTGAAACATCGACTGCAGCCCCAGGCCAAGCAGACGGCTGCAGGCAGCTGGAGCGTATCTCTGGAACAGACAGTTACTGTCGACGAGACGTGCTGGATCGCCATACGAACTCTGATTCCGCAACCGGACGGCCGTTATCGGTTTGCTCACACTGCGCCATGGCACATCACTGTCAATGACCAGCCGATCCAGCCCAGAGCAGACCAGGTGTGGTACTTCGTGCAATTAATGGAAGCGGAGCAACAACGCAGTGCAGACCTGCTTCCGGAACAGGCTCGACTGGAATATGAACAGGCTCTGCAGGTGTATCGGGACCTGCTTCGAATGGCCCGCTGAGACCACCCGAACATGACTGCACGCACTCCGACCGGATCACTGGAGTGACGCATCAATGACATCCGGAAAGAAGGAAACACACCATGACGCAGCGTTCGACAACACGAAGATATGGAGTGCGAAGACGTGATTTTCTGGGCTATCTTGCCGCCGTCTCCGCGATCCCCGGTTATGCACTCCGTGCCGCCGGAACGGTCACAGGACCGGCACGATTTCAGGACAACCCATTCACGCTCGGTGTCGCCTCCGGAGATCCCTCTGCCGACGGTGTTGTCATCTGGACCAGACTGGCTCCGGATCCGCTGCAGGGCGGCGGCATGACGCCCGAATCTGTCAGCATTCGCTGGGAGGTGGCCGAGGACGAGCAGTTCACCCGGATCGTCCGCAGTGGCAGTGCACTGGCAGTTCCTCAGCTGGGCCATTCCATCCATGTGGAAGTTGACGGGCTGCAGCCGTGGAGGTGGTACTTCTATCGTTTCCATGGTGGTGATTTCGTCAGCCCGGTCGGCCGCACGCGGACAGCCCCGTCGCCGGATGAAATGCCGGATCGCCTGCGGTTCGCCTTTACATCCTGCCAGCACTATGAAAGCGGGTACTTCAATGGCTATCCGCACATGCAGCAGGAAGACCTGGACGCGGTTGTCCATCTCGGCGATTACATCTACGAATACGCTGGCGTCGACAATCGTCCACGAAAGCATCTGGGAAACGAGATCGTCAGCCTTGATGATTATCGCACACGCTATGCCCAGTACCGACTTGACCAGACGCTGCAGGATACCCATCGCCTGTTTCCATGGCTGGTTACCTGGGATGACCACGAATTCGACAACAACTACGCCGACCTGATCTCTGAAGAAGAGGGCATTTCCCCGGAGGAATTCCTGATTCGCCGCATGAACGCCTACAAGGCGTATTACGAGTTCATGCCGCTGCGACGCAGTGCGTTTCCGCAGGGACCGAACATGACTCTGTATCGCAGCTGTGGGTACGGCCGACTGGCAAACTTTCATGTACTTGACACCAGGCAGTACCGCACAGATCAGCCCAATGGTGACAACCAGAAACCAATGGAAGGCAAGGTCTTTGATCCGCAGGCCACAATGCTTGGCGCAGATCAGGAACAGTGGCTGATGCGAAGTCTGCTCACGTCGCAGTCGACATGGAATATTCTGGCTCAGCAGGTGATGATGGCACCGCTCAATCGTGGCGAGGGGGAGGACGCGCGTTACAGCATGGATCAGTGGCCGGGATATGAGGTCAGTCGACGTCGACTGCTGCGATTCTTCCACGAGCGTCACATTCCGAACCCGGTTGTACTCACCGGTGATATTCACCTGAACTGGGTGAATGATCTGCAGCTCGACTTCACTGATCCGAATTCCCCGCTGGTGGGTACTGAGCTGGTCGGGACCTCCATGACCTCGGCTGGTAACGGGGGCAACTTCATCCCGGAATACGAACGAGCAGCAGAACAAAATGACTTTGTGCAGTGGTATAACTCCAATCGTGGTTATGTCTCCTGTGAGCTGACTCCGCAGAAGTGGACCTCGTACTTTCGAGCCACACCTTTCGTGGATCGCCCGGGAGCTCCGCTGGAAACCAAAGGCACCTGGGTGATTGAACAGGGACGCCCGGGCGCCAGGCCTGCGTGATCCGGGAAGCTCGCTGCCTGACCATGCCGTGGGGGAAACACAGACGTGAGTGGAATTGTTGGCCACACCATGTACGCACTGCTGGCTCAGCGTGAGCTGATGCGGAGGGAGTGTCGCCTGGGCCGAATCCTGAATGACAATCAGAGCGTTTACCTGAACGCCGCCTATCTGGGATGTGATATTCAGACGCTTCCGGAAGCGGTCTGCGTCGATACCGGCAGGGAAGTCGGCTACGGAACGGTGCCGTTGTCCGTCAGTCCGCTCACTGGTGGGACGGTGAGACCATGGAAGCTGCAGCATCCCCAGGGTCAGTTCACGCCTCGCGAAATCCACCAGCGATTTTACGGACGTACCCACCTGGTATTCGGCTGGTATGCTGCAGATCGAAAGTACACGCTGCCCTATGACCATCTGCCGGACTATGTGGCGCTGGTTGCCAGAGATGCGCTCAGTCAGAGCAATGATCGATTTGCGTCACTGGCGTGGGTCTTCGGGTGGCTGGTGCACATTGTTGGAGATTCCCTGATCAAGTCGATTCAGCCCGGGCTCTCCATGAAACTGCTCGATGGTCTGTACACACCTGCAAACCGTCCCGTGCAGGACCTGTTTACCTGGCACCAAGTGGGAATTCAGGAACTGCAACTGGACTGGGAGCCACTGCTGGATGACGTGTGCAGGGCACCGTTTCAGCCGATACAGCTGCAGGCCATGCGTGTGACCAGACCCGGTGGGCATCTGGCCAGCGATTTTTCAGAAGGCTGGGTACCTGCAGACGAGTCACTGGCCGCTGAGGTCTGTCGTCAGAATCGCAGATATCTGCCGGTCTACCTGAGCACACTGCTGCCTCGCTATCAGCTGCGAATGCAGGATGGTGAACTGCACTGTCATCCGGAACTCAGCAGCATCGCCGGAGGATTAACGTGGCTGGAAATGCTGGACGCCGCCCGGGCGGCAGACATGCGTGGAACTCTGCAGACGATCACAGAACTCACCATTGAAATGATGCAGGCGGTCTGCCAGCGCGTACCATCCCTGAAATCGGCCGTGTGAAGGCACACGCCTGTTGACGTGTGAAGGCACACACCATCTGCGGTGCTCTGTTTCAAACGACTTAAGGAACTCATCATGATCAGACAACAACGATTCCTGCAGATTCTGCTCCGGGCCGTGTTTTCCACGGTGCTGCTCACACAGTGTCTGACAGCGCACGCACAGCTGACTTCGCAGGACTATGCAAATCTCGATTCATCGAAGTAC
>JALQUR010000318.1 GCA_023260695.1 Planctomycetaceae bacterium
CGACCACGCGCTTCGTTAAGCCATGGCGTACGACCGAATTCGCCCATGGCAATCACGAGTGTGTCGTCAAGCATGCCGCGATCTTCCAGATCGGTGATCAGCTGAAAGATGACATTGTCCAGCTCGGGTACAAGCATCTGGTGCATTTCGTGCTGATAGACGTGGTTGTCCCACGGCATACCGTTGGCGACCATCACAAAGGTGCTGCCGTTTTCAATCAGGTGCCGGGCCTGCAGGGCGTGCTGTGAAAAAGCTCCGCCGCCGTAGCGACGCCTGTCGTCCTCGGGAAGTGTTTCCAGATCGAACAACGGCGCACAGCTCATGAGTCCCTGTACGCGAGCAAATGCGGCGTTGTATCCGGCCGCCGCTTCGCTCCGCTGATCATTTTCGAATTTGCGGCTGAGAAAATTCCGCAGTGATTCGCGGTCCTGATGATCCAGTTCGGAAATTGTTTCGGGACGCAGCAGGTTGGGGATGGAGTATTCGCCGCCGGCCCGCACGGGACCGTATTCAGCACCCAGCCAGCCGGCCCAGTTGCCCGCCTTGAAGGCCTTGAATTCGTTGCCTTCCGGACACGGGTCCAGCAGCACAAACTGTGGCACGGGGCTGTCCAGCTGGCCCAGTTGCTGCGCCACGACGGACCCCAGGATCGGCCGAGTAAACGGCGGACGCGGTTTGTCGCCGCGGGTGAGCGCATCGATGCCCTGAAAGTGCTCGCTGGGTTCCGTCTTCATGGAGCGGATTACGGCCAGCTTGTCCATGATCCCGGCGGCCTGCGGCATCAGCTGGCTTACCTGAATGCCCGGCAGTGTGGTCTGAATCGCAGAGAACGGACCGCTTGTGGGAGTGCCCGGTTTGGGATCCCACGTTTCGAACTGACTGGGGGCCCCGCAGAGCCAGAGCAGAATGCACTTCTTTCCCTGGCGTTTCGTTTCTTCGGCCAGGGCGGGTACGGAGAACAGACCGGCAAAGCTGCTGGTGGCTGCAAGTCCCGCCGCAGGGATGCCCTGCAGGATCATGCGGCGGTGCCACGTATGTTCCGGGCTGCCGCAGTTGCGGTTGTGACTGGTTGAGGAAGTATTCATTTGCTGATTCATCAGTGGTTGTAGCGGAATTCTGCGCTGGTGAGCATTGCCCAGAGCACCTGCTGCCAGCGCTGCGTGAGCGTATCGGGTGTGCTGGCCTGCAGATAACTCTGGACGCGGTCGATTTCATCGGCCGCAGGTGCTCGAGCAAAAACGGCCAGCCATGCAGTCTGAATCTGTGTCTGCAGATCGCCCTGACTGCTGATCCGCTGCGGCAGGTGCTCTGCTGCAGTGGATGCCGCAATGAAACTGGTGATGGCGGAGTTGTTGGCCAGGAACAGAGCATCGTCGACGCCGGTGGTGATTGTCTCTGGCAGGAGTTCCGGAAAAGTCCTGCGGAATCCATCCAGCAGTTCTTCGTCCGGTTGCGAATGTGATCGCAGGGCGATCTGCAGCGAACGCACGTACTGTTCTGCGGTGAGCGGCTTTTCGAGGCCCCAGGCAAATGTGGCCGGGTCATCGCCACCCTGCGGCCGGCGGGAATCCAGCTGATAGACGCGGCTTAATGCGATGCTGCGGATCAGGCGGCGGATATCGTAACCTGATCCACGAAAATCTTCGGCGAGTGCATCCAGCAGCTGCGGGTGCGAAGGAGGATGCACACTGTCCATTTCGTCAAACGGATGCACAATGCCGCGTCCCAGCAGCAGTGCCCAGATGCGATTCACGAATGCTCGAGCAACCAGCGGATGATCAAGCAGGATCTGGTCCACGAATGCCTGTCTGCGGCTGAAGACGGGAATGCGGGGTTCGCCGTCGATCTCGGATGCCTGGTAGAGGTCTTCCTTGTCTTCCTGCTTCTCGGCATCGGCAGGTCGTTCTTCCGGGACGGTGGCAGCGGCGAAGAAGGTGAGCAGATTGGGAGTGCTGTCGCCTTCCAGGTTGGCGAACTCTGAGAACCCGCCGATTGCGGATTCCTTGATTCGCACACCTCTGGGGGTGTCTGCGTTGGTGCCGCGATTGAAGAATGCCACCAGCCCCCAATAATGAGCCTGCTCAATCTCGGAGGCGACCATGTGGTCGTGGCACTGTGCACATTCGATGCGAATACCAAAGAACGCCGGGGCAAGTTCTTCCGCGATCTTCTGGAAGTTGTTGTTCCGTTCGTACAGAAACCAGACTGCGCCGCGATCGCGTTCATCCTCGGGCCGGGCCAGCAGGATTGTGCGGACACAGTCATCCCATGGTCGATTGTCACGAATGATGGATTCCAGCCAGGCACGCCACTGATGCTGTTGACGCTGCTGGTAGGCACGCCGGCCATTGCGGCCCATGAGCAGTGTGTCGAGATTATCGGCGAAATGCTGAACGTAATCTTCAGACTGGAGCAGATGATCCACCAGATGCAGGCGACGATCCGGGCGGCTGTCCTGCAGGAAGGTAGACAGCTCGGCCGGAGTCGGGATGCGTCCGCACAGATCCAGATGCAGCCGGCGAGCGAACACTTCATCGCTGCAGTCAGCCGTCGTTTGCAGGCCCGCTTCGCTCCAGCGTGCTGCGATCAGCCGATCGATCGTGGACGTCGGCGATTCTGCGGCATTGGCAGCAGGTGCCG
>JALQUR010000321.1 GCA_023260695.1 Planctomycetaceae bacterium
AAGGGAGGTAAAAATAGAGGTTGCTTAGTAGTAGGATCAAAGTTAGGCGAGCTGGGGCCGTGGTTCCGAAGGGTAGGAAGTATTGGTTAAGCCCCTTTAGGATTCTGGTTTCACCCATAAGACCACGTAGTCTCCGTGCGAAATATAGCTGAACCAGTCAACATTGCAGATTAGAGATTTTTTTGAGTCTTTGACTCGGATTCGGAAGGTCGCAACGGTACTGTCACCCTTGGTTTCTATCACCGTATTCTCAACCTCTCCCTCTGGTTTGATGTAACCAACGCAGGTTTGAACCGCTCCATCAATGATATCGGAAAGATGCGGCCGCATGAAGGAGTTTGCGACTTTTTAAGCGTTGCGTTTTTGAATGCTGATGAAGTCAAGGGCAGAAATGGCAATGACTTCAGTCCTGGACGATACCAGTGAGCAACGAATCGATCCGCACGAGTAATGATGACGGAGGAATCGACCTTGTCGGATTTTCGAGGTCGACCTGGGATGAGGCGCTGCAGAAAGCCGGTCGCGCATGCAGTGATTTCATTGGGGAACAAAAAAGGGCGGGATCTTAAAGATCCCGCCCTTCATTGGTTCGATCTGAATGAGCCATTCCCCTGCGAACAGGGTGATGCTCAATCAGTAATTTCCACCCCAACCACCACGGAAGCCACCACGGAAGCCACCGCGGCGGGCGCCACTGTAGGTCTGGCTACCGAGGTCATCTTCGCCATCGTCGTCACAGATGATTGCGAGGCTGCTGTCGCCGTCACAGACGTCCTGAGAGTCAGCATAAGCAGCACCGAAGGTGCGAGCCTTCTGTCCGCCAGACTTCTGAGCAGCGAAGCCAGAAGTGCTGTAGGACTGGTCCAGGTTGCCGAATGCAACTGACAGGTCACCCAGTTCAGCGACAACTGCGGTCTGCAGTTCGACCAGCCCAACGATCATGCCCAGCACCAGAATGGTGGCAACGAGGACGATTTCAGCAGAAACGATTACGCCTGCTTCGTCATTCCAGAAATTCTTCATAGTTCGAATCTTTCGTACAAAACTTCTTGAGAGAGAAACACACTGCCGGACGTGAGCAGGAAATCACTGTGAGGTCTCAGGAGCCTGCCGTCGGCTGCCTCCGCGAGGGAAACAGTCAGACCCGGCCGGGGTTATGCAGTTTCGCTGAGAACCGGAAGGGGATTCCGAACCTTGGCAGAGACGGAGCCCAACGTACCGTGCACTCTTTCCCCTTCAGGCTAAAAGCGAACCATCTTGATTAACCACTGCCCAAAAATGTAGATTTCAGAGTGTTTGTTGTTCTGTAAGTGTCTGTGGGGGAATGGGTTGCGTTTTTTTTGTGGAAGAGCGACGGAAGGCTTTGCAGGGGCCAGAAGCTTGTTTCGATGTCAAGACGGTGAGTCGTCAGGCCTTACATTCTGTAAAGAAGGCTGACACCAGGTCTGAACCCAAATGGACATTGGAAGTACGTCCGCACGCACTTCCATCAGGCGATGGCCATGAAAAACAGGGATGGTGCTGGCTGGATTGGTTCGCCGGGTTGATGTCTACTCCTCCTGGAGGACAACAAAGACTGCGACGAGTGTTTTGGTCAACGTTGGGACGTCCGTCGCCGCGTGGTGCATCTGGCATCTTGCACAAGGGACAAGTGTGCAACCCAAAGACAAGTCAGAGCGCTGACTACAGTCAGAACGCTGACTGGAATTGCAGGCGTCAGCGGAAAGGTTGGTTCTGCCTGATCTGGAGCAACAGGCAGGAGGCGTCTATGCCAGAAATAGTGTTGTTGCAGAATGGCAACATGCCGGCAGCGTTGGAGCAATGTCAGGGGGCAGCGACTGATGTCGAGTTACCGCTGTGTTGCCGGATGCCGTCGTCAAGTGACTTCCTCAAGGTGCGGGTAATCCCTCGAGTGTCAAGAAACCAGCCGAGGAGAGTTGTGGTTACCTGGAATCGCTTTTCGCTGGTGGCGAGGTCCATTGGCAAAGCGGGGCGAACTGTTGTGTTCCTGCTCGAAGTGGTGCGGCGCCTCTCGAAGTAAAACTCGGCATCGAGGCGGCTGGATTGAGCTTTGGAACGGAACTGTTTCAGCCTGGCAACCTGTCCAACCGGGAAAGGCTCACACCTTCGATACTGATCAGGCTGACCGATTCGGGAGGGTTGTGTCCCGCGCAATTCTTCATGGCAGCGAATTACAGGCGACTGATTCGCGTCAGGGGAGACGGACGGGAATGCCAGGACGAATATTTCCACCAGCGGAATTGGTTAATCCGGAGAGCCTGCCGTTCATTTGCTGATTACTGAGTGGCTGGGAGTCGCCGCACGAGTCATTCGCTCCGCGGGGAATGGCGAAAAGGGAACCGGCACATCCCTGATCGAGGGTGTGCCGGCTTGTGTATTGACTCGGCATGTTGGTACAGCCGGGCGTGATGATCAGGCAGTGATGATTCAGTTGAAACCACCATTGAAGCCGCCGCGAGGTCTGCCACCTCCTGGATGAGGACTATTGCAGATGGCCCCAGGCTGCTGCTCGCCAGTGTCATTGCAGACAATGAAGGTTGAGTTGCAGTCACATGCATCAGGAAAATCCAGATTGGATGCGCCGTATGTGCGTGCCTTAACGTTGTTATTCCCGGAAAGAATCCCCTTGAAACTGACAAAGCCGGACGTCTGGTAGGACTGATCAAGGTTTCCAAACGCACACGCGAGGTCCTGCAATTCGGCAATGATTGAGCACTGGAATTCCGTTAGTCCCACAATCATTCCGAGGACCAGAATCGTACTGATCAGCACGATCTCACCTGAGATTACAACACCACCATCATCATTCCAGAAGTTGTTCATACAAAATTCTTTCGTCGTAAGCACTAGAGAGAGAGAGTCCGCACGATGTGCCGTTTCTGAACACTGCCCAACTTCCAGAGTGGAGGAGGTGTTACTGCCAGACCGCTGCGGGCAGGAGTGCAGTTATTCGGATTGGTGCAGAAGTACTGGTTGTGACGATTATGCGAATTGCAGGCCGTATCGAGCTGAATGGACTGTACATCGTCCAGCGTCGTTTTTCTGGAGGCTCTAAGTTGTGGTGGCGAAGTGCGTTATGGCTGTTGGCCGGCAGTCATGGTAAACTCTGGCAGCAGCCCGCCGCTCAACGTACCGACCTTGCTTGTCAACGGGCGTTAGCGCTTTGTAAAGCAGGCCTTTGCACAGTGTTTCATTGGCTTGATGGTGCGGATGTGGTGGATTGGAGGTCGCACCAGGGAAGGGGTGTGGGGTGAGCCGGGATTGAAGTGACCTGTGCTCAGCATGCAGCATGGTGTTTGCAGTGATGGCAAAACGCACTTTCTGAATGGCTCGCCGACCGCTGATCGTTTATTCGGGGCGGGAGTATTCCCCATCTCTTCTGGAGTTGGTGGCATTCACAGAGCGGCTGGGAGTTGGCGTTACTGAAAAATCCCTGGAAGCCCGGCAAACTACGGCCGACCACTTGCGTTCCTGATTCGATCTCGTTGACAATGCGAAGTTCGAGTCCATGCGACGACACAACAGGAATCATGATTCCGTGATCAGAAGACATATTCAGGCTCTGGCAGGTTTGACTTTCCTGACCCTGTTCCGGGTGCGGGGAGGCCTGCTGTTCCATTGCGCTGGCAGTTGCATTGCGCTCTTAATGGCAGCGCCATGCAGTTGCCAGGAGACATCTTCCGCATCTGTGCAGCCGGCAGTGGTGGTACCTGATGAAGGATCTCCGGCAAAGCCAAAGGTGGAAGAGTTGCCGGCGATCAATCTGCTCAGTGCCCCGCTGCAGAAACAGTGGAAGGCATACCCGGAAGATTCGCTGGCGGGTGAAACACCGGTGTGGAGTCTGGTGAAGGCAGATGCGGATACGGTGGCGCAACTCGTCTGCACCGGGAAGATCAAGGGGTTTTTGTACACGGCAGAGACATTTGAGAATTTCGAACTGGAACTGCAGTGGAAGTATCCCGACGACAATGATGGCAACAGTGGGATACTGCTGTTTACTCGCAATGAACAACGCATCTGGCCGACGTCGGTGCAGATTCAGTTGCACCAGCCAAAAGTTGGGAGTGTGTTTCCCAGCGGTGATGCCAAAACTGACAACACTGTGGATGCCCCTGCCGAACTGGCGCGCCCCATCAACCAGTGGAACGATTGCAAGGTGGTCTGTCAGGGCGGTCGCATCAGTGTTGAAGTAAACGGCATGCGAGTAGGAGAAGTCACAGGAGTACGACCTGCTTCCGGGCACATTGCTCTGCAAAGTGAAGGATCGGAAGTGCATTTCCGGCAATTACGGGTTCGTCGCCTGCCAGCCTCGCCGACAGAGGCAGCCAGACCAGATCCTGCAACGGACAGCGATTCCGGCAGTTGACCGAAAGAATTCAGTGAGCAAAGTCTGCTGTAGCCAGCTGCGGGGTTTCGCTGCCTGTGCCGCTACAGAGCTGCTCGTCCTGATCCCATCCTTCCATCTCGAGAAAGCCCGAGCGCGGGTGAACGCCGTATGGTCCGGGATTCCTGAGTATTCCCTGCCGGTTGCCGGGGCC
>JALQUR010000448.1 GCA_023260695.1 Planctomycetaceae bacterium
CGAACTCGATCCACCGTTACCGCCAGCGGTCAGCGAACTCCTCGACAGACTCAACGAGGTCGCGATGGAGAGTGCTGATGATGTAATCGAGGCAGGCGATTCAGATCAGAGTATTGCCGAGCAACTTGCCCGGATCACCAGCGATCCGGAGTCAATGGATGCACTTCCGGCCGCAGAGATCTCCCCAACTGCGCAGGCAGATCAGACCGCTGCGGAAGATCCCGAGGCGAGGTCGGACGATGATGACGACTTCCCGGCCGGCAGGTTGCAGTCGGATACCGATGATATTCATGACGCAGGTTCCAGTGCACCATCCTCAGGAGATGTCTCGGCACCAGAGCAGCAACTGGATACTGCACAATCGAAGAACGCTCCGGACCTTGCGGCGAAGAAGCCTGATGCAGAATCCACCGATGCAGTTGACATTGATTCATATGTTGAGCGGCTGCTGGCACGACAAGCTCAGGCCGCAGCGACCCCGCCATCTGCCTCCCAGATGATCAACCCGGTGATAATTGAGCCACGGGGCGAGGCTGAGGAACGCAGGGGCCGACGTTCAATGATTTCTTTCATTGAAGAGTACATGTCCGGACGAATCCAGTTTGAAGGTGACGAGCCGCTGCCATTACGCAGTCAGCCGACCAGTGAAGCTGAGTTACTTCCTGAGCCCATTCATGCAACCCCTGAAGGATATCGACCACGGAGTGTGGTGTCGGTTCGTGCCCCGATCGATTTTGGCAGGATGCGTCTGGAAAATGAGGGGTTTCGTAATCTCTCAGCACATTGCGCCGAACAGGCATTAATGTCTTATTTTCTGCGTCGCGAACAGTCCGGACTGGTGATGCGCACGGCTGCAGTCGCCGGATTTCTGATGCTGATCGCCTTCGGGCGCCCAGCAATCCATCAGCTGACAGGCATGCAGGAGTTCTCACGCTGGGCACCTGTGCTGGGTCTGCTGATTTCCTGTGCCGAACTGACCAGAAAACTGATGCGTGTGATTCGTATTCGACGAGGCATGACGCACGTCTCACTGCGCAGAAGAGGTGTGCTTCCGACCGCCGTTACACCGGTGGAGTAGCCAGACGCCGGTTGCCTTGCACAAGCCAGAGAACGCTCCACGATTAACTCCGGCAATTCAACACGGACCAGACCAATCCCTGCTGGACACTTCCGAATCCCCTGCCAGAATACCCACTGCATACGGCAACTCGGTTCCAGCAGCTGAATGAATCTCCTGCTGGCAAGTCACTCCCGTTGGCGGTCAGAAACTGCGATGGCAAGGAATCGTTCAGACCAGAAAAAGTCAGCATCCGATACTGAAATTGAACGTCAGATCGTGACCACGAATCGTCGTGCGCGACACGACTATGAGATTCTGGATCAGCTTGACTGCGGAATGGTACTCACAGGCAGTGAGGTCAAAAGCGTCCGCAACAGCAAGATCCAGATCGAGGAATCCTGGGTTCGGGTTGATTTTGGAGAGGTCTGGCTGATCGGCTGCGATATCGCAGAATACGCCCAGGCGTCCATCTACAACCATGACCGCCGGCGCAAGCGAAAGCTCCTGCTCAAACGCCGGGAGATCCGGAAGTTTGCAGAATCTGCTGACAAGAACGGACTGACACTCATCCCGCTGCAGGTCTTCTTTCAACGCGGCATCGCCAAGCTGCGCATCGGACTTTGCCGCGGACGAAAAGTGCATGACAAACGGCAACGGCTGCGGGAAACGGCAGACCGCAGAGAAATGCGAACCGCTCGCATGAAGGAAACTGGCCGCAAATAGATTCAGCGACTGCAGACGCCGCAGCCCTGCATGTAAACCCATCAACCCTGCTGAACCAGGCCTGCCGCGCAGACCGACGCTGCATGTCAGCGGAAAACAGCGGCGTGAGACAGATCTTCAGGCACTGGCACTTCAGGCACTGGCTGCTTCAGGCAGCCGGGAAGAGGGGCTACGGCGGGGTTCAGCTGGATCCCTGCAGAAAGAGCGTTTGCTCAAGCACCTGCGCGATCCCGGCGTTACAGATTGCCGGCGTTACAGATGGCCGGCGTCGCAGACTGCTGTTCGATACAGGTAGTTGCTCGACACAGCGACCTGATCGATGCCTGAATTCTTGCTGCGACATCAGAAACAAAAAACGGAGAGGGGGGGATTCGAACCCCCGGTCCGGTTACCCGGACACAGCATTTCCAGTGCTGCACAATCGGCCACTCTGTCACCTCTCCTGAGTAATCAACGCCCGGAAGGTTGTGGCACAGACTTCCGAAGCCGGCAGCAGAGTCAGTCTTCGGCTGGAGCTGCATTCTTTTCGGCACGGGCCTGCACAGCAGCGGCCTCGCGTGCCTCAACACCTTCAACAGCGATCAGTCGGCGTCGCAACTGACGGTAGTTTGCATTCAGGTGCCGCCAGACTGCATCGCGGGACTTGTCCTTGCCAGTCACACCACGGTCCGCAAGCTGGGCTTCGAAAGCTGAAAGTTTCTGCTTTGAAACCGACAGTTGCCGCTCAATTCGAGATCGGTCCTTCAACATGGCACACCAGAATAAATACGTAGGTTCAGGAAAATCCGGGCCTTCGGCCCAGTGGCCGCCGCTTGCGGAAGCCGAGTATCTTTGCACGGCCGAAAGGAATGTTCAAACCCAAACAATCGAATTCACACTTCCATCCTGATAACGGGGATCTCCCCGCACGGTTATGCTCCCTGTTTTCGGCCTCTGATGGTGGCTGTCTCAGCAAAATCCCCCAGGTTCTCACTTGTTTTGATCGCCGTGACTCCCAAATGCCTCACATCCGGGGGATTTTCCACTTCCCGCGGAACAGATCTTGCCTCAATCGATCCCTCTCAGAGAATTCAGCCTGAGTGAATTCAGCAGGCAGCTCGCCTGCAATCTTCAGCGGGCAGCACTCGCCGCCCGAAGATTTTCCGGACGCATCCCGCAAGAAACTTCTCCTCAGGCACTCTCAGGTATTCTCAATGTCCAGCGGAAATCCCCACCTGTCAACGCGGCTGCAGGCCGCAATCCTGCTGGCGCAGCAGGCCGGAACACTGATCCAGCGTCACTTTCAGGCGGACGGCCTGCTTGTGGAAGCCAAAGCAGATGAATCCCCTGTGACCATCGCTGACCGCGACGCCGAACTGCTGATTCGTGACGGAATCTCCAGCCAGTTTCCGGAAGACAGCATTCTGGGGGAAGAATTTCCGAATGTCACCGGCACCAGCGAATATCGTTGGATCATTGACCCCATCGATGGAACCAAGCCCTTCGTCCACGGTGTTCCACTGTTTGGCACTCTGATCGGAATTGAAAAGGCCGGACGTATGGCATCCGGCGTATGCCACCTGCCGGCCATGAACGAGACCATCTTTGCCGAGGATGGCCTCGGCTGCTGGTGGCAGATTCAGAACCAGCCGCTCCGCCGCACGACAGCGTCGCAGACGGAATCTCTGGCCGACGCCCGCCTGATGTTTACCGAACCCACACACTGGCGCAGGACCGGACGCTTTGATGCCATCGTGGAAGTCATGGATCAGGTCAGGGTTGCTCGCGGCTGGGGCGACTGCTTTGGACATATCATGGTCGCGACAGGAAGAGCGGAAATTGCGATCGATCCACTGATGTCGGCATGGGACATCGCCGCACTCATTCCCATTCTGCGGGAAGCCGGAGCAAGCTGCACCAGCTGGAAGGGTGAAGAAAATGTCTTCGGAGGCGATGGTGTCTCTGTCATCCCGCAACTCCGCAAATCCGTGATCGATATTCTCAGCCGGGCACCGGATCTCCCATGACTTTGCCCGCCGCTCGCACACACGTTCTCTGGTGCGGCGACAGAGCAGATCTTCGCGGAACTCAGCGGGCGCAGTAAACACGCATCCAGTCCGCCATTCGTTCGAACACTGCATCAGGTACAGCGTGCCCCTGGCGATGGTTGAGCAATCCCAGACGCACCGAATCATCGTAGAGTTTCCAGACGGGCATTGCGGCATTCATGAGCACCCATGAACGGTCGCCATCGGCAGCTCCAGGACCGGATTCTCCCCCGATCAGCAGAAACGGACGGGGGGCAATCAGTGCCAGCAGTTCGTGATGGTTGAGGGGAAAGTCAGTCTCATGAATCTCCCTGCCCAGATACCATGCCGCATCCCAGTTTGTTGACCGCAGCCCCAGTCCACCCTCACTGAAGACTCCACAGCAGATTCGTTCATCGAATGCTGCCAGATATAATGTCTCCTTGGCTCCGAGGGAGTGACCGATCGCCGCGATGCGATCCGGATCCACATAGTCCAGAGAACACAACATGTCGACACCTCGCTGTGCATCGAACAGCATGCGTGCCATCCCCTTTGCATCCGGATTCCGGCGACGGTGTTCTGCGACGGCCTGATCAAAGTTTTCGACGTCCTGCCACAGAAAACAGCGCGGACAGAATACGACAAAACCACGTTGCGCAAGTTTCCATCCAATCATTGCCGCATCACGACCACGAACTCCGGCAATCTCATCGATCGTTGCTGAATTCGTCGGATGCAATGCGACAATTGCCGGCAGGGACTTCGCGGTGGCTGCCTGCTCCGGATGCAGCAGATATCCCTGCACCCGCTTACCTGCCTCCGCGTCATATTCAATGAGGTCGCGACGTACCCCATTTACAGTTTCACTGCTGAGCAGAATGGCTCGAAGTTCGCCACGGTCCGGCATCGGGCCAAGGAACTTCTGCCACTCCCGCAACAACTCCGGACGTCGCTCCTGCCAGTCCTGCAACGACCGCAGTGTACGCGTTTCGCCTCCGGACAACGGACGGATATTCCCAGCTTCCGGCAACTGTGGATTCTCGGGAGACACTGTGATCTCAGACAGCCAGTCCACATCCTGCGCGGAGACAGACAGGGACGTCAGGATCAGCAACACGGGCAGGAAAAAGGCGCGAAGATGCATGCAGGTGTCTCCTCTGATTCGGCAGAGATTTCTGTTCAGTCGCGATAGTGCTGATGGCACATTCCGCAATCGATGGACATCAGATTAATGATCTCTCCGGCCTTTGCAAATTTCCGATCCTTGAGTGCGCCCGTGAGCTGCCGCGCTCTGCTCGCCGATTGCTGCATCAAGGAATGAAAACGGGCGTCACGATCATCATCCTGCTGCCGCAACGATTCACGGAATCCTTCTTCCAGCAGTACTGCCGTTCCAACGACCATTTCCAGCCGGCCTGACCTCGCGGAATTCCAGTCAGCTTTCGACTCCTGCTGCAACATCTCAAATCGACGTGACAGATCGGCCATGCGTTCGGCAAGCGATGATACAGGTACAGCCGACTGCAGCTGCGGGAGCACGGCCCCGACCGGTGGTCGCTGATAGCCGCCGACGTCCCGCCACAGTCCCTGATAATCTCGACTGGTCCCCGAGCGTTCCAGAAACTGTATTGCCTGAACATCCTGCATTCGTCCCAGTGCCCGACAGATGACGGCAGCCGCCGCAGGCCCACGGTGACGCCCATGATGGCAATGCACGTAGACCGGGTCCTTCGCTTCGTCAGCAACCCTGGTGAGCATCCCCGCCTGTTCAGCACTGATCCCGTCATAACCGATCGGGATATGCACGTACTTCAGACCACAGCGTTCTGCCAGTTCCACCTGCGGGCGAATACCGTCAACGCTGACAACGGTCCGAACACCCAGTTTGTGGAGCTCGCGGAATACACGCTCAGAAGCAGGCTCACTCCCGCAGAAAACTTCAGGTACCGGATGCTGCAGGTGTTCCAGACCAGTGATCTGTGGATCCTCCGCCTGAATTGTGCACGACTGCAGGAACAGCAGTGTGGACAACAGATAACCTGCAGACTCGGCAATCGGCCTGCGTGAATTGAATCGCTTACCAGCCATAAACCCGTCGTTTCCAGTCCTTATTCCTGCGGTGCCGATGCATCCGCCGGCTTGCGGGATGATTTCGCCGCATTCGCAAGCAGCCCCGGATCAGCCAGATTCATCAGGTGACCATGGTCTGCAGTAACAATCAACACCGATTCCTCCCAGTTACTGTGCTGCTCTACCCATGAGGTAATCACCCGAACGGCATCATCGCCTGAATTGACCGCCCCCACCGAGTTATCAATGTTGTTGTCATGATTCGCCCAGTCGACATCCCCGCACTCCACCATCAGCCAGAACGGACGCTCGTTCCGACCCAGATATCTCAGCGCAGAAGTGGTCATCTGTGCCAGAGTCGGGTTCTCAGAAATGTCCGCCGGAGTATATGTCTCTGCTGTTCCGGACTTACCCGGAGCTGCAGGCCCGTGCCCATCTGCAGTCTGAAACGGCAGATGCCCGTCATATTCTCCAACGCCAAAGAACCCCAGCAGACGGTGATTTCCGTCAATCGCCTGCGTCGTGGCTTCCTCCAGCAACTCCGCCCCGGCACGCCCGGAAGTACGAACAGCAGTCACATATCGCCCTCCATGTTCAACCTGGCTGGCCTGCAGATCTGCAGCCGTCAGATACATATTCCCCACCACGAAATTGCTTCCCTGATTCTTGATGCCGTTTTCTTCCCCGAGCGTTTTCCCGAAACCACCGCCAATGAGCAGATCAACTCCCGGCAGGGGATGTTCGGGGTGCTGAACAGAAGGCAGTCCGATCAGGTCACGTGTCAGGTCCTGATAGTCGTTGCGCGTTACATTATGAGCATACGCGGCAGCCGGCGTCGCATGACTGACCGGCACTGAAGAAACTACGCCAACTCTCCACCCGGCTTCCTGCACCAGATGGGCCACTGTGGCAACCGGAGCCCCGGTTGCATCCACGTTGATCGCGGCATTGTATGTCTTGATTCCCGCAGTCATGCTGGTCGCCGATGACGCCGAGTCGGTATAAGCATGCTTGATATTGCCATCCTTTGGTTCACTGATCAGGTATCCCATGTCGGCCGGAACAGCCCATGGAACGCTGCCAGCCAGACGCGAATCATATCCGCCCCGTAATGTTCCCCCCGGGTTTTCCAGGGTCTGCGCATCAGCAGATACTTTCGTACCCGTGTTGTGAGGACTGGTCACCATATAACCAAACTGGGAAGTGCCACCAGCTGTATACTGCTGAAAATGAGTCCCGTCACCACGGCCCGACGTGTAGGTCGTGTCACCACGATTCCAGATCGCCGCTGCCTGTGTTGTCTGCCAGTCCATGCCGTCAAATACAACCAGGAACACATACTTGCGGCCGGTCATCACAGCCGCAAGCTGCAGATCCTCAATGTTGGTCTGGTCCATCCAGGTCGCATCGCTGTTGACGGTGGACTCAGGAACATAACCATAGATCATTCGCAGCTTCTCTGCCGATCTGTACGCACTGTTGCTGTCAATATAGTCCTGCAGATTCAACCCGATCCCGGCAGGTACGTTCCCGGTCCCGAAGGTATACACTGGAATCAGACGATTCGAATGGTTGCTCCATCCCACATAAACACCCGGATCAGTTCCCCACCATGCCAGCGGAGATTTCCCATCCTGAATCGCCTGCTGCTGCAACGTCGACAGCGAATCGGCAGCCGCAGCTGTCACCGGAGCCGCCGTTGCAGTAGCTGCTTCCTGAGCTGACAGAGATGCCTGCAGACAAAAAACCACAAGTGGAATTCCCCACCCTCGCACGAGTCGCGACAACACCCGTAACATTTCTCTTGTTCCCACGGAAAACGAAAAACACCACTCCGCCACTACCGCACAGCAGACGACACAGGAATTCTGCAATGCCTTCAGCAGATCACACAGCAGAACTCCACATCACCACCATGGCTGACAGAAGCCCGAAAACTCATGCTCATCGATTCTTCACACAATTCTCAGCGGCAGACCTGACAGACAAGATCCGCAATCGCAGCACTCTGCCGCCCACCTGTGATCGCCTCCTGCCTGCTGATATCCTTGCCCCTGATCGGCAGAAATCACGCATCACGGCTGTCCCAGGCAGAATCCAGCCGATCCCCAGGCGGGACTGACCCACCCTGCAGAACCCGGTGCCCTCGATCTTCCGAATTACTTCAGTTCCTTGCCGAAAAGTCCCGAAACCGATGCTGTCGCAATGCATCGCGCATCCGACATTCCTGCTACTCTCGATCATCCGCAACTGCGGCAGGTGAAGTACCGCGAGGGGACGCATCAGGCAGGAGAAAAAAGGCCTGCCGGGACTCCCGGCGGGCTTTTTTTGCGTCTGTCCCGACAGCAGTGACGGTCAGAGCACAGACTCAATCCGTCGCAGTGCCTCTTCCACATTGGCCAGGCTGTTGAACGCACTCAGCCGGAAATAGCCTTCGCCCGCAGCGCCAAAGCCACTCCCGGGCGTCCCGACAACATGTGCTGCAGAAAGCAGCCGATCGAAAAAGTCCCAGCTGCTCGTTCCAGCGGGGGTCCGAAGCCAGACGTAAGGTGCGTTCTCGCCACCAAACACCTGAATCCCCACGCGCGAGAGCCCCTCACGCAGCAGCCGCGCGTTGTTCATGTAAAACGCAATCCGCTCGGAAATCTCTGCCCGTCCCTGATCAGAATATGCGGCAGCAGCACCTTTCTGAACCACATAGGAGGCACCATTGAACTTCGTTGACTGTCTGCGATTCCACAACTTGTGCACCGCAACCTTCTGACCATCGGGAGTCGCCCCCTGCAACTCCTTCGGAACAACCGTAAATGCACAACGGATCCCGGTGAAACCCACATTCTTGCTGAAACTCCGGAACTCGATCGCAACCTCCCGAGCACCTTCGATCTCAAAAATACTGTGCGGGATTTCCGGATCGGCGATGAATGCTTCATAGGCGGCATCGAACAGAATCAGAGAGCCGTTTTCGCGAGCATACTCGACCCACTTCTGCAGTGTTTCCCGTGATGCCACCGTCCCCGTCGGATTGTTTGGGTAACACAGGTAGATGATGTCTGCTTGCTCTTTCGGCAGGTCCGGGACAAACCCGTTCTGCTCATTGGCCTCCAGATAGATCAGACCGGAATAGCGGCCCGAGTCATCTGCCGGCCCCGTGTTTCCGGCCATCACATTTGTGTCCACATACACCGGATACACAGGATCGGTGATGGCGATCCGATTGTCCTTACCAAAGATGTCCAGAATGTTCCCTGTGTCGCACTTCGAACCGTCCGACACAAAGATTTCATCCGCAGCAATGTCCACGCCACGAGCCCTGAAATCGTGCTCGGCGATCGCTTCTCGCAGAAATGCATAACCCTGCTCAGGGCCATAGCCCTTGAAGGTACCTCGCTGAGCCATTTCGTCCACGGCTTCATGCATGGCCTGCAGAACTGCAGGCGTCAATGGCTCGGTCACGTCGCCAATGCCAAGGCGGATGATGGCGGCATCCGGACTGGCCTGCGAAAATGCGTTCACTCGGCGAGCAATTTCCGGGAACAGATACCCGGCCTGTAACTTCTGGTAATTATGATTGATCTGAAACATGGTTCTCGTCAGCAAAACAGAAAAACGCTCCGCACACAGCTGAGTGACAGCAACGGCGGAGCCGGAATTGAATGCGTATTCGCGGTACCGACTATCGGTTGAGAATCGCTACCACTTCAGTCTGGAGTTCACCACCGGTGACTTCCACGCGCCCGTCCTGATGAATGTATACGTCCACTTCGCTGCGGACCCCGAACTCGGGCAGATAAATCCCCGGTTCAATCGTGAACAGAGTGCCGGGCAGAATCCGTCGCAGATCGCAGGTTTCAAGATTGTCCATATGTGTCCCGTTGCCGTGCACCTCCTGAGCCATATTATGTCCGGTCCTGTGGAAAAAGGAGTCCCCATATCCGGCCCCCTCAATCGCTCCGCGAACAGCATCGTCCACATCCGCTCCGGTCACAGCATTGCCAGCAGCCAGTCCGTCGCGCACACAGGCAATCCCCGCATCACGGCCAGCAGCGACGACGTTGAACACATCGGTGTACTGCTGTGGCACTTCTGTTCCCACATACCCCGTGCGTGTCAGATCGCTGTAACAGGATCCGGCAGACTTGAGCCGTGCCCAGAGATCAACCAGAACAAAATCGCCCTCACGAATGGCCGTCTGTTCACCAGTGCCAGTAGCGTAATGCGGATTGCCACCATTGCCGTTGACGCCCACAATCGGTGGACTGTAGGTCGTGGCATTGTGCTCTTCGAAGTGACGCAGGATCTCGTCGCTCACCTCGGATTCTGTGACATGCCCCCGCTCGCGAACACCATCCGCAATGAACTTCCAGACTCGATCAAATGCAGAATTGGTGATCTCGGACGCCGCCATGTGAGACCGGTACTGTTCCTCAGACAGCACCGACTCAAAAATCGAAATCAGGTCACCGGAGGAAACAACTTCACAACCGAATGACCGCACGAGTTCAACGGTACCGGCATCGACCCGAGAAATGTAAGGGTTGCCATTCCGTGGCGAATATTCCATGGCCACCCGCTGACACCCTGCCACCATCGACTGAATCCCCGCCTCCAGTTCCTGCCACCTGAGATAAACACTCTGGTGCCCTGGCAGATGATCCAGTGCTTCTGTTTCAATGCGGTGGACCAGTTTCCGCGGCTCTCCGGCAGCAGGAATGAAGTACAGGAACCGCCGCGATGCGTGAAAGGAATCTGGCACTCCCAGAATTCGGTGAGCAAGAATGTTGGATCTGCGAAAGTCATACAGCAGCCAGCCGTCGATTCCAAATTCCTTCAATGAGTCCTGAATCCGCTGTAAGTCAAACATCTCGCCTCTCCCTCTGAATTGGTGCCGTTGCGATCAATCCTGTCTTCGCGGTGCCCGCAGCAGAGCGTCTGCGGCCATCCGATTTTCCGATTCCGGTTTCCTGCCAGGGGTCCCGACATGTCGGGGCCCGCCCGTATTTCAGATCCCGCCTGACGCCGGCGGTGGTCACCGTGGCAAACGTCTCGCATTGAACACAGACCGGGGGTGGTATCCTGTCTGATTCGCGGCTGACGTCAACCGTCAGACGGACCGCCGGATTCGTTCTGGCTGTTCCCTGCAGACACCGCAGCAGCAGCTTCCTCGGCGGCAGCGGTTGTAACCGTCGACTGCTCCTGCTCGCCAGCTTCCCGAATGCGCCGCTGATCCTGACCAATGGCCAGTCCTGTGACAACGACAATCGCCACGAACTCAAGCGTCAGCGCCAGGTTTCCATACTCGTTGACAAGATGCGGAAACGGCGCCCGCTCATCACCAAACAATGTCGCAATCAATGCCAGGATTGTGATGACGAACAGGGCCGTGAGGGGAATGATCAGTCGAAACAGGAAACTCGCCGGACTTCCAGGGCCGCGCATTTCTGTCTGCTCCTCATCAGAAAATCAGCTGTTGTCCGCCAAACGCAGAGGATCCGATCCAGATCCCGGAATTGCCCCTGCTGCCACAGCTTCCCGGATGCTGACGAAGTGGCAGCGGGATCTCATGGCCGCAGCATGATCATGACGCCAGCACGGACGACTTCCAGCCTGAGCCCCCTGCCAGCCGCGCATTTTCAGTGGTGGGGGAAACGTTCCTCGCCCGAACAGGAATTGAGCCGGCCAATCTGAGGAAAACTGCCCACCACTGTTGATCCTGATCTACACTTTTCACTGGCGCGGCTTAGACAGTTCCGGACAGCATGCAGCTGCGACTCCCCGCAGAATTGCTTCCACCCCATCAGGACGTCACGAAATGAAGAACGGACTTCACCCTGGATATCGCGGTGACCTTCAGTGGACCGTTGATGCAGACCGTGTCATCACGCTCGGTGGCGACGCCCGCGCAACCGTCTTCTCCACACCAAACATGATCCTGCTCATGGAACGGGCTGCTCGCGAAGCACTCCGCCCCTGGCTGGAAGATGGGGAAGAATCCGTCGGCATCGATGTCAATATTCAGCACCTGGCTGGTGCCGGTCTGGGCGCAGAAGTACGCGGAACCGCAATTGTCACTGCCATCGACGGTCGCCGAGTTCATTTTTCCGTCGAATGCTGGTGCGGAGAACGACTGCTCGGGCAGGGCACCCACTCGCGTGCTGTCGTCTCACTCCAGAAACTGATCGATAACCTCGCTGCGGTCTCAGCCGAATCCCACCCGCAGAACCTGCATGCCAGCGCAGGGCAGCTTCCCGCATTCCAGACTCTGCTGGTCGAAGTCACAGGACAGATCGCCACTGTACGCTTCAATCGCCCGGCCAGTCTGAATGCCGTCAATGTCCGTATGACAGAAGAGCTGGAACAGCTGGTTGCCTTCCTTGCTGGCCACCCGCAGCAGATTCGCGTCGTCCTGCTCACCGGGGCCGGTGATGCATTCTGTGCCGGCGATGACGTCATTGAACTCCCGGCACTGGACGAACACACCGCACGACAGCTCAGTCTCCGCCAGGCTGCCGTCTACCTTGCCTTTGAACGACTTCCACAACCGATCATCGCACTGCTCAACGGCGATGCGTTTGGTGCTGGCTGTGTCGCAGCATGCGCTGCAGACCTGAGAATTGCGGCTCACAATTCCCGCCTTGCCATGCCCGAAATCTGCCTCGGCTGGCCTCCGGGATATGGACTGGCCCAGCTGACCGCTCTGATTGGAAAATCCCGCGCTCTGGAGATGTGCCTGATGGGTCAGCCGGTTTCAGCCACAACTGCTCTCGAATGGGGACTGGTCAGCGAAGTCACTTCGGCAGCACGTCTGAAGGAACGAGGACTGCAGATCGCCCGCAGAATGCTGGCAATGCCTGCTGTCGCACTGCGAGAAACCAAACGTGTGATTCATCTCGACGAAGGCACGCAGCCCAAGGTCGCTCATCGAGCGGACACCGAAGCGTATATCCGCTGCCTGCAGCAGGACGACGCCCGCGAAGGCCTCAGAGCATTCGCTGAAAAACGCTCCCCGAGATTCACTCAACCCTGATCCGCCAGTCGTGATCCGGACAGACGCCAGATGCAGCGTTCACTACCGCTGGCGGAGCTGTTCACTAACGCCGGCAGAGATTTTCACTACCGCTGGCGGAGCCGTTCACGAACGCCGGTGGAGATTTTCACTACCGCTGGCGGAGCCGATCACGAAATGAGCCGATCCGGGTCCGCTGCGCAGGGGCTGAGCAGGCTACGACCCACAATTCATCCGCCTGCACAAAGAAACAGGCATGCTGCCGAAAACGCACTCCCAGCCGACAGGCGACGGAAAAATCGAGCGAGATCGCCCAGCCTGGTTCCGCATGACCCGTTATGGGGGAATAGCCTGTAATCCGTTGCCGCGGCAATCCGCTGGCGTCACACCATGCAGCAAGTTCCCGATCCGCCCCCACGTTCCGTTCCGTTGACCACGTCTGCCCGGTCGTTGCGTACGCGGTCAGAATTGCAAACTCGGCTGGCCAGGCCGGGGCAACTTCGCAATCCGGGACAGAAAATCGTACATCAAAGTACTCAGCAGGAAACTCAACGCTCATTCCCAGGCCTGTTCCGATAAATCATGTCGCACGGTACACTTCTGCTGATGACGTGCAGGGTGGCAGCAGCCTGTTGCAGATTCCTGTTCTGCATTCGCCGCTGTCGACAGATCACCCTGCATCAGTCCCGCACCCGGTATTCCACTCAGAATACCCCATGTTTTCGATCATTTCAGTCCTGCTGTCTGCTGGAGCGTACTGTTCGCCACTTCCTCAGCCTGCGGAAAGCGACTGCTTCCGGAGGCTGCGGAGACGCTGGAACAGCTCGATACGATATTTCAGATTCCTGAAGATTGATTATGGCAGATCAGATCAAAACTCTGCAGCCCGCGGCACGGCAGTATCCCTCGCCGCTGCGGATCAGACTGCTCTGTCTGACTGCGTTGATCGTAACAGCCGTCATCACTCTTCCCTCTGAGCTCCCACTTGGCGTGCCGGGCGAATGGACCTGGACTCGCCTGCCATTCCCGGCGGATATCGCCGAATTGCTGGATCGTCTGGTCCCGCCGCTGGTCTGGGGAGCAATCCTGGCTGGGGGTTCAGAGTGGATTTCTCGCAGGATTCATCGCTTTGGAAACGGTCGTCGCCTTGTCTGCATTGTCGTGCTGTGCGTCGGGATGATGGGATGGCTTACAACCGTCCTCCGTACAGCCAGCACCCCGCATCGGGAACTCAGACCGCTCTGGGTACTCTATGATCGCTCCATGACCGGCTATTTTCTCAACGCCGTTGAAGATCGCAGGGAAACATCTGAGATTCTGCAGACTTACGAGGCCACTCTGCTGGAAGGGGACGTGCTGCATCAGGGCACGCATCCTCCCGGCCTGCTGCTGCTCAACCGAGGTGCCCTGCAACTGGCGGAATCATTTCCAGCGGCTTGCGACACTCTGCAGACGCTCCTGCCCACATCGTCCCCGGCTCTCTTCCGCGATCTCGAATGGCAGGCAAGGATTGCTCCTCGACTTTCCGAGACCCAGTTCTCCGCACTCGCCGCGATGTCCGCCATTTCATTGCTGCTCACCTGCTGCCTTCCGGCTGTCATCTATGCGGCCGCGCGGCAATTCGGAACTGCCGAAAACGCATGGCAGTCTGCTGTACTCAGTACCACAATTCCGGCAATCGGCGTTTTCCAGCCCAGATCCGACACCGTCTACGCGACAAGTTGCGGACTCATTCTGCTGCTGCTGCTGCGGACACTGCATGCACAGCGACTTGCCGCTCGTATCTTCTGGGGCGGTGTCGGAGGTTTGACTGTTTTCTGCTGCCTGCTGGTCAGCCTGGCTCACATTCCGGTGCTGGTTGCCATCGTTGCCTACTCCATCTCGTTACCGCTGTTTCATCGCCGGACCAGCCGCAGCGCAGACCCTGATTCTGCCCGTCTGACCACCGCTGCAATCGTAACATCCGGGGGAATCGTGCTGCTGAGTTTCCTCGGAGCCGTGGTTGTCAGCTCCGCAATCTGCGGCTGTTCGTTTGTCGCCATCTGGAAGCAAAATCTGATCAACCACGCCGGATTTTACGACCAGTTCAGCCGGACATGGATCAGCTGGTTTCTGGTGAATCCCATCGAGCTTGGGGTCGCCACCGGTTTGGCGGTGATGTTGCTCGTGCCGCTCGCGCTGCGCTGTCAGCTGAATTCACTGCTGCAGAGTTTTCGCCGCGGCGAAGCTGCAGATTTCAACCGGCAGCATCAGGCACTCCTGTCACTCTGCCTGGCCGCAACCTGGCTGCTTCTGCACTGCTCCGGAAAGAATATGGGAGAAGCCGCCCGACTCTGGATCTTCCTGACTCCGTGGTGGATGCTGATTCTGGCCACTCCTTGCAGCGATTCCCCCTCCGCTCCGTCAATTGCCCGGGTTGGTGGCAGAATGCTGCTCATCAGTCAGCTGGCAGCCGGGATTCTGACCACCGGACTGATCAGCGGATATGCGATGCTCTGACGCCGAACACAACCGCGCGACTCAGATTTCCTTCGGCTGCGATCCGGCAATAAAGATTCATCTCGCGGCTTTTCAGGGGTTTTTGCTATCGTCCCGCTGGCCGCAGAACTGGTTCTGCAGCTGCACGCCATGAACTAACTCCGTGGAACCTGCCCCAATGCTCATTCGAGTAACCGCCTTCCTGTTTTTCAGTCTGCTGCTCGGCGTTTCCACACAGGCCCAGTCTGAAAATACACAGCAAAGTCCTGCGGAACTGCCCGCTCCGGCAACCACAACCGCAGAACAAACGGACTCCAGGAAATGGCTGCTGCGATATCAGTTTGAACCAATGACAAAACTGCGATACCGCAGCGAGGAATCGATGACCCTCCGCGCCGAAGTCGGCGAACAACAACGGATTGACGCATCGCGCAGTCGTCAGGTGCGTTGCTACACCGTCCAGCAATCCGCTCCGGATGGGTCCGCCAGACTGGCGATGCAGTTCGAAGACGTCTGGATGCAGAAACAGATTGATGACCAGGAACCAGTGGAATTCCGTTCCACAATGGATCCGGCCAAAGTACCACAGATCTATCGAGCAGTTGCACACAGCCTGCAGGGCGCAGCCCCGACCTGCAACATTTCGCCACTCGGTGTCTCTCTGACTCAGGACAGGATTCCGAATACCGGTAGCACAGAAACCGCTGACAACGACGATAACGGCAAGGACGAACAATCTGCGGCATCATTTCTCATGCCTTTGCCGGAACAGCCGGTCGGTCCGGGAGAGTCGTGGAAGGAGGAATTCACGGTTCCTGTCCGCGGCAGTCGAGAACTGACACTGCGTATCACAATCCTGCGTAGCTTCCGGCTGGAATCAGTCACAGATGGAGTGGCAAGGATCAGCTTTCGATCCTCAGTCAATTCACCTCTCCGGTCCCCTGCCATTCGCTCTCAACTGATCCAGGCAACCCCATCCGGTGAGTTTCAACTGGATCTGGCCAGCGGCAGGATGCTCTCGCGCACGTTTCGGTACAGTGCCACAGTGATTGGGGCTCTTGGCCCGGAATCTCTGCTCAGCTCAGTTGGTACGAAATCGGAATCACTACTGCTGCCGGAAACTGGCGCCCTCGGCAACTAACTCCCTGACCGGAAAACAGCGTCAGGCCCCCAGTCAGCGACTTCAACAAGGCAGACAACTGCCGGAA
The DNA here is from genome assembly GCA_023260695.1 of Planctomycetaceae bacterium. Taxonomy (GTDB): domain Bacteria; phylum Planctomycetota; class Planctomycetia; order Planctomycetales; family Planctomycetaceae; genus SXXK01. Next base: position 16,555 of record JALQUR010000448.1, read on the forward strand.
TACGATAACACACCGCCACTGGGCAGGGTTAAACCACCTTTTGGAGCATACAGCGGCATGGAGAAGATCTGGTAAACCCTGTCAATCACCGAAATGCCCCTCTGGAAGTCCCTCAGAATTGTTCTGAGGGATTTTTTTTTTGATGTCAGAAAAAAACATGACGTTGTTTTTTTGCATCAGGATGTTGCGAGGGTTGCCATTGATAAACACCAGATGTTGTGACTCCGGTGAGGCAAAGAGACAAGGCAGGGCAATTAAAACAGCCTGAAAGGGATTCACAGAACAGGCAATCGGGGAAGATTTTTTTGCTCGATTGGCAAACGTGACCTAGTTTCAATTCAACAGCAGCGGGAATGAAACCCGCGACTGAGACGCACGTCTCGGTGCT
>JALQUR010000453.1 GCA_023260695.1 Planctomycetaceae bacterium
GTCGTGTCCGGCTGGGGTTTCAGCGTCTCCGACACGACGTTGGTGTCGAGGACGATCATTTCAGGCTCACGGGCTCGGCAGGCTTGCGGCGCGCCGCGTCGTCCAAGACGGCACGCAACGCGGCCACGTCCGCGTCGGTGACGCTGATCTGGCTGGTGGACGGGTCGAGCGTCACCTGCAGGGAATGATGCAGGGCGCCGGTCTGCGCATGCGCAGCCAGGGACGTCAGCAAGGCCAGCAGGAGACTGGCCAGATGGGTGATGTGCCGCATCGATTTTCCCTCAAGAATGGTGGGAGCGGGCTTGCCCGCAACACGCACTCGGATCGCGAGCCCTGCGGACTCCCGATAGACTCCAGTCGGAGATCGGCCGCTACCCATGCAGGCCACAACCTCGGAGACAATTCTGATGATCAGCCCGATGACATGTCCTGTCTGTGGAAAGCCGGTTGGTGAATCCACAGAGACGGCTGCCGCACCATTCTGTTCAGACCGTTGCCGCAAGGTGGACTTCTTTCGCTGGTGGGACGGTCAGTATGCCATCGTGGAAAACCTGCCCGCAGACATGACCGATGAGCTGGCACAGTTCCAGGATCCTGAATCCGAATTGCCCCCCGTTTGACTTGCAACCGCTTGATCCTGATCTCACTCATTCGTTCCCGGGAACTTTGCTCAGAAGCCCTCCCGTCGCTCACAGGAAACACCTGCTGATGAACAAAACTCTGCTGCTCGCTGTGGCCGTCCTGTTGCTTCCGAACACGTTCTGTCCTGTCTCGATTGCTGCCCCCCTGCTGCTCCCTGATGAATCTGATTCCGCAGAAACTTCTGCGTCTGAGGCTGATCAGCCAGAAGAGCACCTTGTCACGACGGATCACCGCATTCAGCTCGCCGGCCAGAACATTACCTTCCAGGCGACTACCGGCAAGCTGATTCTGACGAACGATCAGCAGGATCCCCGCGCCGAAGTATTCTTTGTCGCCTACACAAAATCCGGCGTCCAGAATCCATCGTCCCGACCAGTGACATTCTGCTTCAACGGTGGGCCGGGATCATCATCGGTCTGGCTGCATCTTGGCATGCTGGGGCCAAAGAAGATTCACTTTCCGGATGATGCCTCTTACCTGCGTCCTCCTTACCAGCTGCAGGACAATCCATGGTCATTGCTGGACATCACGGACCTGGTGTTTATCGACCCGGTCAGCACCGGATACAGCCGCCCGGCCGGAGAAACGGAGGGCAGTGAATTCCACGGGTACGAAGAAGACATCGAAAGCGTGGGACAGTTCATCCACGATTACACGACCCGATACCTCCGCTGGCCGTCACCCAAATTTCTTTGTGGTGAAAGCTATGGGGGTGTTCGCGCCGCTGGCCTGAGTGCCCATCTGCAGAGTCGCTACAACATGGAGCTCAACGGAATCGTGGTCATCTCCGGAGCGATCAATTTTCAGACACTCCGGTTTTCCACATCCAACGACCTTCCCAACATCTGCTTCCTGCCCTGCTTTGCTGCCACAGCGTGGTACCACAAGGCACTGGCACCGGACCTGCAGGCACTCCCCCTGCAGACGGTTGTAAATCAGGCCACACAATTTGCCCGCGGCGAATATGCTCAGGCCCTGCTGCAGGGAACTTCCCTGGCAAACGCAGAACGCGATCGAATTGCAGCAGAAATGAGCAGACTGACGGGGCTCTCACAGGAATTCCTGCTGCAGTCCCGTCTGAAAGTCAGCATGCAGCGGTTTGGCAAGGAATTGCTGCGCGGCAGAGCTCAGACAATCGGACGCTTCGACAGTCGTTATCGCAACCGAGATCGTGACGACGCCGGAGAAGGCTATGAATTTGATGCCAGTGGAGCAGCAATCTTCGGCCCGTTTACTGCAACATTCAACGATTATGTCCGTCGCGACCTGAAGTTTGAGGATCCACACGTCTATGAAATCCTGACTGGTGCTGTTCAGCCATGGAGCTACGCTTCGTTTGAGAACAAATATGTGGATGCATCCGAATCCCTGCGTCGTGCGATGACCGCAAATCCCGCACTGAAAGTCTTCGCTGCCTGTGGACATTACGACCTCGCCACACCCCCGGCAGCAATGGACTATACGCTCGATCATCTCGGACTGGCGGATGAACTCATCCCCAATATCACCCGCCGCTACTACGAGGCGGGACACATGATGTACATCCATGACCCTTCTCATCAGCAGCTGCGCGACGATCTGCTGCTCTTCTATCGCGAGGCTGTCCCACAGGTCGGCCGCTGAAACAACGCCCCTGTCGATGCCATCCGCCGGCTGTATCTCCGACTGCCGGCTGTTCATAATCCGCCCTTGTCCCGTCCATCTCCACCACAAGGCTCCCGCGCATGAAATCGCTCACAAAGGAACTCTGGATGGATGTGCCCGAACGACGGGCAATCATCTCACTGCATCGGCAGGTGGAACAGCTTGTTGCGGACAGCGGTGTGCAGGACGGCCTCGTACTCATCAACGCCATGCACATCACCGCCAGCGTATTCATCAATGACAATGAATCCGGACTGCATGCGGACTACGAACGCTGGCTGGAGGAACTGGTCCCGTTCAATCCGGGAAGCGACCCGGCCCGCGGTGGATATCTGCACAATCGAACGGGCGAGGACAACGCTGACGCCCACCACAAACGCCAGATCATGGGACGCGAAGTGGTTGTCGCAATCACCAGCGGTCGACTGCACCTCGGCCCCTGGGAGCACATCTTCTACTACGAATTCGACGGTTGCCGTCGAAAAAGAGTACTGGTCAAGATTATCGGTGAATGAAACAAACCGTGGCTCCGCCAGCGCACCGGCAGATCGTTGTACACAGCTGCTGTTGAGTTTCCCTGAAAACAACAGAGCTGTTCATCTCTGCCTCTCGGCTGCCCATAATGAAGACATCGGGATCAGCCCGCTTAACCGTGGAGCAATTGCAGTTGTCCTGAACAGCAGAAAATACGGCGAATCCGGCCAGCTGATTCAGATTCTCGAACCACTGCCAGACTCATTTCCCGGCGGCCACCGGTCGCGACCGCCCGTCAGCAATGATCCCCGCCAGCTGCTGCTGAAGTTTTTTCGCAATCTCCGGATGCCTGTCCAGAACGTTCTTCTGCTCCGCCGGGTCATCAGCCAGATTGAATAACTGAAATTTTGGCACTGTTGTGTTTTCCAGCTGCTGCTCCACAACCATATTGCGACTGGATTCGCGATCGTGCCGCAGCAGTTTCCAGTCGCCGGCTCTGAACCCATAGGAACCACTGCGTCCGTTATCCTGCTGGACCAGATGATCACGTCCGACAGCACCGGTCTGACCCAGCAGTGCTCCCAGCACGTTCATACTGTCCAGGCAGGCGTCATCCGGAAGTGTCTGCCCCGTCAATGCGGCCACCGATGCGGCTAAATCGATTGTGCAGACCACTGCATCGCTGACCTGAGGAGAAATTCGGCCCTTCCAGCTGGTAATGAACGGCGTGCGAGTACCTCCCTCGTAGACACTGTACTTGCCGCCGGTGTATGGCCCGGCTGCACGGTGCGTGCCCAGTTTTTCCAGCGCCTGATCATGGTAACCATCGTCCATCACCGGACCATTGTCACTGCAGAACACCACCAGCGTATTCTCCGTCAGCTGCAGTCGATCCAGTGTGCTCATCAGCTCTCCGACGCACCAGTCCAGTTGTGCGATTGAATCACCGCGATAGCCCAGTGACGTCTTCCCCTGAAATCGTTCGTGAGGAATTCGTGGCACATGCAGATCGTGTGATGAAAAGAACAGAAAGAACGGCTTGTCCTGATGCTTCTCAATGAAGTCCACTGAGCGTCTGACCCATTCATCAGCCAGGTCTTCATCGCGAAATCTGGCCGCATGGCCGCCCGTATAGAATCCGATCCGGCTGATGCCATTATGGATGGTCGAATTGTGACCATGCGACCAGTCCATCTTCAGCGTGTCGCGGTGAGTTATTCCGGTGGGATGATCCGCTGAAGGCTTCTTGTCACCTACCCACAACGGGTCCTGCGGATCCAGACCTGGCACCCGATGGTCCTGCACATAGACCTGCGGAACACGATCGTTTGTCGTCGGCAGCAGAAAACAGGTGTCAAAGCCAATCTCCAGCGGGCCAGGTTTCAGATCTCCATTCCAGTCCGGACCGCCCGGTCCACCAAGACCCAGATGCCATTTTCCAATCACCGCAGTCGCATAACCGGCTCGCTGCAGAATACTGGCAATGGTCTCCGTTCCCGGAGCAATGATTGCCGGGGAATTCGGTGGAGCAATCCCGGTGCGCTCACCACGAAATGCATAAGTCCCGGTCAGCAGCGAATACCTGGTAGGAGTACACGTGGATGCTGAACAATAACCGCTGGTAAAGCGAACTCCCCCGGATGCCAGTCGATCAAGATGCGGTGTCTGCAGAGCAGTCGCTCCGTAGCAGGACAGGTCTCCATAGCCCATGTCGTCGGCCATGATCACCACGATATTCGGGCGATCAGCTCCTGGGGCAGCCGCAGAAATCGACAGCAGCAACACGACGAAGTAATTCAAAGGGCGACACTGCAGCGAAAATCTCATGACAGGCTTTCAGAACAACGTGCGGAGACAACAAAAGCATCAGATCCGGGAACTCGCACACGCAGACGACATACCGGAACAATCAGAGGTGATCACCTCAGAGAAACACCTCCTCATTACAGACGGGAACAGTATTCAATGCAACCCATCCCCCGTCTGCAATGCTCTCACCTGTGTGCGTTCACCGACTGGTTTCGCCGAGCGATTGATGAATCCACCACGGCCGACAGCAGTACCTGCGCAGAAGTCCTGCAGGTACTGTCAGCCGGGAATTCTGCAGAATCCTGAGTCTGTGCCGGAAAAAGACTGTAATTTTCTCCTCGCTGGGCCTGAACATATCAGGAGAGACCACTTCAGAAACGCTGCCCGCGTTCCCACAGCACAGCTGAGCATGCATCATGCCGAACTACAATTCGCTCCTTGAAATCCCGAGCGCCGATCGTAATCGCGTCCTGTCATCACTGACGCGTCTGAGGGACAAATTGACCCGGGAAATCCCCCCTCGTGATCTGGAAAACCACATTCTGCTCGCGACATGGAACCTCAGGGAGTTCGACAGCAACAGGAAGAAACAGGGGCCACGGCTGGATGAGTCATTTCATTACATTGCTGAAATAATCTCACGCTTCGATATCATCGCCCTGCAGGAAATCGGTGAAGACCTGACACCCCTGCGCAGAGTCATGAACCTTCTGGGACCGTGGTGGGACTTCATCACGACTGACGCGACAGACGGCATCAGTGGCAATGGAGAACGCGGTACCATTCTGTTTGACAAACGCAAAGTGCGTTTTGACAACGTGGCAGGAGAAGTCGTGCTTCCCAAAAGCATGCTGCTCCCGGGAGAACAACAGTTTGCTCGCACCCCCTATGCCGTCTCCTTCAAGGCAGGCTGGTTCTCATTCACACTCTGCACCGTACATCTGTATTACGGCGCAGATTCCGGTGCCGGCATGCAGCGACGAATCGCAGAAATCAGATCACTGGCGCAGTTCATGGCCAGACGTGTGAAGCGGGAAAACAGCAATGTCATCCTGCTGGGTGACTTCAATATTGTCAGCCCGGAACACAGGACAATGGAAGCACTGCTCGAAGCAGGATTTCATGTGCCGGAAAACATGCGGAAACCGACGAATGCGATGCAGAACAAATACTACGATCAGATCGCCTTTATGATCCGCAGCGGTGAACTGCAGCCGGGAGAGTACTCTGAATTCGACAGTTCCGGCGTATTTGACTACTACCGCACCGTCTTTCGCCCTCGCGACTGGTCTGTTTACCAGCAGGTCTGCAGCAATGCCCGGCGACCAATGAAAGCCTGGCAGACGGGCAGCAAAGGTAAGTCACTCAGCGACACTGAACGCAAGCACTACTACATCGACACCTGGCGCACCTATCAGATGTCAGATCACCTGCCGCTCTGGTGTTCACTCAGGACCAACTTCAGCGAACAGTATCTGCGGGAACTTCGCAGATAAACCGCCAGCATCAGACAGGTGCAGGCCCGTCGCCTCTGTCCTCTGACGCGTCGTCCGTTCTGAGAGTTCCCAGCCAGAGTGCCAGCTCCTGCAGTTCTTCCAGAGACATACCCTGCACCAGTTCCAGACGGTGCGAATGATGCACTGCCAGAATATGCTCCTCTCGGAAGAAGAGCCGCGCCCCGTACTCCACTCCATGGAATCGTGATTCCACAAGGTGGTTGTCAACACTCCCGCTGAACAACTGCCCGTTGCGATCTTCGACCTGCACCCAGAAATCTTCACCCCATCCACGTCCAGCGCTCGAAGCCGCCTGCTGCGACTGCAGAGTCTGTGGATGATCGTGCCTGAGTACAGGAATGCTCATCTCACCGGCACACGACGGACACTGACACTGCTCCGCCGATGCCTCATGAGCTGAAAATCGGTCAGACACCAGACGCAGTTCCACAAACATCCCGGCGCGGACCTGTCGCCGGATGACCGCTGGCGGGATCAGAAAGTGCCGGGGACTCGCGCGATGCTGCTCGACCCCATCAACCAGAGCGTACCCGTTTCCGAAGGACTGCTGTTCGTAATGCCGTTGCAGCGAACTCATGCAACTGCTCCCCTGTTACCTGTCACCTGTTACCTGTTACCGGCTGCTTTCTGCCTGTCAGCAGATGCCGCTTTGCCCTCTCCTGGATTCGACGGATAACCGCCGGCCGACAGATCAGGCACCTCATTTTCTCCACACCGTCTG
>JALQUR010000482.1 GCA_023260695.1 Planctomycetaceae bacterium
ATGGTAGTGAGCGAGAGTGCGCACGCGACAATCGAGGACTTCGATGGACCCAGCACAGCCACCTTCTACTCTAACAATGTGTTCAAGAAGAGAAAACACGAGAAACATGCAAGATTTGCTGACCCATCTGAAAGGACATCTAGTAAGCGCACGTCTGAAATGAGCGTCGAGCCCAGAGGAGCTAACTAGGCGCAGTAGAAGCGACGTGAATCTCAGAAGATGCAGAATAGATTGCTGTCGCCGAGCGAGAAAGTGGCCAAGCACGAGCATGCGTTCGCGGAGACGAGCACACGTCTCGCGCGACTAGAGTATCTGCAGGCTCTCAAGAAAATGAAAATGAAAAATGATGGCATATTGAGTGCCACGGATGTCACCAGCTCCCGAGACGATGCTGGCTGAAGCAACACAGCCGGTAACGCAGCCTGAAGTCTCTGAACCGCAAATTCGGTTACCCGATCTGCCTGCTTCGGTACCAGCGGCTGCGGCACCCGCATCTGCTCCGTTGAGCAGTCCTGGCGGGTCGGCTGCTGCAGCACCGACAAGGCAGGAATTGCTGGAACGCTACGGTGGGACAGCAGAGAGTGAAGAGGCTGTTGCTCGAGCGCTGGTCTGGCTGGCGGGTTGCCAGCGTCGGGATGGCAGCTGGGACTTTCCCGATGTCGGCCAGAGTTCGCGACCGGGGCGGACGCAGAATTCCATAGCCGCGACCGCTTACGCGCTGATGCCGTTTCTTGCAGCGGGGCAGACACATCGTCAGGGCGATTATCGACAGCAGGTTCAGGCGGGGTTGCAGCATCTGCTGCGATCAGGGCGACGTGTGCCCGCGGGGCTGGACCTTCGCGGAGTACTCAATCAGCAGGACGAAGATCCGGAGCCCAACTATGCGTACTACACTCACGGAGCTGCGACATTGGTGTTATGTGAGTCGTGGTATCGCAGTGGTGACCGTACTTTGCGTCCAGCATGTGAGGAGGCGGTGCGATTTCTGATTGCTTCGCAGGACCCGGTGGGTGGTGGCTGGAGATACGTACCCCGGCAGCCGGGTTCCACAAGTTGTACGGCAATTCAGGTGATGGCGCTCAACTCGGCACGAAAGGCGGGCCTGAAGATACCGGAGCACACGTTCCGGCTGGCTCAGGCTTACTTCGACAATGTGGCGATCGACGGAGAAGGGCGTTATGGGTACGAGGTGCAGAAGAAGTCGTGGCAGATTTCGCTCACGGCGATGGCTTTAAACAGTCGTGCGATGCTGGGCTGGGGACGGACGGATGGTGATCTGGCAGCCGGAGTGAAATTGCTCGACAAACGGGGGCCCTATGAGAATCTGTACTACTGTTACTTCGCCACTCAGGTGATGAAGACATGGGGAGGAGATGAGTGGGATCGCTGGAATGAGCGAATGCGTGAAGAGCTGGTCCGGACTCAGGAACGCGAAGGAGCAGAGAATGGCAGCTGGACGCCGCGTGACCGAGCCAGTTTTAGTGTTGCGGGGGGAAGGCTGCTGGCCACCTGTCTGTCAGCGCTGACTCTGGAAGTGTACTATCGGTACCCGGGAAACCAGTCCGATCTGCAGGTGGATGCTGCGGCCGTCGTTCCGCTCCCAGCGGGCGATCAGGGCGTCAATTGAGCGACGTGGACTGGTTTCGAGGCATTGAGATCACTCTCGGGGACAGAAAACCGGCAGATCCTCAGAGAAATCCTTACCGCAACTGGGAATCTTACTATGGTTCCTTCTCGAACATTCCGAACATTTAGGCTACACTCCGCGATTCGCTGTATACTCTGCGAGCCCGACCTCCGACGAGCTTCCGGTTTTGAAAACCGGCAGCGGATCACCTGAAGACCAAGTTTTCGGCAGTTCAAGTGGTTTGCCAGGGCAGCTTGCCGAGGTAGTTTGCCGGGGCACACCGCCCAGGGTAGTTTGCCGGCTCCGAATTTCGCGGTCCCCGGTGGGGCGTCGGGCGGATGTCGGGCGAGTGTTTTATTGTTGGTCACCAGATGCATTCGATGTCTGAAGCATCGTTGTTCCAGTTTTTTGCAGGTTAGAAGGTGTCGGTTCCATGTTCGCTGTAATTGAAAACGGAAGTCGTCAGCATCGTGTTCAGAAGGGTTCATTCCTGTCGGTGGACTTCTGCAGCGACGCCGAAGCGGGGAACACGATTACTTTTGACCGTGTACTGCTGGCGAACGGCGGTGGAGCGAGTGTGATTGGTGCACCTGTCATTGAGGGGGCATCTGTGACGGGCGAGGTGGTGATTGCTGAAGAGAAGGGGCCCAAGCTGGAGATCCAGAAGCTCCGTCGCCGCAAGAATTCGCGCCGCCACACCGGACATCGCCAGAAGCACACCCGTGTTCGCATCACTGAGATCAGTGTACCGGGTCTGCAGGTGGTGGAAGCAGCAGAAGAAGAGGCCGAATCGGCCGAATGATTACAATCGAGTGAATTCAGGACGGGCGAGTTGTTTTTACGACTCGCCTTTTCGCTGCGCTGCGCCCGGGAGGTATAGTGTTGCGTTCGATTGCGAAAACTTCGCGGATTCTGACGATTTCGATGTTCATCGCAGACAACTGCAGCCTTGTGAACCGTCGTGAACACTGTGCAGAAGTCAGCGTTTTCTGAAGTCGTGTTGAGTGGGCCCTCATCGCCGGGGTGAATCATGATGGTGTGGAGAATGCGATTCGCTTCCTGTGTACTCCTGTTGATCTCTCTGATGCTCGCGGGCTGTCAGTCCGAACAGTCGCCAGCTACATCAGCGGCGACGAATGCGGGTCCGCCGCCTGATCCTCCGGCACTGGTTACTGTGGCCGTGGTCAGACGTTCACAGGTGTCTCCGCAGTTCCGTGCTCTCGGTAATATTCGTCCGCGGCATGTCAGCATTGTTGCCTCGGGCGCACAGGGGATCGTGCAGGATTTCCCTGTCGAAGCAGGCGATTTCGTTGCTGCCGGAGCATTGCTGTCGCAGTTACGGATGAAGGCATCGAGCCTTGAGATTGAGGTTCAGCAGGCGCTCATCCGAGAGCGGGAGGCGGAACTGGCAGAGCTGAAGCAGCCGCGTGCAGAGGACGTTGCAGAATCACGCGCGCGGCTGCAGGCTCAGATGTCCATCCTTACTCGAGTCAGACGTGACCGGGACAAGAAACTGGAACTGGATGCTCGTGGAGCAGCAGCCTCAACGGAAGTCCGTGATGCTGAAGATGATTACCAGACTGCTCTGCAGAACATGAATGCAGCGCAGGCAGCGTATGACAGGGTGGCCAGCGGTGCTCGCGAGGAACAGGTTCAGCAGGCAACGGCACGACTCGAAAGCCAGCGGAAGCACGTTGAGTATCTGCTGGCAGAGCAGGAGAAGCGGTCCACCTTTGCTCCGTTTGCTGGTTTTGTTGTTGAGGAACACACTTATGTGGGGCAGTGGCTGGCCAATGGAGCGCCAATAGTCACGCTGGCTGGTCTCGATGAAGTGGAAGTGGAGCTGATGATTGACCAGCAGTATGTCAGCGAGATTACTCCAGGGCGTGCCGTACAGCTTACTGTTCGCGGAGCGGGAAGTTCTGCAGCAGCAGAGCAATGGCAGGGACAGGTGTCCACGGTCATTCCTCGCAGTGAATGGGAAAGTGGTTCCCGCAGTTTTCCGATCATCGTTCGGATTCCGAATCGGATCGACGAATCGGTCAGTCCGCCGTTGCCAGCTTTGCGTGAAGGGATGATGGCAGAAGCGGAATTCGCAGGTGTCCCTGTCGATGCGATTCTGGTTCCCAAGGACTCCATCGTGCGTTCATCCCGAGGTGCTTTTATCTATGTCCTGAATCCTCCTGCAGAGGGTGGAGTTCAGAATGTGCGACAGGTGATGGTACAGACCGGAGTTGCTGCTGATGGCTGGATTCAGGTTACCGGAGAAGGGCTTGCCGCGGGTCAGCAGGTGGTTGTGGAGGGTGCAGAGCGCCTGCGTCCATTCAAGTCGGTAACAATTGCCAGTGTTGCCGCAGCGGACGCTGCCGACGGTTCGGCTGCGGACAATTCTGAGTCAGCAGAGCAAGCCGGCTCGACACCTGCCGCCGGAGAGTGACATGAAAGTTGGAGAGGTAGAGTGGGTAAAACTAATGAATGAAAAATTTGAAAAATTTAAAAATGCTGGTGCAATTAGACAAACGGTAACTCAAATCTGGAATAAAGAGGGTGCATTTCGTTTAGGTCATTTAT
>JALQUR010000484.1 GCA_023260695.1 Planctomycetaceae bacterium
TTTGTCGAGCATCTCTGCTGTACGATAACGACCAAAGTCGTCGAACATCTCAAACGGATAACCAAGCGGGTTCATCTTCTGGTGACATTTCCAGCACTCCTGCTGCTCCGTGACCTGTAGCCGCTGACGCAGTGTCCGCGAATGATCTTCGGGGATCGTTGCATCAACCGTGATTGGCAGATCCGGGATAGTACCGGCGAGAAGGCGTTCGTAAATCCATTTTCCCCGGCGAATCGGGTCCGTGGTGTCGTTGAGTGAATGAGCAATCAGCCACGCCGGATGGGTGAGCATGCCGGCACGGTGCGGTCGGCGATACGGCTGAGGCAGCAGAAAGTCCTGTTCTTCATCTTCCAGGTCATAGACCATGGGATACCGGCGATACAGGGGCTGCATTCCGTGCAGCAGCTTGTACTCATCGTCTGTATTCTTCCACTGCCTGACCTCCTTGACGATCTGCCTGACTGCTGCGGCGGTGCCACGAAAACCACGGTTGAAGTTGTGCAGGTAGTACTTCTGGTTGAGCTCGTGCCAGCCGCGCAGGTCCAGACGCTGGAGCAGCTCCTGCTGCTTCTCCGGCGGGAATTCGTCGGCGTCGAACATCTGCTGGTTAGCGTGATAGAACTCGTAGACTGTGTTGCGAAAAGTCTGGCGATTCAGAATGTAGTACTCATCAGACAGCAGCAGCCGTCGCAGGACGTCAGTGTCATCCTCCAGGATGTTCAGCACGAAGAAATCAGCATCGCGTTCGTACATGAGCGGATAGTTCTCGCCGTAGTACGAGAAGCCACCGGAGCGATCAGCATCCTTGAATACCTTGTGCGCCTGGGTGTAGCCAAAGAACTCCTGAAAGAATCTGAGGATCCTGGGCTTGTCGAGATTGACGTCATTCAGCATGCGTCTGAGTTGCTGCTGAATGTCTGCTCTGTTCTGAAGTTTTCCATCCGACGCAGCCTGCAGCAATTCCGGGTCTGGTGGATGATCTGTGAGTGCGTAGGCAATCGCAAACGCCATCTCAGTGGATGACAGCATTCTGCGGCCGTGCTGGTCTGTCTCCCCAAGTCCGATCTCAATGCGATACACGGACTCCGGGTGCAGCATGATTGCCATCAATGCGACACGAAGTGCTTCTCTGTGGTCTGTTGTCTGCAGCGTACTGCGAAACAAGTCCAGATACCTGAGCAGTTCATTATCAGCGGGCTTGCGCACGACGACATTCTCAAAGTGCCGCTGCAGCGCAGCCTGCAGAGCAGCGTCCGATGGAGCGGTCTCAGCTTCAGCGAGCCCCTGCCACGGCTGCCGTTTGCTGAGCAGCTGATCCGCCGCTACGCTGGCATTGGACATGAGCACACTCACGACAGCGGAGTCGGCAAACAGCATTGCGGAGTAGTCGCGGATTCCCTGCCGATCATCGACGACGAATGGCTGCCGCAACTGAGTTCGATCCGCCGAGAAGCGAGCGGAGAGATTGTCGAATACCCACGGGCTTGTACGCCAGAGCCGAGCAGGGGACCAGGCAACCTCGCTGACAGAACCGTCGAACAGATGTACGTGGCTGACATAGTTGCCGTAGCTCGGGGAACGTAACTTCTGCTGAAAGGCAGAGCGAATCTGTCGCGACGTAAATTCGGCATCGATGAGCTGCAGCAACTCATTTCGAGCGGAATCCGCAAGCGGGCCGTCTTCCGGAGGAGGCATAAGCCTGAGCGTGACCTGTTCCTCCACATGGCTGAGCAGACGTTCGGCATGCTGGGCAGAAAGTGAAGCAATGTGATCCAGTCGGACACCGGCCTCAGCCTGATCGCTGGAATGGCAGTCACCGCAATGCTGCGTCAGCATTCCCTGTAGATCTGTCGCTGCGCACAGACTGCCACAGAGGCTGCTGAGCAACAGACAATGCAGGAACAGCTGGCAGATCAGAAACCGGCGGAAGTGCAGTAACACGAGGCGAAAACTCCTGTCTGGATGCGACGACGCAGAATATTGTAGTGTCTATTTCATTTCAACGCGTCTGATATTCGCTCGGTGGTCAGTGTCCTGGAGTCTATTTCGTCGGCGTGGCCTTCGCCTGCACGCGTCGTAGCGGGATTTCTATCTGAGTTCCGCTCAAAATCAGGGTCATTCGGTCCCTCGAAGCGAAGCGGTACCGAAGCTCCAGTTCTCCCGATTCGCCATCCGCGCCGGTGTATTCCAGCTGCAGATGATTCTCATTCTGCTGCGGAGCAGTCCATTTCCCGGTATGGACAACGCCATGATTATCACCGCCTGTCTGAACGACGCTGCGGTTTCGTCCATCAACCACGATCAGTGCCACGCTGCTGCGTTCTCGATCAGCGGACGTGTGCTCAATCACATGGTCCTGCAGCTTCCACTGATAGACGAGCTTCAGATTGTCTCCGCCGGTCTCTTCGTCCACCCAGGTGCCCAGCAGGCGTCGCATTCGGTGCTCCTGAAAAGGATCGTCTTCCATCCTGGCTGTGGCAGCGAGCTCCGCACGATTCTGACTGACCACCGTGACAAGGAATTCATTACTGAACAGTCCCTGTGGATTCTGCAGCTGCAGCAGATGCAGGCCTGTATCTGGTCTCTGACTCAATGAGATCTCGACCAGTTCCGAATCTCGTAGTCGGACTTCGCCGGCTACGAGATGTCCGTCGACAAAAATTGCCGCTGCGGGATCAATGTGGCGTCCGCTCGCGGTGAATGCGATCTCATCTGCTGCCAGCACGGGAAACTCCTGCAGACCTCGCTGCTGCTCCATCGGACCGGCTGGTCTTCTTTTTAAGCTGACGCCATAAAGCGTTCAACTTAGGGAACGTACTGGTTCCATTAGCGACTTGAAATTGGAGGTGTCTTCTGTGTGTTTCTAAAAGGACTTCGGCTTTTCCGGCTTGCGGCATTTTGGCTGATTGTGCGACTTTGGTCGGCAAAGCTGCTCGTCTGGCGGTTGGGTGTGGCATGGGCGGTTTATCGCTGGGAATTCTTGGCAACTGAGTTTGGACCTGGAGTTTTGTAGGAGTTGCTCTTTGTTTCTTTTTGGCTCTTGTTGTTGGTGGTGTCTGGAAAGATGTCGGCTTTTTCGTCGTAACTGATGTCGACTATTTCAAGCGCCTCCTTTCCGACAAATAATGGGCTTTTGTTATTTATTTGGGAAGGAGTGGTGGCAACAGCTGATTGATCATCAAGAAAGAGGTGGTTTATGTCATTCTATTGCTATCGTCTTCGCTTGGCGTTCTCAATTGCGGCCTTTGACTTTGCGAGGCTTTCTGCTACAGTCATCTTTTGCCGCTTTTCTGTCTTTGAGAGATTTGATGTGCGGGTTGAGTGCATTATTTTTTTATTTTATTTTAAACCTAATACTTTGCATGGGGTTTTGGGGTTTTGGGG
>JALQUR010000488.1 GCA_023260695.1 Planctomycetaceae bacterium
CCCATGGCTGGCCGATTCGGCGGCGTGCTGTTTGACCCAATGCCTGATGGATCAAGACCGCGCCTTCAAAAACTTCTTCGAGAAGCGCGGGCGCTATCCGAAGTTCAAGAGCCGCTATGACCGGGTCCGGGGGGGTATCCGGCGGCATTCGCAGCGGCCGACCATGGCATGCAGGTTGTCCTTGTGGACGATGGTGCAAAGCCGGGCGGGGTCTGCCTGAATCGGGGCTGTATTCCATCCAAGGCTCTGCTGCATGTCGCAAAGCTCATGCACGAAGCGGAGGAGGCGGCTGAGTACGGCGTCGAGTTTCAGAAGCCGACCATCAACCTGGATAAGCTGCGGACTTTCAAGAACAATGTGATTGGAACATTGTCCGGCGGTATTGAAGGGTTGAGCAAAGTTCGCGGAGTCACCTTCATCAAGGCACGTGGCTCCTTCCTGGATTCCTCCACTCTGCAGCTTACCATGCCCGATGGTTCGACTCAGAGTGTCGGTTTTGAGCACTGCATCATTGCCACCGGTTCCACTCCGGCGATGCCACCGATCTTCAATATTGGTGATGATCGCGTGATGGATTCCACCGGAGCTCTGGAGCTGCGCGACATCCCCCGCCGACTGCTGGTCATTGGCGGGGGTTATATTGGTCTGGAGATGGGAACGGTTTATGCGGCACTTGGATCCGAAGTGACCGTGGTGGAAATGACCAGCGGTCTGCTTCCGGGAGCCGATCGGGACCTCGTAACTCCATTGCAGAAGCGACTGAACAAAGTCTTCACTGCAATCCATCTGAACACAAAGGTCGCCAGTCTGACAGCGACCGATGCCGGCATCGTGGCTGCACTGGAAGGTGATGGTGTTGAGCCACAGCAGACGTTTGATCGTGTGCTGGTGTCAGTGGGACGCCGTCCCAGCAGCCGTGGATTTGGTCTGGAAAACACCGGCGTGCAGGTGAACGACAAGGGCTTCATTTCGATTGATCGAAATCAGCGCACCGCGGATGCTCGCTTCATGGCAATTGGCGACGTTGCGGGTGAGCCGATGCTGGCGCACAAGGCGACTCGCGAAGCAAAAATTGCAGTGGAAACGCTGCTGGGCGAGCCGGTGGAGTTTGACAATATTGCGATTCCGGCGGTGGTGTTTACGGACCCTGAGCTGGCGTGGGCCGGCATTACAGAGGCGGAAGCAAAACAACAGAATCGCGACGTCACTGTTTATCGATTTCCGTGGGCAGCCTCCGGTCGTGCTCAGACGCTCGGCCGTACCGAAGGCGTGACCAAGGTGATTGTGGAAAACGCCAGACAGCGAATTGTTGGTGTGGGGATGACCGGACCCGGAGCCGGCGAGATGATTGCCGAAGCGGTGCTGGCAATTGAAATGGGCGCAACGGCTCGCGATCTGGCCGACTCCATTCATGCTCACCCAACGCTTTCGGAAACGCTGATGGAAGCGGCTGAGGGAATCATCGGGCAGGCGACTCATAAGTTCACTCCGAAAAAAAACTGAGCCAAGCGTTTTTCGCCATCGGTCGGAAATTACGTCGGTCGGACAATACAGGCGTGTTGCGTTGCGGATTCCCTGAAGTGAAACAGTCAATGGGGGTTTGCTGATGGTGGATAACCAGATGCGCGTGGTGCAGTTCAGGCAGCCGGGTCATCCTGCCGATGTGCTCAGTTGTATCAATCAGCCCGTTCCCCAGCCGGCACATGGTGAAGTGCGCGTACGCATGCTGGCAGCTCCGATCAACCCGTCGGACCTGATGTTCATTCGCGGGCGGTACACACTGCAGGCGTCCTGCCCTGCCATTCCCGGGTTCGAGGGGGTGGGCATCGTTGAACATTCCGGCGGTGATCTGCGGGGACGGCTGTTTCAGGGGCGTCGCGTTGTTGTGCTGAGTCGCACTGGTGGTACCTGGGCTGAGCAGACGGTGGTGCCTTCAGCGCAGGTCATCCCCGTCAGCCGTAGTCTGAGCGATGAGCAGGCGGCAACATTTTTTGTCAATCCGGCAACTGCATGGGTGATGACCCAGGAAGTGCTCCGAGTACCGCAGGGGCAATGGCTGGTGCAGACAGCGGCCGGAAGTGCTCTGGGACGGATGATTGTGCGACTCGGGCAAAGGGTTGGCTTTCGTAGTCTCTGTGTCGTGCGTCGGGAATCGTCTGCCGAGGAATTGCGGGCTCTGGGAGCCGACTGTGTTGTCGTCTTCAATGAAGCGGAGGATGATCCCGGACAGCTGACGGAGACGCTGCGGCAGATTGTGGGAGAATCGGGCGTGGGCTATGCAGTCGATGCCGTTGGCGGCCGTACTGGGTCCGCAGTGATTCGCAGTCTGGGACGCGGTGCTCGGATGCTCGCCTTCGGTACACTCAGCGGAGAGCCGCTGCAGTTTTCGCCCCGGACTCTGATGACCGTCGGAAGCAGTGTGGAGGGATTCTGGCTGGGGAATTTTCTGGCAGACAAGGGCCTGCTGTTTCGGCTTGGGCTTGTGCGTCGTCTGACCAGTCTGATTCGAGCTGGAGTGCTGGATTCTGAGATCGCCGGCAGCTGGAAACCTGATCAGGTGGCTGTCGCCGTCAGAGCTGCTGAGGATTCGTCAATCAATGGGAAATGTCTGCTGCGTTTCGACACGAATTGAACTGCAGACTGCCGCGTGATCGAGGAAGGAGTGAAGCGATGTTGACTTCACCTTGTCGTATTCTGCGAATGGTTCTGAGCTGGGTGCTCATCGGCGGCTTGATTTCTGCTGTGAGTGCAGTGGAACGGAGCAACAGAGTTCCCAACATTGTGCTCATTCTTGCTGACGATCTCGGGTACTCAGATCCAGGCTGTTACGGTGGTGAGATTGCGACACCCAATCTGGATCGGCTGGCAGCCAGCGGAATCCGCTTCAATCAGTTCTACAACACGGCTCGCTGCTGGCCGACTCGGGCAGCTCTGCTGACGGGCTATTATGCGCAGCAGGTTCGGCGAGATGCTCTGCCACAGGGTGGTGGTGGGGGTGGCAATCGAAATCTGCGTCCTGGGTGGGCACGATTGCTTCCGGAACTGCTGCGGCCTGCGGGGTATCACAGTTACCACAGTGGCAAATGGCACATTGACGGTCCGGTTCTGCCAACCGGTTTCGAACGCTCCCTTGAGGTCCGCAATCAGGGGAATTTCTTTACTGCCGCCGGAAACCGACTTGATGATCAGCCGATCAGAATCGAGGGTGATGAGTCAGGTTACTATGCCACAACGGCAACGGTAGACCATGCCCTGGAATGCCTGCAGGCACATCTCGGTAAGTACTCAGACACGCCGTTCTTCCAGTATCTGGCGTTCATTGCTCCGCACTTTCCATTGCACGCCCTGCCTGAGGACATTGAACGCTACCGAGACCACTATCTGGCAGGCTGGGACCGGATGCGAGAGCAGCGTTTCAGCCGGCAGCAGTCAATGGGATTGCTGCAGACGACGCTCTCTGACCTGGAAGCCGATGTTGGCCCGCCATATCACTTTGCTGATGCATTTGAAAAACTGGGGCCAGGTGAGGTGCGTTATCCCATTCCCTGGCCGGAGCTGAATCAGGAACAGCAGAGATTTCAGGCCACAAAAATGGCAATTCATGCGGCCATGGTTGATCGCATGGATCGCGAAATCGGACGTTACCTTGATGCTCTGGTGCAGGCAGGAGAGCTGGACAACACGATTGTTCTGTTCGCCTCCGACAACGGTGCCAGTGCGGAGATCATGGTGCGTGCCGGGGGGCATGATCCATCTGTTCCACCAGGAAGTGCTGCAAGTTATCTGTGCCTGGGGCCTGGATTTTCCAGTGCCTGTAATACTCCCTTTCGTCGACATAAAACGTGGGTGCATGAGGGCGGAATCAGCACACCGCTGATTGTCAGCTGGCCTGCTGGAATCTCGGCTCGCGGAGAGCTTCGCAGTACTCCGGGGCATGTGATCGATATTGTTCCGACACTGCTGCAGATTGCCGGGATACGCAGACCGACTGAATGGGAAGGAACAGCCGTTCCTGAGGCACCCGGAGTC
>JALQUR010000531.1 GCA_023260695.1 Planctomycetaceae bacterium
GAAGGGCACGAAGAGCACGAAGCTGACAGGACAGGCGTTGTTGAATTCATCGACGGCTGGCGGTGTTGTGCCACTTAGTCACAGTGGGCGGCACCGGACTGCAGCACCTCTCCGCGTCTCTGTGGCTCTGTGAGAAAACCTGTCTGAGAGTTAACGGCGCGCATCGCCGGGTCCGGAGAGCCGCGAGCCACCGACGCTCCCGTGCAGGGGATGGATCGCTCCAATTGGTTCTCACGGAGACACGGAGACGCAGAGAGACGGGCTCTTTTGGGTGGCACCGATAGCGCATACCAATCTGACAACGCTGATGGCGCTGAGGGTGTACCACGAAGGGCACGAAGAGCACGAAGCAAGCAGGGAGCTGACAGCTCCAGTGGCGGGCACCGGACTGTTGCAGCTCTCCGCGTCTCTGTGGCTCCGTGAGTAAACCTGTCTGAGGGCGAACTACAGGATTACCGCACCCGGCGGAGGTTCTTGAGCTGCGGGTTCCGGATCGCTGGTACGCGGGAAGCGTTTTTCCGGTGGGTTGCGGGGGCTGGAGCAGCTGCGAACGGTGGTTCGGTTGCAGATCCGCATGTTCTGAACGATTTTGGCATGAATTCGCGGTAGACAAGCAGGATTCCTCGTCTAAAACGGTGATGCTGGCGGGTGTTTTGAACGTTTGGTTTGATGGATTCGTTCATTCCAGCCGCTGCAGTCAGAGGATGGCGGAATGAAGCTGGCAATCATTGGTGGCGGGATCTCGGGGCTGACGGCGGCACGTTTGCTGTGTTCTCGGCACCATGTCGACGTGTTCGAAGCAGAGCCTCGTCCAGGCGGGCACAGTAACACCGTCAGCTTTGAGCTGGATGGTCGGGACTATGCCATCGACACCGGGTTTATTGTCTACAACGACCGCACGTATCCTCGCTTCAATGAACTGCTTGATCTGCTGGGTGTCACCGGGGTTGCTACGGAAATGAGTTTTGCGGTGCGTTGTGACCGCACCGGTGTGGAGTACAGCGGGACAGATCTGAACGGCCTGTTTGCTCAGCGTCGCAACCTGTGCAGTCCACGTTTTCTGCGGATGGTGGCGGACATTCTGCGCTTCAATCGCGAGGGCACGAATGACGCTGCCAGCGTGGATCCCCGGGAAACTGTGGGGGAGTATCTTCGCCGTCGCGGTTACGGACGGGCGTTCTGCGATCACTATCTGCTCCCGATGGGAGCTGCCATCTGGTCGTGTCCACGGGGCACGTTCGCAGAGTTCCCGATTCACTTTATTCTCGAATTCTATCGCAACCACGGTCTGCTCAGTCTGACCAACCGTCCGCAGTGGTACACGATTCCCGGTGGGTCACGGACATACGTCGACCGTCTGATTCAGCCATTTCAGAAGGCACTGCACATGGGGGACCCGGTGCGACGGGTCAGCCGGGACGAAGCGGGAGTGACGGTGCAGACAGAGGCGGGCGAAGCGCGCTACGACGAGGTCATTTTTGCCTGCCATTCGGATCAGGCCCTGTCCCTGCTTGCCGACCCGCATCCGCTGGAGCAGAGAATTCTGAATGGTTTTCCTTATTCGCAGAACGAAGCGGTGCTGCATACGGATGAGCGAGTGCTGCCGCGAGCCAGGCGGGCCTGGTCGGCGTGGAATTATCGCATTGGGGTGAATCCCGAGGAGCGGGCGACGATCACCTACAACATGAATATTCTGCAGCACATTGATTCACCGCACACGTTCAGCGTGACGCTCAACGATTCGGAGCTGATCAGTGCAGACCGGATCATTTCGCGTCATCGCTATTCCCACCCGATCTTCACCGTGGAACGAGCTGCATTACAGGCCGAGCACTATCAGCTCATCAGATCCCGCAGAACATCCTTCTGCGGTGCTTACTGGGGCAATGGCTTTCACGAAGATGGTGTCCGCAGTGCACTGGCAGTGACAGCGGCCTTCGGTGTTCCGCGAATCAGTGCTGCGGATTCGGTACCAGCGAAGCAGATCTCATCCAGCGATGCCGTGGTCACTTCAGTGGCGGGAGTCTGAACAGATGCAGAGCTGCCTGTATGAGGGCTGGGTGAGTCATCGTCGTTATCGCCCTGCAGAAAACTCCTTTCGCTATTCCATCTTCCAGATGTATCTGGATCTGGATGAACTGGGCGAAGTGTTTGAGGGATCGTGGTTATGGGCGAATGAACGCTTCGGGCTGGCTCAATTTCGTCGCTCGGACCATCTGGGGGATCCGCAACTGCCCCTGAAGCAATGTGTCCTGGACGAAGTGGAGCGTCAGCTGGGGACTCGGCCACAGGGTCCGGTCAGGCTGCTGACGAACCTGCGTTACTTTGGCTACATCATCAATCCGGTCAGTTATTACTATTGTTTTGATGCAGCGGGCGAGCGTGTTGCAGCGGTGCTGGCGGAGGTGACAAATACGCCATGGGGCGAGCGTCATCTGTACGTACTGCCTGCCGTCACTGACGAATCAGGAAAACAACGCGTGCTGTGGTGTGACAAGGTGTTTCATGTCTCGCCATTCATGCAGATGAATCACCGCTACTGCTGGCGGATTTCGGAACCCGGACAGGGTCTGTTCATCCACATCGAAAACCGGGTGCAAGCAGACGAGCGCGAGAGCGAAGCTGGCGTTCAGTCGGAGTCCGGAACGGATCTGTTCGATGTGACGCTGCGGATGAATCGCCGCGAAGTGAGTCCGGCGGTACTGCGGTGGGCACTGCTGCGACAGCCGCTGCTGACAGCACGGATTGCGGCGGCCATTTACTGGCAGGCTGTGAAACTCTGGTGGAAGGGGGTTCCGTTCGTACCCCATCCGAAGTACACGCCGAGCGGCCGGACATCTGCGGATGTGCAGTCGGGGTTAAGCGGCGGGCAGCAATGGGAAGTTGCCCGCAACTGACTTCAGGCAACGATGAATCAACTGAACACTCAATGAGACTGGTGAAGACATGTCCACACAACAGCTGTTTGAAACTCGATCTGAAATCCGCAGGAACGTGCCGGTTCAGCAGGCGAAGCAATTGCCGCGGAGCAAAGACGGTTCGCTCCTGTCGGCCGTGGCAGAAAAGGCCGTGCGGAAATCTCTATCGGGAATCCAGATCGGTCAGCTGACAATGCTGGATGGTACTCACGTGGAGCGATTTGGTGATACTGCCCGATGTGCTCTGCGGGGTGAGGTGGTGGTCCGCTCTTCGCAGCTGTATCGCCGGCTGATGTTTGACGGAGCACTGGGGGCTGCGGAATCGTATCTGGAGGGCGAATGGGACTCCGAGAATCTGACCGACATGTTCCGTGTGCTGTTGCGAAATGAGCATGTGCTGACCGGACTGTCAGGACCGCTGGCAAAGCTGGCAGCTCTGCGACATCGCTGGCAGCATTTCAGTAATCGCAATTCGAAGGCGGGAAGTCGGCGTAACATTCACGCGCACTATGATCTTGGCAACGAGTTTTTTTCGTTGTTTCTGGATCCGACGATGATGTATTCGTCGGCCATTTTCCCCAGCGAGCAGTCGACTCTGGAGCAGGCATCGATCGAGAAGGTGGACCGCGTCTGCCGTCAGCTGCAGTTGCAGCCTGAGGATGAAGTGATCGAAATCGGCACTGGCTGGGGCACGTTCGCAATCCACGCAGCGGGGAACTACGGGTGTCGGGTCACGACGACAACAATTTCCGAAGAGCAGTTTCGGATGGCGACCGCGAGGGTTCGTGAAGCGGGCCTGGAGGATCGGATCACGCTGCTGAAGCAGGATTATCGAGACCTTGATGGCCAGTACGACAAGCTGGTTTCGATTGAGATGATCGAGGCGGTTGGCCGCAAGTTTCTTGACGGCTACTTCCGGAAGTGCGGCAGCCTGCTCAGAGAAGACGGGGCGATGATGATTCAGGCAATCACTCTGCCGGAGCAGCGTTACGAGGGCTACGAGGATTCCGTGGACTTCATTCAGAAGTACATTTTTCCGGGCGGATTCCTGCCAAGCATTCGCATGATGCAGGATTGTGCAGCAGAGCAGACTGATCTGCGGATGCTGGCACTTGATGACTTCGGGATGCACTACGCGCGCACGCTGCGGCTCTGGAATGAAGCATTTCACGAGCGTCTGGAAGACGTGCGGGAAATGGGTTTCGACGAACGCTTTATTCGCATGTGGCGGTATTACCTGTGCTACTGCGAAGCTGCGTTTCTGGAGCGAGCCACCGGGCTTGTGCAGGTGATGTGGGGCCGCCCGCAATGTCCGCTGGGAAGTACCTGACAGCATTCTGAAGAACGACAGAACGGTCCCGATTCATTCAACGAAAGTACCACAATGGCTCTGCTGCATCTGATGACTCCACTGATTGGAATGGCTGAAGCAGGTCGACTCCCGGATGTGATGGTGCGGAAGGGAATTCGCCGACTGCTCCGGGCTCGACTGGATGAACTCGAAATACTCACTCCGGCCGAGCAGATGGAGTACTTCCGCAGCTTTCTGACGGAGGCGAGTGCCGGCCCGATTGCAGTACTGCCTGAGAAGGCCAATGAGCAGCATTACGAAGTTCCGCAGGAGTTCTTCGGTGAAGTGCTTGGCCGGCATCGCAAGTACAGCTGCTGCTACTGGGGAGATGGCGTTCAGAATCTGCATGATGCGGAGGAGGCCTCGCTGAAGATCACCTGTGAGCGAGCACAGCTGGCGGATGGCCAGAATATCCTGGAACTCGGGTGTGGCTGGGGATCACTCAGTCTGTGGATGGCAGAACACTACCCGCAGGCGCGGATTACTGCGGTGTCAAACTCCAGCTCACAGCGCGAGTACATTCTGGCAACGGCAGCAGAACGCGGGCTGACAAATCTTCAGGTGCGTACGTGTGACATCAACGATCTTGAGACCAATGAGCAGTATGACCGAGTGGTGAGCGTGGAGATGATGGAGCACGTTCGCAATCATACGTTGTTGTTCAACCGCATTTCAGACTGGCTCAGACCGGACGGTCTGCTGTTTGTGCACATCTTCTGCCATCATCGATTTGCTTATCCGTTCGAGGTCCGCGATGAGACGGACTGGATGGCGAAGTACTTTTTCTCCGGCGGAATCATGCCCAGCCAGAACCTGCTGCTCAACTGTCAGCAGAAACTGAATCTGCGTCAGCAGTGGCTGTGGGACGGGACTCATTACGAGCGAACAAGCAACGCCTGGCTGGAAATGATGGATCGCAGCGGCTCGAAGACAGATCGCATTCTGAAGAGTGCTTACGGCAGCGACTGGCGGAAATGGAAATCGCGGTGGCGAATTTTCTTCATGTCCTGCGCAGAGCTGTTCGGGTATGCAGGCGGCTCAGAGTGGTTTGTTTCGCACTACCTGTTTTCGCGGGAGTGAGGTTTCGCACAGGCAGTGCTGCGTGTACGAGTCCACCGTTGGCTCAGGGCAGCTCACGAACCTTCAGATTGCGGAACTCGATCGGGGATCCTTCGGATTCCAGACACAGGAAACCGCTGGCAGGAGAACACCCGGTACCCCCGGAAACTTCTTCGCCATTGACCCAGAGTCGAACCTCACCGTTGACGGCCCGAATGTAATAGTGATTCCACTCCGGTGTGCCACGGCTCAGGTTCTTCGACGGGAAGCTGCGTTTCCCGTTTGGCGAGATCGGTTCGAAGGGGGTCATGCGGGCGTTGCCTGTGGGAAATACGTCGCCGTTTGTCGTGAACCAGTCGGGTTCCTTACCCTGATTCCGGCGATAGTTGTCAGCATACCCATGGTCGAGGATCTGCACTTCGATGCCTTCCGGAAGGCCACCTGGTTTCAGGGTGGCAAGGTTTGCTTCCGACGCCCACAGGAAGACCCCGGAGTTTCCAGCCGCTTTCAGGTGTCGCCATTCGACGGAGACTTCGAGGTTGGTAAATGAGCGTTTTGTGCGCATGACTCCAACCGGCGTGCCCGTGCAGTGAATCTGTCCATCAGGAAAGCTCCAGGTATCATCGGCGCAGTTGACATTGACGAAGTCGTCGCTGCCGAGAGAGACCCAGCCTGGACCAGCAACGACAATTCGGGGTAACGGATCAGCGTCCTGGGCAGAAGCGAGTCCGGTCAGCAGGAGCAGGCAGAGCAGGTGGGCAGATTTCACAACGACATTCCTTCGCTTTTGAGAATCTCAGCAGCTGCGAACAGCGGCAGCGGATGAGGATTGAGCGGTCACGGGTGGCCAGGATAATTCCCGACGCAACGGTGAACCTGCCTCTGATGCTAGCTCACCTGCCTCCAATTGTCATCTTTGTGCCGCGATCACGGCGATCTTCAGACTGGTATTGTGATGAGAACTCTGCCGCTGCATGTGCATCTGCTTCCTGATCTGATTCCCTCGGGAGCACTGGCCGGCGGCACGGCGGTGGTGATTGACGTACTGCGAGCGTCCACAACCATAGCCACTGCGCTGACGTCGGGAGTTGCAGCGGTGATCCCGTGTCAGAGTCCCGAGGAGGCATTTGCTCTGCGGGAGCAGCTTGGGGGCGAACAAGTCCTGCTGGGCGGGGAACGCGGTGGCATCCGGATTGAGGGATTCGATCTGGGTAACTCACCGGCTGAGTATCCAGCAGAAACCGTTGCCGGAAAAACTCTGATCTTCACGACCACCAACGGCACTCGGGCGCTGCAGTTTTCCCTTGACGCATCTGCAATCCTGACAGGTGCCTTCATCAATCGTACTGCTGTTCTGTCGCGGTTGCTGACTGATGAACTGCCGGTGCATCTGGTCTGTGCCGGAACCGATCGTCAGATTACCGGAGAGGACGTGCTTTATGCCGGTTGTCTGGTCAGTGGTCTGCAGCAGGATTGTCCGGAAACCCTGCAGTGGGAACTGAATGACAGCGCTGAACTGGCCTGCCGTCTGTGGCAGAGTGTTGAGGACGGGGGAAGCAGTATCGTTGCTGCCACGGAGGAATTTCTGCTCACCACACGGGGAGGCAGGAACCTGGTCCGCATTGGTGCCGCAGCTGATCCCGGTCGCTGTGCGCAGCTGGATCTGACGGAAGTTGTTCCGGAGTATGATCGAGCCAGCGGTCGCATTGTGGTGCAGAGAAAACTCTGAAGCTGCAGGCTGCGGCCGCTGCGATGACGCAATGTCCCAATGACTCATGCCCCAATGACTCTGCGGAAGCAGCAGCTCCGCTGAAGCATCTGCACGAGTGAGCAGCTTGTCAGATCATCCGTAAATTGCCACGAATTCTTCCGCAGCAGCCGCAGGTCCGTTTCTGATTGCAAGCGTTGGCCTGGTCAGCGAGAATGCGGGTGTTCCGGGAGTTCCGGAAACCTCACCATTGTCCTCACGTTTCGATCCCGGATCGAAAACCCACCGAGGAACGCACATGTCAAGAAGACTGTACTGTGGCCGGACGTTGTTCGTGCCGCAGTTGCTGCTGTTCATCATGCCTGTCCTGGCGGGCGTTGCGGCGGCCGATGAACCGCCACAATTCGTCGAGGCGGAACGAGCATTTCTGCAGCAGTACTGCCTGAAGTGTCATTCCGGCGCGGATGCCAATGCCGAGCTGTCCCTGGAGGTGTTCCGGGATACTCAGTCGGTTGTCCAGCAGCGACTGGCGACTGAAAAGGTCATGCGAGTTCTGACATCCCGTGAAATGCCGCCTCCGGACGCTCCGCAGCCCGACGCGGCAGCTGTTGATGCAGTGCTGCAGAAGCTGACACAGGTGCTTGATTTTCATGATCGCAATGCTGAACCGGACCCGGGGCGCGTCACGATGAGGCGGCTGAATCGTCTGGAGTACCGCAATACGATTCGCGATCTGGTGGGAGTGCAGTTTGATCCGGCAGAAAACTTTCCCTCTGACGATATCGGACATGGATTCGACAATATCGGTGATGTGCTGACACTGTCCCCGATTCTGATGGAGCGTTATCTGGAAGCAGCAGAAACGGTGATGGACAAGGCGATCACGCCGGTCCCGTCAGCGGTCGTGAAGCGTCGGCTGGCATCGCAGTATACCGAACCTGCATCGGGGGAAGTGCAGAAGCAGTTCATGGACGGCGGATTTCGTCGCCTTGTGAGCGATGGTGCTGACGGTGTCGCCACCGGTCCACTGCATACTCCCTACAAGTGGGAAGACGGCGAATACAAATTCCGTGTCCGAGTTTATGCGAAGACAGAGTCAGAACAGCCCGTGCGGGCAGCGATTCTTGTCCAGGGTGCTGAGCTGCAGGAGGTTTCCAGTGAGGAACAGCTGCAGCAGATTTCGGGGGCGGTCAGAACACCGGCGCTGATCCTGGAGCAGTTTGAAGTGACGGCTCGGGATCCGGAATCGGCTCAGGTTGTTGAGATAACAGTTCCGCAGATGGCAGGCCGCGACCGGATGATGATTGGTCAGTTCCAGCCACCGGAAGGATCTGCTCCGACAACCTTGTGGGTGGAATATCTGGCGCTTGACGGCCCGCTTGATACGAGGCCGGCGAGCCAGCGGATGCTGCTGGACGTTCCGGAGCATGTTGCTGAGGCCGAGCGCACTGCATTTGTGCTGCAGCGGTTCCTCCGCCGTGCCTGGAGACGGCCGGTGTCTGCAGCGGAAGTTGAGCGGCTGGCGGAGCTGGTACAGCAGGTCACAGCTGACGGGAAGCCGTGGGAAGCCGGAATGCAGCTGGCGCTGCAGGCGGTACTGTGCAGCGCAGACTTTCTGTTTCGAGTGGAGCGTGACGAGGATCCTGCGGCGATGCAGGTCAGGACGCTGTCACAGCATCAGCTGGCAACTCGTCTGTCCTACTTTCTGTGGTCGAGCATGCCGGATGACGAACTGCTGGAACTTGCTGATCAGGGCCAACTGACGGCTCAGCTGGCTCCGCAGGTCCAGCGGATGCTGGCAGACGCAAAGTCGTCCGTGCTGGTGACGAGCTTTGCGATGCAGTGGCTGCAGTTGCAGCGTCTGGAACTGGCAGAGCCGGATCGTACTTTATTTCCGATGTTCAACGACGGCCTGCGAAGATCGATGCGGCGTGAAACGGAGCTGTTTATCGGGAGCATCATTACGGAAGATCGCAGTCTGCTGGATCTGATTGCTGCGGATTACACGTTTCTGAATGAGTCTCTGGCGACCCTTTACGGGATTCGCGACACAGCCGGAAGTCGCGAGGGTGGCGCTGCGGGCGGAACACCAATTCGCGGTTCGGAGTTTGTTCGTGTGGCGTTGCCGGGTGGAGATCGCGGTGGTCTGCTGACACAGGCGAGCATTCTGACTGTCACTTCAAACCCGACGCGAACGTCACCTGTGAAACGTGGGCGATGGGTTCTGGAGCAGATCCTTGGAGCACCTCCACCGCCACCACCTCCGAATGTTCCGGAGCTGCCGGAGGGGGAGGGCAGTGTTGCCACGGGATCTCTGCGGGAGCGTCTGGAGCAGCACCGTGAGAACGCTGCGTGTGCCAACTGCCATGCGAGGATGGATCCGATTGGCTTTGCGCTTGAGAATTTTGATGCCGTGGGCCGGTATCGGACACACGATGGTGAATTTGAGATTGATGCAGCGGGAGAGCTTCCGGACGGTACGATAGTCGGCGGTCCGGCCGATCTGCAGCGGGTGATCCTGTCACGACGTCGTGAATTTGTGCGGTGTGTGGTAGAGAAACTGCTGGTTTATTCGCTTGGACGCGGACTGGAGTACTATGATCGTCCGGTAACGGAGTCGATTATCCGGAAGGCTGAGCAGATGGACTTTCGTTTTTCATCGGTGATTACTGCGATTGTGCAGAGTGAAGCCTTCGGAATGAGACGTGGGCTGGAGTCGGCAACAGTGGCAGAATGAACCGGCGTATCGGGAACTGGTTCCTGAAATGAGATTTGCGGAGATTCAGTGATGGCAAAGTCAGCATCCATGATTGGCAGACGTACGATTCTGCGTGGTACGGGAACAGCGATTTCGCTTCCGTGGCTGGAGGCGATGGGTCCGCAGGTGGCGTGGTCAGATGAGACAACGCCGGAAACAGCTGCTCCCAATCGCATGGCATTCCTGTACGTTCCGAACGGGAAGAACATGGCGGACTGGACGCCCGCGCAGGATGGTGCCGATTACGAGCTGCCTCCGATTCTGCAGCCACTCCAGGGAGTCCGGGATCAGTTGCTTGTGCTCAGCGGGCTGACTGCGGACAAGGCGCGTCCTCACGGCGACGGCGGCGGCGATCATGCTCGAGCGTTGTGTTCGTTTCTGACAGGGACACAGGCTTTCAAGACGGACGGCACAAATATCCGAGCGGGGATATCTGTTGACCAGGCTGCTGCAGCCCGCATCGGACATCAGACACGTCTGTCATCGATTGAGCTGGGATGTGAGCAGGGGGCGATGGCGGGCAATTGTGACTCAGGTTACAGCTGCGTCTATTCTTCCACCATGTCATGGCGTTCATCGACTCAGCCACTTCCCAAGGAGGTCAATCCGAAGCTGGTTTTTGATCGCATGTTTGCCACGGAGACCGACGGACGACAGGCCGAGCGCAATGCTCGGCGACGCAGTGTGCTGGACTATGTCAGAGAGGACACGAAGACTCTGTCGCTGCGGCTGTCGGCAAATGACAATCGCAAGCTGGACGAGTATCTGTCATCGATTCGGGATATCGAACAGCGAATCGAGCGATCGGAGAAACTGCCGCCGGTCAGAGTGCCCGTCTATCCTCGCCCTGACGGAATTCCCTCGGACTACGAGTCACATATCCGGATGATGTGTGATCTGATGCTGCTGGCATTTCAGAGTGATGTCACACGCGTTGCCACATTTGTGCTGGCCAATGAAGGCAGCAATCGTCCGTATCCGTTCATTGATGTTTCAGATGGGCATCACGATCTGTCACACCATGGGAATGACGAGCAGAAGAAAGAGCGAATTCGCCGGATCAACACATTCCACACAACTCAGCTGGCATATCTGCTTGAGAAACTGGCGTCGGTGGAAGAAGGTGACGGAACTCTGCTTGATCACTGCATGATTGCCTATGGCAGTGGAATTCATGATGGAAACGCGCACAATCACGAAGATCTGCCGCTGCTGCTGGCAGGTGGTGGCTGCGGCACGCTGCAAAGCGGCAGACACCTGCGTTATGAAAAGGAGACACCGCTTACAAATCTGTGGCTGGCGATGCTGAATCGCATGGACGTGGACTGGGAGCGACTGGGTGACAGCACGCATGTGCTTGCCGGGCTCAGCTGAGTCTGACTGTCATGCCGGCTGTTGCTGACGGCACGGATTACTGAACGAAGAAAGCCCGCACATGAAAAAAGCCCGCACACCGGAAGTGTGCGGGCTTTTTGTGTGATCGGTCTGCTGCGGTGGCTTCACGCGGGCAGGACACCGTTGGCTTTCAGCCAGGCGATGACTTCCTGAGCAAGTTCTTCGATTCCCTTGTTGTCGGAATCCAGAACGATTTCCGGGTTTTCAGGGGACTCATAAGGAGCGCTGATCCCGGTGAAGTTTGGAATCTCGCCCGCACGAGCTTTCTTGTAGAGCCCTTTGGGGTCACGAGATTCACAGGTTTCGAGGCTGGCCTGGACCAGGATTTCCACAAATTCACCTTCCGGCAGTACCTCGCGGACCATGTCGCGGTCGGCTTTGTAGGGAGAGATGAAGGCGGTCGAGACGATGGTTGCCGCGTCGGCAAACAGCTTGGCGACTTCACCGATGCGGCGAATGTTTTCGGTACGATCTTCGGGTGAAAATCCGAGGTTCTTGTTGAGTCCCATACGGATGTTGTCACCGTCCAGAACAAACGTATGCACACCCTGTTCGTGCAACAGCTGGTCCACAGCATTTGCGATGGTGGACTTTCCACAACCGCTCAGTCCTGTAAACCACAGTACGGCACCACGATGGCCATTGAGTTTCTGGCGATCTTCGCGAGTAACCTTGTGCTCATGCCAGGTAACGTTGGTGGCCTTCTGGTCGGTCATTGTAATACTGCTCCGAGGTTCTTCTGAAAGGTGAAGAGGGACGAGTGGAATTCCGCTGCAGCTGAATTTCAGCGAGATGCAGCGAGTGCTCCTGCATGATAGGAGGTGATCGGGAACTCACCCAAACGCATCCACAGGAAAATGAGATCTGCCCCATCACTGTTCAATTCCAGGAAATCAAGGCACTGATTCGGCAACATTCGAGGAGGCAGTACGGGACAGCAGCAGCCGAATTCCGGGGTGGGGCGGAGCATTTTCACGACGCGCGACCGCGCTGGCAGCTCTGCGTCAGGCAGATGGGATGGCGGCTCGGGGCAGCAGTGGCAACGCGTCCGCAGGATCAGCTGGCACTGGGAACACGCTGGTTCACTTCCCTTGAGGGACCACTTCCGTGGGCAGCACTGCAGGCTCTCTGCAAACCGGAAAAAAAGGGCGCTGACTTCTGTCAGCGCCCTTCCGTGATTCCATCAGCAGTTTCTGGACTTCGGAGAGATCAGAGCTGATCCTGAGTCCAGTTTCCGTCGACTCGGCGCCACGCACCTCCCGGGTTGCCATCCTGCAGCACTGGCGGCAGGCGGTCGTGTCGGACATTGTCATAGCATTGCAGCATGCCAAAGCGAGTCACAGATCCGGGGACACCAACGGCGGTGAAGCCCGGATGTCCTGTTGCCGGAAATGGTCCACCGTGATTCATTGAAGAAACGACGGCAACGCCGGTTGGCATCTTGTCGTTCAGCAGACGACCGACTTTTGTTCTCAGGACTTTTTCGATCTGCTGAGCATCAGCATCTTCGGTGCCCCGGGTGTCAGAGTAGATGGAACCGGTGAGATTACCTTCCAGCTGCTCTGCAATTTCCGCCATCTGTTCAGTGCTGTCAGCTGTGACCATCAGGGAGCCATTTCCGAACGCTTCGGTCTGCAGAGCGTGTGGATTCTTCAGAAATGCCTCTGCATCGGCGCGCATCAGCGTGTTCTGCACGCAGACTCCGGTGCCACCACCGGCTGTTCCGCCGGTGACAACGGCAGCGCCCGCTTCCTTCAGAGTGCTGACTGCAGAAAGGAAGTTCTGGCGAACACCTTCGGACAGCATCGTGGCTGAACCAGACTCCTCAAAGCGAGAAGCGACCGCTTCCATAAATGCTTCGCCCAGATCACCGGCCGGAATCACCACGAGTCCGGGGTTCGTGCAGAACTGGCCTGCGCCCATCAGGCAGCTGACCTTGAATTCATCGGCGATCGCTTCCATGCGTTCCTTGAGGGCCCCGGGGAGCATGAACACTGGATTGATACTGCTCAGCTCAAGATAGATGGGTTTACCAGCTGCATCGGCAGCGGCTTTGAGTCGCAATCCGGTCTGACGAGCACCGGTGTAGCCGACGCCACCGATGCGTGGATCAGAGACCAGTTTCAGGCCATCTTCGTGGGAGGTGCGGTAGATCAGCTGCACCAGTCCTTTGGGCATCCCCGTCTTCTGGATTGCTGCCAGGGCCGCCTCTGCGAAGATCCGCGTTGTTTCGGGGTGGCTGGGATGTCCCTTGGCCACGACCGGATTGCCCGCCGCGATGGCAGCGGCGAAGTCTCCGCCGGCGATTCCGTTGTAGGCGTAGGGGAAGTTATTTGGTCCGAAAACAACAACCGGACCAACAGCGCCGTACATGGAGCGAATTCCGCTTCCCGTATCAATCGTGGGGATGCGCCAGGATTCGTCGCGGGCTGCTCCGGCCGCCTGTCGAATCTGATTGGTCGTGCGGGGAAGTTCGGCATCCTTCAGTCGTGGTGAGACTGGCAGTCCGGTTTCCTGATGGGCTGTTTCCACAAGCAGATCAGCTCGAGCCTCAATTTCGTCAGCATAGACTTCGAGAAACTCGGCAAATCGAGAACCAGGCCAGCCTCGCATTTCCTTTGCAGTTGCTGCTGCAACGGCAAGGACACGGTCGATTTCGTCCCACGGGCTGACCGGAAAGGTCTGCGGCATCGGTTCTTCTGTTTTCGGATTCGCTGCCTGGAAGGTATTGCTCCCGCTGCTGACGATCCATTCTCCGTTGCAGAGGACTGGCTGCACTGTCTGAGTCACTGAATTTCCTTCCGCTGTCATGGCATGTGAGAGTCGACTGAGGCTGATAATCAGTCGCAATGAACGGTGCCACTGCAGAGAGCGTAGCGGGGCTGTTGCGCCCGGGGCACCGTTGCTGTCGTCTGCAGTATCCGCGTTTCTGATGCATTTGCAACAGACGTGCAGTACCAGGCCTGTCGGGTTACCGATGCAGGGATTCGGCCGGTGCGATCAGGGGCGGATGATGACTTCGGATCCGGAGATCAGCAGTCCGAAGACTTCTTCAATGTCGTCGTCACCAAGATGGATGCATCCGCGGGAGACGGTGTTACCAATCGAAGAGGGATCGATCGTGCCATGGATACCGATGTGATTCCCCAGCCCGAGCCAGTACTCTCCAAGTGGGTTCTGCGGATCGTCGGCGGCAACAACACCACCCTCCGGACGATACCAGACCGGGTTTTCCAGTTTCTCCTGGACCTGAAAACGCCCCGCTGGTGTTGAATCCTCGCGACCAATCCCGATCGGGTAGTGCTGGATGTACCAGCCATGTGCGTGCACGGTCAGCGTCATCCGCGAAAGGTCGACCACGGCGCCAAACGGACCACGAACAACCTTGAGTTCAGTGCCGGCCTGCAGCTGGGCTGGTTTGAGGCGATTCAGGCGCGCCAGATAAGCCCACGAAACT
This sequence comes from Planctomycetaceae bacterium, assembly GCA_023260695.1. Classification (GTDB taxonomy): domain Bacteria; phylum Planctomycetota; class Planctomycetia; order Planctomycetales; family Planctomycetaceae; genus SXXK01. Next base: position 14,647 of record JALQUR010000531.1, read on the forward strand.
CCATATTCCCTGCCGATACTCTGCAGGGTTTCCCCATAGTTCACCAGATGCGGCTCTCCAAAATGCTGGTCGGGGGACGCAAAGATCATCGCCGCCGACTGCTGAATCGAAGCCATCAGCAAAGCTCGATGCTCCGGATACTTCCAGTACAACGCCGACAACTGTGAGTGAGCGTCGAGTATCCGGTCTTCCTGCTGTGCACGACTGGCATCCTGGAAGGCCGCTGAGAATTCAGCAGACAGCGAAACCTGATCTGGTTCGCCGGCACCGAATGGTCCCGAAGGTACGTCGGCAACTGCTCGGTCCACGGAAGCTGACGAAATCTGACGAATCTGAGGCTGACCAGCCGCCGAGACAGAGCGATTCCCGGGGGCAACGTTTTCGCTGACCCTCTCCGGGGTTGCGTCCGGCTCCACCAGACCAGTCCATTCGTCATCGGAATTCAGCTGCGAACCTGGATGGAGGCCACCATCGAAAAGTTCGTCTGTCTCTGTGGTGATGGCAATGCGATCTCCCAGCTGGTCGCTCAGGTCAGTTGTCTGCTGATCGCGCTGCTCCGTGCCCGCCGTCTTGCGGAAGAACTCGAGGGGATTGAAGTACCACGTGCAGAAACCGATGCAGGCCAGCAGGCTGACATACCAATGGAGTGGGTACGGCCGATTCTGTTGGGGAACAAATGCATCCATGCTGACTGCTCCTGCCGGGAGTTGTATTCGCTCAGGACAATCAGAGCTGCTGCGTAACAGGTTCACCTGGGCTGTTGCTCATCGCGGCAGCTCTGACTGATCATGCGCAGCGAGAAAACTCGCACACACCCGCGAATTGAATCTGCGGGTGATTCTGACAGACATCTGAACCTGCGGAAATGCCAAGTTGAGGGGACCGGTTTTCGGCGTGGCGGACGCCAGGGGTTTGCGCAATAAAAAAAGGAGACGCTGACTGCGTCTCCTTTGGTGTTCTGGCAATTGGCGGCAGGCAGGAGGCCTGGGCAGATGGCCCTTCTTGCATACCGCAGGTGATTCCGTGATGCCACAGCTGCTGGGAAGGGTGCTTCCCAGAGAGCATCACCCCATCGAGCATCACCGATGTGTGAGGCTTTCCGATTCGGCCTCAATAACAGGTTCTGCAGACGCTGCAATCTCGGAGCGGACAATGGGCATCTCACGGGGGGCTTCGATTCCGATTCGAACCGAATTGTGGCTGACTCGAACCACCGTGATCACCACATCGTCACCGATACGGATTCGCTCGTTTGTTTTTCTTGAAAGTACCAACATCGCTCACTCCATGTTGCAAATCAGGGTCATCCATGATCGTCGGAAACAACTGTCTTCCTGAGTTGGCGCTCCGACACAGTAGTCGCCCTGCTGCAGGTTGCAGCCTGAATGCCCTGTGTAGTTCGACGCGCGAACGCACAGGAAGGTTCGGCAGAATCGGCCGAAACCGCATTGGTCCGGCAGAAACCACCCGACATCATTCTGATGGCGACATCAAAATGATACTTTCCGGAAACTTCGTTGGGAAGCAGAAATTGCTTAAAGTTTGAGCAGGCGGCAGATTTCGCCGATTGCTTATTTTTTGTGCAATCGGAATTCGGGTGGGTTCGCTGCCGGAATGGCAGTCGGCTCCGGTTTCTTTCGACTGCGTTGGCCCATGCTGTCGACTTGTTGCGGCACGCACGCACCCACCTTTCAGATGGTCTGACGGGCTTTGAGGTCATGGGTGCATTCGCACGCGAGTTGGTGGCCAAACACTACCCACAGTTTCAAATCCCGCTGCGCAACAGCGCCCCCGCGCCCTACGCCATCTTGCTGGAATACGCCAGCATGCCTACCGAATCAACCAGGCCTGGGTCGATCTCAAGCTGGCGCGGGGGCGGACTGTGTATGGCCACAAGATCGGCCTGAC
>JALQUR010000583.1 GCA_023260695.1 Planctomycetaceae bacterium
GTTCTGGCACTTGAAAAACTTCTGTTTGCCCGCTGGCTGTCAGCTCGCCACTGGCTGGGGCTGACATGAACCACTGCTCAGCGGCTGCAGCACCGTTAACGCTGTCGGTGGCGTGGTTGCGACTGCGACTATCGACGGAGAAACACTGAGGGATGGTGAAGCATCGGTCTGTCTGAAACTGGTTGAGCACTTTGAAGTACCTGACCCGGCTGTCGCAGAGCCGGGTCAGCTCTTCGTTTCATTCAGAACCGTGCTGCCGCACCACTCCTTACTGCAGCTGGAAGTTTTCCGTCTGCGGCAGCCACAAGGGCGTCTCGCGCGATGCTCGACAGGCAAATGCCTGCGCGGCCCGCCGTGGCATCTGCCAGTACTCCCCGTGGAATACGACCAATCGCGTGGTCACACTACCCCAGCCACTGCTGCAATACCTGCAGATCCTTTTCAATGGCTGCCCAGTGATCAGGGACCAGTTCCGGCTTACGGTGATCCAGATATTCCTCATGCAGTGAAATGGGCCCGCGGAATTCGACCTTTCGCAGCAGTTCAAAAAATGCGGAGTCCACTCGGCCGTGCCCCAGCGGCACGTTCTCCGGCTGACGCTTAGTCCCCCACTGAAAATCCTTCACGTACACCACCTGTACATGCGGCTGGATCATGAGGAAATTGACTGGCCAGTTCATGCCGGCTTCCGCTGTCGCATGACGAATGTCAAAGGCCATCCCCAGATGCTGCGGATCCGTCTGCTCCAGTGCCCGCTGCAGATCCCAGATCGCCGCTCCGAAATAGCCACGTCCGGCATGATTCTGATAGACGCCCGTGATGCCAAGTTCCCGATTCAGCACAGCCAGATCTTCCAGCTGTCGCCGCCATTCCGAAATCTGCTGCAGAACCGGTCGACTTTCGTCGTACCGAAAGTACTTCAGTCGGTAATAACGCACACCCAGTGACGCAGCCGTCTCCAGACACTTTCGCGACAGCACATCATTCGGGTCATTGATATCCGATGTCATCACCAGCAACTGCTGATTGTGTTTCTGGAGGCCCTCAATGAATGCCGGAAGTTCGTCCGCCACTGCTTCAGGTTCAATATGCCCCCCCCTGCGAATCGGAGCCTCCAGGCCCTGAAATCCCAGCGTATGGCAACGCTCCGCCATCTGCTCCGCCGTGAGCGAATTGAATGGCTTGGTGAACACGCACAGTGGATTCTGCTCACGCACCGCGGCTGACACTGCGGCCGAGGAAGCAATGGTTCGGACTGACGCGGCAGGCAGCAATCCGGTGGCAGCCGCTGTGAATGCTGACGCAAGGATTCCACGCCGTGTCAGCGACGGCTGTGACGCCGAACCTGCACGAGCAATGTTTAGCGGATCCTCATTTCTGTGCATCGGCGTCATCGTTATGTCCTGATTTGCAATGGATCAACGAACAAGTCGCTGACGGAAAACTGAGGCAGCATGCTGCAGCGGTCTGAAGATCGGGATCATACACAACCTGTCACGTTGAGTCCTGCTCACTCGCAACAGGAACAGAGACTGTTATCCTGCGGCCAGTGCTGAAGTCAGCTCACACGGCACCCGCAGAGTACCACTGCACCGATTACTGCTCCTCGACCTGCTGCTGAAATGTCCGAACTGCGCTCCACGATTCTGTATCACGGCCAGCTGTATCACCTCCGCAGTCATAGTCTGCGTCTGCAGCAGCAGGCACACAACTTTCCTCAGCTGCAGCAGTTCCTTGAGCTGGTTCACACCAGTTGCCCGAGCGAACCGTTCTCTCGAGGCCCTCGCTCCTCCGGGATCCACGCAGGTCCCCAACCGGAATATCAGACATTCACCAGCCATGCTCGCATCCAGCAGACAGCCGACGCTCTGCGCATGAATTCCCGACGGTTTCAACAACGTCATGAACAGGTGCAGATGTTCATGATGGAAAACTGCCCGCACACCATGGCAATGGAAGTCCCCGTCTGGGCAACCCGGGAAGAGTCAGGCCCCTTCGCCGCAATCATTCAGCCCGACGAATGGCTCAGCGGCCACATCGATCTGCTCAGCATTGAAGACGACTGTCTCTGGATCTGGGATTACAAACCCAAAGCTCACAGTGAACGCTGGGTTCACGTGCAACTACTGGCCTACGCCAGAATGCTTTCTGTACGGACTCAGATTCCGCTGGAACGGATTCGCTGTGGTTACTTTGACCAGTATCTCTGCCAGACATTCAGACCCACTGACGGGCTGCTCGATCTGCTCGAGTTCTACTCCTATGTTCCCTCCGGACAGACTCGCCAGAGACTTCTGCAGCCAAAACCATCACGGCAGCAGATGCCAACGGTCCGTATTGAGGCTGACGGCTGCCGGTTCGTGGCGGCAGCAAAACCACCGTCACCGCCACAGCAGAAACCAAATGACACTTGTCCGGAGGATCGCCGAGTCACATCCGGGGAACTGTTTCGAGCAGTGAAGGATGGACCGCTCACCAGTTTCCGAACCATGCGGATCGATGTTCCCGTCACCGAACTGTACCCCAGCGCACTGTATTCGTGGCATTTGTTTACGCAACAGCAGCAGGATCCGGACTCGATTGCAGAGCACCGCAGCATGGCAGTCTCAACCATCGGAGAACACCTGCTGCAGTCAGCCGCTGCGGGATTGCTGGAGTACAGTTCACTGGTCGCACCGGAAGTCATCGCCCGGATCTGCGACTGTGTCAATCAACTGGAGCCCCACCTCGGTGGACTCAAGGTGATTCACGAAACTTTGCAGGCCAGCTGCAGCTACCTGGAAATCAGGGCCGCTCTGCACGTTGCCCGAATGCAGGGCACGATTACGCATCCCGTTTACAGAATTGCTGATTGAGCGATCGCATTCCGGAATGTGCCATCAGGCCCGGAATGAAGGTGGCAACGCTGCGACGTTGTTGACGTCCATGCAGCTGCACAAACACTGCATCTCCCGCTGCCATGGAATGCAGTTCCTGCAGCTCAGATCCCACGCGCCGGACCATCCCCCAAAACACCCAAATTACGCATTTCACCCCTGATTTCCATCTCAATTTCATACCAGAGTGGTAGATTTCGCCTGTGTAATCGTCCGGCTCATCGGCAGGGCGGCCGCACGACTGACTTCAGCAACAGATCTCTGTTCAGGATACAACTGATGCGTACATTGCGATCATGGTTCTCCCGACTTTCACTGTCCCGCCGCAGCTTCAGTCGCCGAGGGTCAGTCAATCGTACCGAGGGCCTCGAATCGCGTTGCCTGCTGGCCGGCAATATCTCCATCACTGACGACGGCGCCGCACTGCGAATCTCGGGCGATTCCGCCGACAACCAGCTCGAACTGTTTGCTGTCCCGGATGGAGTGATGGCCCGCGGCCTGAACGGAACAACGATTAACGGTGTCGACGAATTGTTCCAGCTGAGCAGTTCCGCGACGGTACAACGATCCGTGCGAATTCTGCTGCGTGCCGGCGACGACAGCCTGACAATTCATGATGCGGTAACATTTGATGAGACTGTCGAGATCCACGGTGGTGCAGGAGCAGACTGGATTGGAGCCACGGGCATCAGCATCGCCGGTGACCTGACCATTGCCGGAGGAAGCGGAGACAACACTGTCCTGCTTGACAGCATCACTGCACAACAGCAGGTGCAACTGGTTTCTGCCGGCGCAGCTCTGCTTGGTGTTCAGGACAGCAGCATTGCCGGGCCGCTTATTGTCGCGACGGCGGATGGCAACGATCGAGTCAGCATCACCAGCACCAGCATCGGCAGGATCGTTTCCGTCAGCACGGCTGCGGGAGATGATACGCTGCTGATCGAAGATTCGCAGATGCCGCGACTGGTCTATACAGCGGGGCGCGGCAACGATCTGGTCCAGATCAGCGGTACGGAAGTAACTCACAGGGCTGCCCTGTGGATGCTCCAGGGCAACGATGCCACGGTCATTGGTGAAAACAACAATCTTCCCGGGCGACTGATCCTCGGTGGCCTGCTCGGCAATGATCAGCGGGAAATCGCCGGCTCCACTGTGCCAGGACGGGTACGCCAGTTCGGCAGTCCGGCTGATCAGGTGGACGCAGCACTCATCACAACACGCCTCGATTCAGCAGAATCAGGTCTTCGCCCCGCACTGGAAGCTGCCGTGTCGCAGCTGACACCGGATCTTTCGGCAACGCTGTCGAATATCTCCATTACTGAAGGGGAAACAGCCGATCTGACTGTCACACGAACAGGCTCCACTCGGGCCGCGTTGACCGTAGCACTGTCTGTTACTGCAGATTCTCGCGTGGTCGCAGTCCCCGCAACGCTTGAAATTCCTGCCGGGGAAACCAACGCTGTGCTCAGCATCGGCGTGACAGACGATGAGCTGTTTCAGGACAGCCGCGACCTCGCGATCGCTGTCTCCGTCGCCGGCTATGACTCTGCGGAGACGGTGCTGACAATCCAGAATGACGACTCCCGCAGCCTGTCCCTGACATCGGCCTCGGCAACGATTGCCGAAAACAACAACGACGGGCTCACGCTCACCATAGCACGCAATGATGAAGATGTCTCTGCCGCCGTAACGGTCAGTCTCACTGCCGACTCGAACGCAGTGACCATTCCAGCGACTGTTGAGATTCCGGCCGGTCAGAGCAGTACTGAAGTGACACTGGTGCCGGTCGACAATCAGACGGCTGACAACGACCTCACTGTTCTGCTCATCGCTGAAGCACCTGATTACGTCAGTTC